>JBBISK010000044.1:0-13011 GCA_037441295.1 Candidatus Aminicenantota bacterium | reverse complement strand
GTCAGGCCCAGCAGCTTGAAGATGTCCGCCAGGTCCGCCTCCAGGCGCCCGGCCAGGCGGTGACCCGACGGCGCCGTCCCCTCGCCCAGGGTCAGGCGCCGCAGCTCGAGGTACGTCCGGCAGTAATCCCTGGCGAGCGAGCGGAGCTTTCCGCCGGCGGCCGCCGCGGAGAGCGGGATCGCCGCCCCCTCCGAACGGAGGCGGTCCAGGGCGTCGATGACCGCGCGGTCGAGCGCGCCCGACCCATGCTCGAGCTCCTCCGCCAGGGCCCGCAGGGCGCCCGGCGCGCCGATCCGGGCCAAGACGCCGACGGCGGCCTCCCTCGTTGGCAGGCCCTGGCTCCGGTCATTCATCCTTTTTCCTAGTGCCGGCAGGACCCTGTCGCCGTACTTCTGCAAGGTGTCGGCGGCGTCGGCCATGGTCGCAGGGTCGCCGAGCCTCCGGATGACCGCCGGGATGTCGTCCTCCCGCCCGAGCCGGGCCGCGCTCTTCAGCGCCAGGCGGGCCACCCGGGGCGACTCGTCGTCGATCAGCATGTGGAGCTCGGAGGCCAGCGGGGACGCCGGCTCCATCAGCCCGATGGCCTTGGCCATCTCCATCTTCTCCACCTCCGCGCGCGGCCCCGCTTTCCGGATCCTCCGAAAGTACGCCATCATGACCCTTTGGTATTCGTCGGACGACATGATGAGGGGGACCTCGGCCAGCAGCGTCTCCGGCCGGAATCCGTCGAGGGCGTCGAGGAACAGGGCCGACCCCTCGGCCTCGAAGCGGTCCGCGACGGTCGCCGCCCGGACCTCCCCGGACCTCTCGGCGAGGATCTTCCGGACCTCGGGCGTGAGCTCGTCCCGGGCCAGGAGGTCGAAGAGATGGAGAGCGTAGAGGGCGGAGCTCGTGTTCAGGCTGTCGACGGTGTCGAAGACGAGCTTGGCCCGATCGACGTCGACCTTGGCCGCGAGGTCGCGGTCGGCCCGGGGCCACAGCGGATGAATGGACTCGCGCAGGGTCTCGAGATAGGCCTTGCCGGCCCTGATGCTCAGGACGGCCCACGGAATGACCAGGGCCAGGACGACCCAGCTCACTTTGCGGGCCAGGACCGGGTCGAAGCTGGGGGTGAGACCCTCGATCCTCATGTTCAGGGCCAGGGCGAAGGCGAGGAGGATGATGGCCCCGGCGACCTTGGCCATCTGGCTGACGAACATCTCGATGAACGGCTTGGCCGTATGCCTCAGTCTCGCGGGGACGGGGATGTAGAGGAGCTCCCGGACCGACTGGTTCACGGCGAAGGCCATGCTCTCGTCGCTCGCCCGGATGAGCATCCCTGAGAGCAGCCCGAACGGCATCCGGAGGACGGCCAGCGAGGCGGCGAAGAGCACGCCGGGGGGGAGGAGCAGGACCCGCGCCGCGTTCATCTTCTTCACCAGATATCCGCCGATGAGCAGGTTCGGGAGCAGGGCGAGGACGGTCAGGCCGACGTCGAAGAAGCCGAAGAAGGCCTGAAGGGCCTGCGGGTCGCCGCGAAAACGGAGGAACGAGGCGGAGAGGTATTGGAATTCGACGCAGGTCGAGACGACGACGCCGACGGCCACGATGCCGGCGATGGGGGCCAGGAATCTGTTTTTCCGGACGGCCTCGAAGCTGTCCTTGAAGCCGGCCTTCCGTCCGTCGCGGCCTTCCGCCGCGGCTGCCGTCCGCTCGGTTGCGGCCGGCTCCCTCTGCGGCAGGGCGAAGACGGCCCTGGCCACCGCGGCGCCGCCGAACAGCAGGCCGCAGGCCAAGGGCAGGAGCCAGGCCCTGACAGGCGTCCGGCTGAGGAGGCCGACGAGGAGCCCGCCCAGGACACCGCCGAGAATGCCGCCCCATGACAGGAAGCCCATGAGCCTCTTGGCTTCCCGCGGGTCGAACCTCTCGCTCGCGGCCATCCAGAAATGAGTCAGCAGGGCGACGACGAGGACGCTCGCCCAGACCCAATAGACGTACGGCAGGACCGCGCTCAGTTTCCCCGCCCGCGTCCCGAGGGCCCATTGCAGGGCCAGCCCCGTCAGGCCGAAGAGAACGAGGCTGCCCGTGACGACGGCCCGGAGGGACGTCCGGAACTGGACCCGGGCGTGAAGGAGGACGACGAGCCAGGTCACGACGGCGGCGAGGAGATAGGCGATGGGCAGGGCCCCGACGCCCATCTTGACCAGGAAGTCCGTCGTGCGGAGCGTCTTGATGACGGTCACCGCGGCGGCGATGAGGAAGAAGTACGAAAAGAAAAGAACGGCGACCTTCTTCTCGCCGGCCCTGACGTGAAACATGTGCCACAGGCTTCGCGGAAACCGGCGCGTTCCCATCCCGACCCCTCCGGACGGCTTTGAAGCAAGGTTATCAGCAAAACCGGGGCGGGTCAACCGCCGGCGGACGGGTTGAATAATCGCCGGCACCCTGCCATAATGTCCGGGTTATGCTTGGCCGCACCGCGCCTCAAGAAGGCCCGGCGGGAGCGGCTCCGGAAGCCAGCTCCGCTCTCGACATAGGGAGGCCCATGATGCCAGAGATCCCAGGACTATTGCCGTTGTCTCGACCGCGACCGCCGCGGCCGCGCCCAAGGAGCATCCTGCCCAAGGTCGCGGCGGCCGGCCTGATCGTGGCCGCGGCGGCCGCCTGCGCCTCGATGACGAGCCTCACCAAGCGGACGGCAGAGTCCCCCGCGGAGCCGTGGGTCCCGCCCGCGAAGG
Source organism: Candidatus Aminicenantota bacterium (assembly GCA_037441295.1). Classification (GTDB taxonomy): domain Bacteria; phylum Acidobacteriota; class Aminicenantia; order Aminicenantales; family Saccharicenantaceae; genus DATKJS01. The sequence goes on along the minus strand of JBBISK010000044.1, from coordinate 10,294 downwards.
AGGCCAAGCCGGCGGCGACGCCGGCCCCCGCACCGAACATCCCGGACGACCTGCGGGCGCCGGGCCGGGCCTGGACGCTCGGCGACATCGTAACGGTCGGGCTGGCCAACAATCCCCAGACCCGGGCCGCCTGGAACGCGGCCCGCGCCGCTTCGGCGGGCCTGAGCCTGTCGTTCGGGGAGTACCTTCCCTTGCTCACCGGGTCGGTCCCGGCGACCAAGCAAAAGGCCGTCTTCGCCGGCGGCCGGTTCATCATCGACCAGTCGACCCTGACCCCGACGGCCAGCCTGAGCCTCCTGCTCTTCAATTTCGGCGGCCGTGAAGCCGACGTCCAGGCGGCGCGGCGGGCCCTGGACGCGGCCAACTGGAACCAGAACGCCATCTTCCAGAACGTCATCCTGGACATCGAGACCGTCTATTACCAGTACCTGTCGGCCCAGGCCCTGCTCGAGGCCCAGGAAACGAATCGCAAGGGCGCCCAGGCCAACGCCGACGCTGCGGCCGACCGGCACCGGGCCGGGGTCGCCACCATCGCCGACGTCCTCCAGGCCAAGACCGCGCTGTCGACGATCGACCTCCAGATCGTGACGACGCGCGGGCTCATCCAGATTCTCCACGGGGCCCTGTCCAACGCCATGGGCCTCCCCGCCGACGCCCCCTTCGACGTTTCCGACCGTCTGCCGGAGACGGTGCCGCTCGAGGCCGTGACCAAGCAGGTCGCCCTCTGCATCAAGGAGGCCGAGGCCCGGCGGCCCGACCTGGCGGCCGCGCAGGCCCTGGTGTCCCAGGCCGAGGCCGGCGTCCGGAAGGCCCGCTCGACCTTCTTCCCGGCCTTCTCGCTCTCCGGCAACATCGGCAGGGTCTATTACCAAGGGAACCCCGTTTCGAACCCGTTCTATTCGGTCTCGCTTTCGGTCAGCCTGCCCTTCCTCTTCGGCCTGCAGCAATATTCCGTGCTGGCGGCGAAAGCCCAGGCCGAGGAGGCCAGGGACCAGGCGGCCGCGCTCGCCCGCGGCATCGACCTCCAGGTTTGGACGAGCTATTACGGGATCAAGACCGCGGAACAGAAGATCCGGACGGCCGGCGACCTCAACGAAAGCGCCCGGGCCTCTTACGATGTCGCCCTAGGGCGGTACAAGGAAGGCGTCGGCAGCATCCTGGACCTGCTTGCGGCCGAATCCGCGCTGGAGGCCGCCCGCGTCCAGCTCGTCCAGGCCAAGTCCGACTGGCTGCTGTCCCTCGTCCAGTTCACGCACGACACCGGGGCCCTCGCGCCTCCGGCCCCGGCCAAGCCCGGCCTCCCCGCGAGTCCGGAGAAAGGAGACCACAGGCCATGAAGACCCTCCTCTTCAAGCTCGTCGCCATCGCCGCCGCCGCCGCGGTCGCCGGGACCGCGGCCTGCTCGTCCCAGGGCGCCAAGGGCTCGGGCAGGGCCCTTCCCGGAAGCCCCGTCGACGTCGCCCAGGTCGTGGCCAAGGACTTGCCGCTCGACGTCAGCGCCGTCGGCCGCGTCGAGGCCATCTCGACCGTGGCCGTCAAGGCCCAGATCTCCGGCGAGGTCATGACCGTCCATTTCAAGGAAGGCCAGGCCGTCCGGAAGGGGGACCTCCTCTTCACCATCGACCCGCGCCCGTTCGACATCGCCCTCAAGCAGGCGGAGTCGCTCCTCGAGAGGGACCGCGCCCTCCTCCGAAACGCCCAGGCCGACGTGGCCCGCTACGCCGAGCTCGTCCAGAAGGACTACGTGACGAAACAGCAGTACGACACGGCCGTCGCCGGCCGGGACGTCCTCATCGCGGCCATCAAGTCCGACGAGGCCGCGGTGGCCAACGCGCGCCTCCAGCTCGACTACACCTCCGTCCGTTCGCCGATCGACGGCCGGACGGGGAGCCTCCTCATCGACGCGGGCAACATCATCAAGGCCAACGACACGAACCCGGCCGTCGTCATCGAGCAGGTGACCCCGATCTACGTCTCGTTCTCCGTTCCCGAACAGACCCTGCCGCGAGTCAAGGAGTTCATGGCCCGGGAGCCGCTCGCGACGGAAGCCGTGCCGAACAACAACGGGCACACGCCGGTCACCGGCGTCCTGACGTTCGTGGACAACGCCATCGACCAGACGACGGGCATGATCACGCTCAAGGCGACCTTCGACAACCGCGATTCGGCGCTCTGGCCGGGGCAGTTCCTCAACGTCCGGCTGACGCTGACGACCGAGAAGGGCGCCGTTGTCGTGCCTTCCCCGGCCGTCCAGACCGGGCAGTCCGGCCAGTATGTCTACGTCGTCAGGGACGACATGACGGCCGAGATGCGGCCGGTCAAGGTCGGCCGGACCCGCGGCGAGGAGTCCGTCATCGCCGAGGGCCTCAAGGCCGGCGAGCGGGTCGTCACCGACGGTCAGCTCCGGCTCGCCCCCGGGGCGCGGGTCGAGATCAAGCCCGGCCGCTAGGAGGGAGGGCGCCATGAACTTCTCCGAGATCTTCGTCCGCCGGCCGGTGATGACGACGCTCATCATGGCGGCGTTCCTCATCGCCGGGATCCTCGGCTACCGCATGCTCCCCGTGAGCGACCTTCCCAACGTCGACTTCCCGACGATCCAAGTCACGGCCGGGCTGCCCGGGGCGAGCCCCGAGACGATGGCCGCGACGATCGCGACGCCCCTGGAGAAGCAGTTCTCGACGATCCAGGGCCTCGACACCATGACCTCGACGAACATGCTCGGCATGACCCAGATCACGCTCCAGTTCGTCCTCGACCGGAACCTGGACGCGGCGGCCCAGGACGTCCAGGAGCAGATCACCTACGCCTCGCGATACCTGCCCCAGAACATGCCCATGCCGCCGTTCTACCAGAAGGTCAACCCGGCCAACACGCCCGTCCTCTTCCTCCTCCTGAGCTCGGAGACCCTGCCCCTGTGGACGGTCGACGAATACGCCGAGACGATGATGGCCCAGAGGATCTCGATGGTCCCCGGTGTCTCCCAGGTCGCCGTCTACGGGTCACAAACCTACGCTGTCCGTGTCCAGCTCGACCCCGACGCCCTGGCTTCGCGCGGCATCGGGCTCGACCAGGTCAGCGCGGCCGTCCAGGCGGGCAACGTCAACCTGCCGACCGGCACGCTCTATGGTCCCAATCAGGCGTTTACTGTCCAGTCCACGGGACAGCTCAACAACGCCGCGCAGTACCGCGACCTCGTCGTGACCTACAGGAATGGCTCGCCCATCCGGCTGAAAGATCTCGGCCGGGTCATCGACAGCGTCCAGAACGACAAGGTCGCCGCCTGGGGCTACAAGGGCAAATCACACCAGCGGGCGGTCATGCTGGCCATCCAACGCCAGCCCGGGACGAACACCGTCGCCGTTGCCGAGGCCGTCAGGAAGCTCCTGCCCATGTTCCGCTCGCGCCTCCCGGCTGCGGTCGACTTCAATATCCTTTATGACCGCTCGGAGTCCATCCAGGCCTCGGTCAATGACGTCCAGACGACGCTCCTCATCGCCCTCATCCTGGTCGTCCTGGTCATCTTCCTCTTCCTGAGGAACTTCCGGGCGACGCTCATCCCCAGCCTGGCCCTGCCCTTCTCGATCGTCGGCACCTTCGCCGTCATGCAGCTCTTCGGCTACAGCCTCGACAACCTGTCCCTCATGGCCCTGACCCTGTCCATCGGTTTCCTCGTCGACGACGCCATCGTCATGCTGGAGAACATCGTCCGCCACCAGGAGATGGGGGAGGCCGCCCTCGAGGCGACCCTCAAGGGGTCCAAGGAGATCGGGTTCACCATCGTGTCCATGACCCTGTCCCTGGCCGCGGTCTTCATCCCCATCCTGTTCATGGGTGGAATCCTGGGGCGCCTTTTCCACGAGTTCGCCGTGACCATCGGAGCGGCGGTCCTGATCTCGGGCTTCGTCTCCTTGACCCTGACCCCGGCCCTCTCCAGCCGCATCCTCCGGGCCCCCGGACAAGAAAGGCACGGCGCCGTCTATCGGGCCTCCGAGAAAGCCATCCAGGCCATGCTCGATTTCTACCGGGTGACGCTGGCCTGGGCCGTCAAGCGCCGGCGGACGACGCTGGCCTTCTCCGGGGCCATCCTGGTCCTGACCGTCGTCCTGTTCGTCAGGATCCCCAAGGGTTTCCTGCCGAGCGAGGATTCGGGCTTTCTTGTCGGCGTCACGGAAGCCGCCCAGGGCATCTCCTACAAGGCGATGACGGAGCACCAGATGGCGGCAGCCGAGATCGTCCAGGCCGACCCCAACGTCGAGTTCTTCGTTTCGGCCGTCGGCGGGATCGGGGCCAGCAACTCGGGCCGGATGTTCATCCGCCTCAGGCCCCGGAACGAGCGGGCTCTCAAGGCCGACGCGGTCGTCGAGGCCCTCCGGCCGAAGCTCATCCGGCTGACCGGGCTCAACACCTTCCTCCAGAACCCGCCGCCCATCACCATCGGCGGCCGGTTCACGAAGAGCCTTTACCAGTTCACCCTGCAGAGCCCCGAGGTCGATACGCTCTACGGAAGCGCCGCGCGCCTCGAATCGCAGATGCGGGCCATGCCCATCCTCCAGGACGTGACGACCGACATGCAGCTCAAGAACCCCGAGGTCACGGTCGACATCGACCGGGACAAGGCTCTGGCCCTGGGCGTCACGCCCTACCAGATCGAGGACGCGCTCTATTACAGCTACGGCTCGCGCCAGGTCTCGACCATTTACGCGGCGACCAACCAGTACTATGTCATCATGGAGCTCCTGCCCCAGTTCCAGAACAACCCCTCCCAGCTCTCCAAGCTCTACATCCGGTCGGCGACGGGCCGGCTGGTGCCGCTCGACTCCGTGGCCCGGCTTGTCCCGACGGTCGGCCCCCTGACCGTCAACCACCAGGGCCAGATCCCCGCCGTCACCATCTCATTCAACCTCAGGCCGGGGGTTTCCCTGGGGCCCGCTGTGGAGCAGATCACGCGTCAGGCGAGGCAGACCCTCCCGACCTCCGTCAGCACCTCGTTCCAGGGCTCGGCCCAGGCCTTCCAATCGTCGATGAGCGGGCTGGGCTTCCTGCTCCTGATGACGATCGTCGTCATCTACATGATCCTGGGCATCCTCTACGAGAGCTTCATCCATCCGCTGACGATCCTCTCGGCCCTGCCGTTCGCTGGCTTCGGGGCCTTGGTCACGCTCTTCCTCTTCCGGATCGAGCTCAGCATCTACGCCTTCGTCGGCATCATCATGCTCATCGGCCTCGTCAAGAAGAACGGCATCATGATGGTCGACTTCGCCCTGGCCGCGGAGCGGGAGGGAGGGAAAAAGCCCGAGGACGCCATCTTCGAGGCCTGCCTCATCCGGTTCCGGCCGATCATGATGACGACCATGGCCGCCCTGCTCGGGACGCTGCCCATCGCCATCGGCTTCGGCGCCGGCGCCGAATCGCGGCGGCCGCTGGGGCTGGCGGTCGTCGGCGGGCTGCTCTTCTCCCAGCTCATCACGCTCTACGTCACTCCGGTCTTCTACGTCGAGTTCGACAGGCTCCGGAAGCGATGGGGGAAGAAGAAAGAGGGCCAGGCCGCCGCGGGTTCTCAAGCCGCGTGAGCGGCCGGGGGGAAGATGCCGGGCGCCCGGCGGCGCTCGAACCCAAGGAGGGGAGGATGAAACGCAGGACGTTCGTCAAGGGCGCGGCGGCGCTGGCCGCGATGGGCCTCGCGGATGCGGGGGAGATGACGGACCTCGAGCCGATCGTACTTCCCAAAGCCGAGACGGAAGGCGGAAAGTCCTTACGCGCCGCGCTCAAGGCCCGGCGGACGAACCGCGAGATCCGGCCGGACCCGCTGCCGCTCCAGACGCTCTCGAACCTTCTCTGGGCGGCTTTCGGCGTCAACCGGAGCGAAATGGGGCTCATGGGCAAGCCGGGCCGGACCGCCCCTTCCGCCAGCAACTCCCAGGAGATCGACCTCTATGTCTGCTTGGAGAAGGGGGTCTACCTCTACGAGGCGCTCCCTCATCGGCTGACGCCCGTTGCGGCGGGCGATTTCCGGGCCAGGGCCGGGCGGCAGCCCGGGATGGGGAAGGCCCCCGTCACCATTTTCTATATCGTCGACCTCACGCGGTACGTCGTCGGCAAGGGCCAGCCGGACCCGTCGATCGGGAACCCGGATGTCCAGAAATCCTATTATTACACGGACACGGGCTTCATCGCCCAGAACATCTACCTGTTCGCCGCCGCCGAGGGCCTGGCCGCCTGGTTCCATAACTGCGACAGGGAGCATACCCCCCGGGAGTTCAAGCTCCGCCCCGATCAGCGGGTGCTTTTCGCCCAGAGCGTGGGCTATCCGGTCAAAGCCTGAAGTCTCTCTCGGTCCGCGGCCGGCGTGACGGGTGCGCTACGGCGGCCGAACGAACTCCATCAAACAGGAAAATCCCGTCCCAAGACGAGGAAAGTCCTGCTCGGCGGGAATCTCCAGGTCCCTGGCGGGTCCCTCCCTCAGGAGCGTCCGTACTCCAGCCAGGGAAGCGCTAGAACGGGAGCGCTGCTATCCTGGCATGTATTTTGCTAAAATCTCCTCGGAGATAGATCGCCGGAGTGGAAGGAGGGACGGGACATGCCAAGGAAGAAGGCCAAGTCGGGATGCCCCGTCTCCCAGGCCCTCGCGGCGACGAAGATCGAGCCTAAGGCCAAGCTGGCCTGAAAGGATAGGAGGAATTCCATGTCTGATCTCAAAGACCTGTTCCAGGTCGCGGATTGGAAGAGGGAAAAACACGTTCCCGTTATCGAGGCCCCGGACAAGGTCAAGAAGGGGGAGTTCTTCCCGGTGAAGGTGACCATCGGGAAAGAGATCGCCCACCCCAACAAGACCGAGCACCACATCAGTTGGGTCGACGTCTACTTCCTGCCGGAGGGCGAGAAGTTCGCGTACCAGATTGGGAAGGCCGAATTCGCCGCACACGGCGCTTCCGCCAACGGCCCGGACACAAGCTCCGTCTACACGCACCACGAGGTCACGTTGAGCTTCAAGACCGACAAGCCGGGGACCCTCTACGCCACGAGCCTGTGCAACATCCATGGGCTCTGGCAGAGTTCGCAGGCTCTCCAGGTCGTGGACGCCTCCCAAAACGTCCCGACGAAAAAGCCCTGAGGCCCTTCGCCGGCGAAAACTGTCGTCCGGTCCGTCCGGCACGGACTCGAGCTCGAAGCGCGCCGCTTCTCACGGATCCCTGAGCGGCCGCGTCGTCATCCCGACCGAGGCCGTCGCCGAAGAGCGGGACAGCGCCTTGGGCTTCTGATCCGGTCAGGCGCTGCCCGCCGTCCCGCCCTCACACCAGGCGCTTGATCTCGTCGAGGAGCCGCTGGATCTGGGCCTCCGTATGGGCGGAGAAGATCGTCGCCCGCAGGACGCCGCCCGCCGGCGCGCCGACGTAATTCGTGTAGGGCAGGGCGATCCCCCGCGCGAGCAGCTCTTTCTGCAGGTTCTTCATCGCCTCGGCCGACTTGAACGTCCAAGTCACGATGGGCATGGGACTGTCGTTGACATCGAAGCCCAGCTTGCGGAGGCCGTTCTTGGCCAGGGCCGTGTTCCGGCGGAGCTTCTCGCGCCATTCGGGGTGGGCCTTGACGAGGTCGATCCCCTTCGCGGACGCCGCCGCGGCGGGTGTGGGCGTCGGGCTCGCGCCGGAATAGACCCCCACGCTCTGGCGGATGAATGAGATGAGCTTTTTCGGGGCCGGGATGATGCCGCCGTGACCGCCGAAAGCCTTGCTCAAAGTCCCGGCGAAATAAAGGCGGTCCGAGACGAGCCCGTAGTGCTCGACCGTCCCCCGGCCGTTCGGCCCCAGGACGCCGACGCCGTGGGAGTCGTCGAGCGCGACCAGGCCGCCGTAAGGCTCGAGGACCTTAAGGTACTCCGGCACAGGAGCGATGACGCCGAAAGTCGGAAAGACCCCGTCCGACATGAGGAGCGGCCTTTCCCCGGGCTTAAGGTTTTTCTTGAGCTGGGCAGCCAGGTCCTCGGGGTTGCGGTGGCGGAAAGTGAAGACGGGCTTGTGGGTCGTCGCGACGCCGTCGCGGACGCTGTAGTGGGCCATCTCATCCATGAAGATGACGTCGTATTCGTTCGCAAGGCCCTGGGCGAGGATGAGGTTGTCGAGGTAGCCGGAAACGAAGTAGACCGCCTCCTCCGTCCCGAAGTATTCGGCTACCTTCCGTTCGACGTCGAGCAGCACGGGGTTGTTCCCAAACCCCGAGCGGCTCGTTCCGCTCTGCATCCCGTAACGGCGGAAGGCGTCGACGCCGGCCTGGATGACCTCGGGGTTCCCGTGGAGGGCGAAGTAGCCCGTCCCCCCGAAATAGAGATACCTTTTCCCGTTGATGACGACCTCTGGCCCGGGGGCGCTTTCCATGACAAAGGCCGGTCCGGCGCCGGCCGGGCGCGGGGCGGGACCGGCCTGCATGTCGCCGGCCAAGAGGTCCGCCAGGCGGAAATCCGCGAGGAGAAGCCCGGCGCCGGCCGCGGAGGCTTTGAGGAAACTCCGTCGACCTGATCGAGAGGGGAAGGGGGCTTCCGGGGTCGTTCTGGTCATCGCTGTTCTCTCCTTGAAGTCCGATTGGGCGCGATCGACGGGATTCCCATCCCACGCGTCACACCCTAATAAGCGTTTTGTTGCTGACTTGTCAAGGCCTCATGCGTCGTCGCTCCCGCCGCGGGACGGAATGCGCAGGGGCCTCTGCCGGAGAGGGGAGGGGCGAAAATATCGCTTGACAAGAGTGGGAGACTTGTTTTTATTATAGAAATCAAATTTCTATTATAGAAAATGTGGCGGATGAGGAAAATGCCGGATAAGGACCCGACAAGGACAAAACGCACCCCGGCCGGCCCCTATTTTTCCAAGGTCATCGAGAAGGGCCTGAGGATCCTCAACCTCTTCACTCCCGAAACGCCCAGCCTGAGCCTCAAGGACATCACCCGCGAGACGCGCATCAATCCGACCTCGGCGTTCCGCTTCGTTGACACCCTGATCCAGCTCGGCTACCTGAAGAAGGACCCGAAGACCAAGCTCATCCGCCTGGGCACGACCGCCCTGACGCTCAGCAACCAGATCATCCGGAGCTTCGACATCCTCCAGATCGTCAAGCCGCATTTCGACAGGATGTTCGAAAGGCTGAACGTGACCATCGACTCCGCCGTCGTCGAGGACGGCCGCCTCGTCGTCCTCTACCGGAGGGAGGCCAAGGACACCCTGACGTTCCGCTTACCCGCGTCGTCTCCCTCCATGCACTGCAGCGCTCTCGGCAAGGCCTATCTCGCGGCCCTCCCCGAAAAGTCACTCCCTCGCGTCCTGGACGGCCTGACGTTCACCCGCCGGACGCCCCATTCGCTGACAAAGAAGGCCGACGTGGTGGCCGACCTCAGGCGGACGCGCGAGCGCGGATACTCGGTCAATAACGAGGAGTTCATCCTCGGGCTCATCTCCGTCGGGGCGCCCCTGGTCAACATGGACGGCGTCGTCATCGGCGCCGTTTCCTGCGACGTCTCGACGGTGCAGTTCACGGTCGCGGAAGCCGAAAAGCGATTCGCCCCAGCCGTCCTCCAGCTGGCAAAGGATATACAGCCTGAACTCCCCCTGTAGGGTCAGGACATCAATATCATCATAGGAGTTGACGCATGAAGAACCGGATCAAGGCCTTGTTCGCGGCGGGGGCCATCCTCATAGCCCTCCATTCGGGGGCGATGGCCCAGACGAACCAGACGGGAACGCTGGTCGGCACCGTTTCGGACGCCCAGGGGCAGCCTCTTCCAGGCGCGACCGTCGCCATCAAGTCGCCCGCCATCATCCTCCCCCAGATGGGGACGACGACGAGCGAGAAGGGGCTCTATCGTTTTATGTCCCTGCCGCCCGGACTCTACGAGATCACCTTCACCATGCCGGGAATGAAAACCCTGATCCGGCAGGACGTCAAGATCAGCGTCGGGCTGACGTCGACCATCGATGCCGTCCTTGAGCAGGCGAGCGTCTCCGAGAGCGTCGTCGTCGTCGGGAAGGCGCCGACCGTCGACCTCCGCTCCAACGTCAAGGCCACGAACCTCGACGAGGTCTTCCTGACGAACATCCCCGCGGCCCGGAACCTGAACACGTATTTCAACATGGCGCCCGGCGTCATCGCCGAGGAGCATAACACCAACGGTCTCATGTCCTCGGCGGACGGCAGCGGGGTCCGGGACAATTCGTTCAACATGGACGGCGTGAACATGAGCGCGCCCGACGTCGGGACGCAGATGATCGAGTTCGGGATCGACACCATCGACGAGATCTCGATCCAGTCG
>JBBISK010000043.1:7760-13330 GCA_037441295.1 Candidatus Aminicenantota bacterium | reverse complement strand
GGCCGAGAACCTGTCCATGACGCCGGGCACGCGCGAGACCTATCCCGCCCTCTCGCCCGACGGCAAGACCGTCGCCTTCTTCAGCGACCGGACGGGCGACTACCAGCTCTACACCCAGAGCGTCGCGGGCGGCGAATGGACGCAGGTCACGACCGACCTCGACCGGGCCGTCTACCGGCTGGCCTGGTCCCCGGACGGCAAGAAGGTCCTCTTCGGCAACAAGGACTACGCCATCTTCTACGTCGACCTGGCCGCGAAGAAGCTGGTCAAGGTCGACTCGTCGAACCAGATGAAGAACGACGAGTTCATCTGGGAGATGGCCGATTACACCTGGTCCCCCGACTCCAAGTGGATCGCCTACGGCTTCGTCCAGTATAACCGCAACAGCAAGATCTTCGTCTACAACATCGAGACGGGGAAGAAGTTCCCCGTGACCGGGGATTTCTACGACAACCTCTATCCGTCCTTCGATGCCAACGGCAAGTACCTCTATTACGTCTCCAGCCGGGATTTCGGCCTGCTGATGGACTTCTACGAGGACGATCACATCATCGCGACACCGCAGCAGGTCATGGCCGTGGCCCTGAGGGACGGCGAGCGCCCGCCCTTCGCCGGCCCGGCGCCGGCCAGGGAGGAGAAGAAGGCCGAGGCCGAGCCCTTCCGCATCGACACCGAGGGGCTCGCGGCGCGGACCTATCCGCTGCCCGTCCCGGCCGGCAACTATTTCTACCTCAAGGCCGGCAGGGGCAAGGTCATGTGGGCCTCCGTCGACGCCTTCACCGAGGCCGAGTACGAGGAGATCTTCAGGCCCAAGGGCGCGACCAAGTGGACCCTCCACATCTTCGACACGGCCGAGCGGAAAGAGGTCGTCCTCAACGACAAGGTCCGCGACTTCTCCCTCTCGCCGTCGGGCGAGCAACTCCTCGTCTGGAAGGACGGCGACCTCTTCACGACCTCGGTCGAGAAGGCCTTCGGGTCGAAGGCCGGCGGCGAGAAGCTCAACCTCGCGGGCCTGGTCTACACCGTCGACCTCCAGAAGGAGTGGCACCAGATCTTCAACGACGCCTGGCGCTGGTACCGGGACTTCTTCTACGACGCGAACTTCCACGGCCGCGACTGGAAGGCCATGGGCGAGAAGTACCGCGCCTATATCCCGTTCCTCTCCTCGCGCAACGAGCTCAACTGGGTCCTGTCCCAGATGGTCGGCGAACTGTGCGTGTCCCACACCTACATCGGCGGCGGCGACTTCGGTCCGGCGGCGACCCCCCCCTCGCCGGTCTTCACCGGCTTGCTCGGGGCCGACCTTGTCGCGGACAAGGCCGCGGGCCTCTACAAGCTGGCCAAGATCTACGGCCCGACCGAGATCAACCTCAACCTGCCCGGCCCGCTGGCGCGCCCGGACATCGCCGTCAAGGAAGGGGACTACCTCCTGGCCATCAACGGCACCCCGCTTAAAGCGGGGGAGGACTACTTTAAGCTGCTCCAGACGACGGCCGGGAAGAAGGTCAAGGTGACGGTCAACGCCAAGCCGGTCATGGAAGGGGCCAGGACCTACGAGGTCGAACCCGTCCGGAGCGACAACCAGCTCCGCTACTTCCGCTGGATCCAGGACAACATCCGGACGATCGAGAAGGCCACCAACGGCCGCGTCGGCTACATGCACATCAACGCCATGGGCGGCGGCGGCATCGGCGAGTTCGACAAGTATTGGCGGGCCTTCCGCTACAAGGACGGCATCATCGTCGACGTCCGCCGGAACTCGGGCGGCTGGACGGAGTACTTCCTCATCGACAAGCTGGAGCGCGTCATGACCTCGCAGAACGTCCTGCGCGGCATGGTCCCCTTCCGCTATCCCGGCTCGGCCGGCAACGGCAACTACGTCGTCATCTCGAACGAGAACAACGGCTCGGACGGCGAGGCCTTCGTCGACGACTTCAAGGCCCGCAAGCTGGGCACGGTCGTCGGCGTGCCCTCCTGGGGGGGCCTGGTCGGCATCCTCAACCAGCAGCTGACGATCGACAACGGCACGGTCGAGCAGTCGAACAATGCCTTCTACGGCCGCGACGGGAAGTGGATCGTCGAGAACCACGGCGCCGACCCCGACGTCCTGGTCGACAACGACCCTGGCTCGGTCATGTCCGGCCGCGACCTCCAGCTCGAGAAGGCCATCGAGGTCATGCTGGACAAGATCAAGAAGAATCCGCCGACCTTCCCGCCCGTGCCCGCATACCCGAAGAAGTAGGGGAGCGGGGGCTGAGGCGAGGTCCGGGCCCCGGTTCTAGCGCGTCGTCCGAAGCCAGTCCTTGAGGATGGCCGCCTGGAGGGAGTCGGGGTTCGGCGCCCGGGTGATGGAATAGGTCACCTTGGTGTTCCTGCCTAGGACGGCCTCCAGGTCCCGAGCTTGGCCCCCGCGCGAAGTCCGCAGCTTGATCGTGTCTCCCGGCCCCTTGGCCGCGATCCGGTCGCTGAGCGTCCTGGTCGAAGCGGGAAGGCCGTCGACCTCGAGGAGCTGATCCCCGCGCGCCAGCCCCGCCGCCTCGGCGGGCGAGTCCGCGCTCGTCCCCGTGACGATCAGCATCGCGCCTTCCGTGCGCGTGTCGAGCCCGAGGAAGGCTCCCGGGGCGTCCCCTGCGGCGACCTTGACCTCGAGTCCGGCCGGGGCGAAGAACCTCGCGTAATCGACGTCCCTCGAGCTGGCGGCGTATTCGAGGACGTCGGCCAACGGCCCGCCGGCCGCGCTCTCGCATTCCTCCCGGAACTCGGCGTCGGTGAAGCCGCGCTTCCTCTGGCCGTAGTATTTCCGGTACAGCGAGCGCATGACGTCGTCAAGGGAGCGCGCGTTCCGGCTCGCGGCGCGGATCCCGATGTCGAGCATCGCGCCGAGCATGGCCCCGTTGTCGTAATAGGACATGGTCGTCTTCCGATCCCCGCCGAAGCCGGCGCCGCCCCAGGTCTCCAGGCTGGATTCCGCGGCAGACATGTAGCGGTGGCCGGGGGTGTTCTCGAAGCGGGTCATGGCGTTCTGCATCTCTTCGAGATACTGCGCGGGCGTCATGAGGCCGGCCCGGACCATGACGATATTCTCGTAGTAGACCGTCAGGCCTTCGGAGACCCAGAGCATGTCCGTGAGGTTCTCGGTCTCGTAATCGAACGGCCCCAGGGCGATCGGCCGGACCCGCTTGACGTTGAAAAGATGGAAATACTCGTGGGAGATGTAGCTGAGCCAGCCCCGGTAGCCCTTCTCCTCGGTCAGACCCTTGCCGTCGAAGGCGCAGGCGGCCGAGTTGGCGTGCTCGATGCCGCCTCTCCCCGCCCCCATCAGGAGGAACGCGTAATGCCGGTAGGGGATATCGCCCATCAGCCCCGTCGCCGCCTCGACCAGGCGCTTGAGGTCGGCGATCATCCTGGCCCGGTCCACGCTCCCGGGGACGTCCTCGATGACGACAGTGTGGGGGATGCCGCGGACCTCGAAGCTCCGGACCTCCTGGTTCCCGAGGAGGACCGGGCAGTCATAGAGGACGTCAAAGTCCGGAGCTACGAATGTCCGCGGGCGTCCCTTGACCGGGTCGAGCCCGGTCCCGACCTGCGTCCATCCGGGCGGCATCTCGAACGTGACGGTCACCGGATGCCGGAGCTGCCCCGCGGGGTACATGTAAAGGCCCGGCGGGGCGACAAAGGCCCGCTTCTCATCAAGGAAGTTCTGAGCGACGAAAGAAACGTTGCCGAGAACGTCGTAGTCGAGGACGACCGCCCGGGCGCCGCCGGCCACAACGCGCCAGGTGTTCCTGGTGACCTTTTCCCAAGGGAGGGCGCGTCCTGTCCCGTCGGCGGCCCGGAAATCCGACACGTTCTTCTCGTAGTCCAGGATCCGGTAGAAGCCGGGCATCCAGGCCGGCATCAGGAAATCCTGCATCTCGCCCTTCAGGCCCTCGCACCTCAGCGTCACGTGGAAAAGGTGGGCGGCCGGCCGGGGCATGGAGACCGTGAAGGCCATCGTGCCTTGGGCCGCAAGGGGGACGGCCGACAGAACGCCGGCGAGGACCAGAAACCAGAGAATTTTACGGGAGCTTCGCGTCATGATGGAGAACTCTAACCAAGCCTCCCGGCCGCTGTCAAGCGCCCGCCCGGACCGCGGCGGGTATCGCGCCCTTGACTTCGTTCCGCCGCGGGGAATATCATCTTGCCCGATGAGCAGGTTCGATCCCGAAGCCGACGGGCTGGCCGGCCGGGCCGCGCGAAATCCCCAATTCCCGCCAACCAGGATCCGAGGAGGTCTCTCATGAAGTCCACGCTTTGGAACCGCAGAACGTTCCTGAAAATGGCCGGCGCCGCCGGCACGGCCGCCTTCGCCTTCAAGGCCAACGCCCTCGAGCGCGTTACCGAGGCCGCCCAGTCGGTCGTCAACAGGACGCCCGAGGAGGTCGCCAAGGACGAGTTCTACTGGCGCGAGATCCAGCTGGCCTTCAAGCTCGACCGGGAGCTCATCAACCTCAACAACGGCTTCACTTGCCCCATGCCGCGGGTGGCCCTGGATTCCACCTTCCGCTACATGGAGATGATCAACATGCTGCCCGTCCACTATCAGGGCATGGTGGCCGGCAACAGCGAGACGCTCCGCCGGCGAATGGCCAACGAGTTCGGCTGCGACAAGGAGGAGATGGCCCTGACGCGCGGCGCCAGCGAGGCCCTGCAGATCGCCCAGAACGGCCTCGACCTCAAGGCCGGCGACGAGGTCATCACCACGGAGCAGGATTATCCCCGGATGCTGACGACGTGGGACCAGCGCATGCGGCGCGAGGGCATCAAGGTCACGCGACTGCAGTTCCCGGTCCCGGCGACCCAGGATTTCCTCTACAACATGTTCGAGAAGGCCATTACGCCGCAGACGAAGGTTTTCCACTTCACCCACATCACGAACCTGACCGCCCAGCTCTTTCCGGTCGCGCGGCTCTCGCGGCTGGCCCGCTCGAAGGGCATCGTGACCATCGTCGACGGGGCCCACGCCCTGGGGCACTTCCCGTTCAAGCTCCGCGACCTCGAGTGCGACGCCTACGGCGTCAGCCTCCACAAGTGGCTCCTGGCCCCGCTCGGCAACGGCTGCCTCTACGTCCGCAAGGAGATGATCCCGCGGTTCTGGCCGCTCCAGGCCGCGCCGGAGCAGCAGGACAACGACATCCGCAAGTTCGAGTCCATCGGCACCCACCCCTGGGCCATCCGGGCGGCGCTCGGCGAGTCCCTGGCCTTCCATCAGGCCATCGGGGCGGAGCGGAAGGCGGCCCGGCTGCGCTACCTGAACATGCGCTGGGTCAACGCCCTCAAAAGCAGCCCCCGGGTCAAGGTCCTGACCGAGACGAGCGAGCCGCCCCAGGCCTGGGGTGTCATGGCCGTCAATATCGACGGCATCGACGTCCGCCAGCTGGCCACCTGGCTCAGAAACAACTACCGGATCATCGTCGTGCCGCTCGTCGGCGGGGCCCCGCCGAACTCGGTCTTCGACTACCAGGCCCTCCGGGTCTCGCCGAACGTCTACACGACCCTCGAAGAGATCGACACGTTTTCAGAGGTGATGG
>JBBISK010000043.1:0-7750 GCA_037441295.1 Candidatus Aminicenantota bacterium | reverse complement strand
CATCGAGGCCATGGGGGAGGCCGCCAAGAGCGGCGTGCCGGAGACGCCCGACCCGATCCCGGGCTACCCGGCCGAAGTCACGGTCTGAGGCGGAAGGAAGGAGGCGCGTCATGAAACCTCGGAGGATGGTCGTCGTCGCGGGCCTGGTCCTGCTCCTCGGCGCCAGCGTCTCGTCGGCGTTCGCCGAGTCGTCGTTACAGGTCCCCTTCCCGTTCCAGGCGGCCGGCAAAAAGCTCGCCGCGGGCGCCTATACGGTGACCAAGGGGGCGGACGGCGGGCTCGTCCTCCGTCAGGCGTCGAGCGGGAAGGAAACGCCCGTCGCGGCGCTCGAGAGGATCCCGAAGCCGGCGACGCCCGCCGGCGAGCCCCGGCTCGTCTTCGACGAGGTCGGGGACTTCGCGCCGTCGTACACGGAGTACATGACGGTCTATGTCCTCGCGGAGGTCTGGCTCCCGGGCGAGGACGGCTACCGCATCCACGTGACCAAGGGCGCCCATAAGACGAAGGTCGTCAAGGCCGGGGCGGTCCTGCCCATCACCGGGCACGATTGAGCCGGGTCCGGCGGAGGATGCCGATGCCCGAGCGCGACCCGGGCAAACGGGACTTCGACCGTGCGGCCCCGGGATGGGAGCGCGACGTGGCCCGGCTGAAGATGACCGGCGCCCTGGCGGACGCCGTTATCGCCCGGCTGAAGTGGGGCCCGGACCTCGTGGCGATGGACTACGGGGCCGGGACGGGCCTTGTCACGCTTCGCATCCGGCCGCTCGTCGGCCGGGTCCTGGCCGTCGACACCTCGCCGGGCATGCTCGCCGTCCTGGAGGAGAAGGTCGCCGCGGCGTGCCTCCCGAACGTTGCCGTCCGGCTGTGGGACGTCGAGAAGGACCCGCTCCCCGATGAGCGATTCGATATCATCATCAGCACCATGACGTTTCATCACCTGCGGGACATCCCGGCGGCGCTCGGACGTTTCCATGACCTCCTGCGGCCGGGCGGCCGGATGGCCGTGGCCGACCTCGACACCGAGGCGGGCGACTTCCACGCCGACCCGGCCGGGGTCTGGCACTTCGGCTTCGACCGGACCGAGCTCAAGGGACAGTTCGAGGCGGCCGGATTCTCGGATGTCCTGACCGGGACCGCGTACCGAATGGAGCGGCAGGTCGCTGGGGGGATATCGAAGGAATTCGGTTTCTTCGTGCTGACCGCGGCGCAGTGAGGCCGCGAAGTCGGGCGCGCCCTCTCCGGCCGATTTGACAGGCCGCACTGCGACGCCTATCCTGGAATCGCCGGCCTTGACGCCCGCGGAGTGCTCAGGACGTTTGGGCTCCGAATCGCGAGTGCCATCCAAGTCTTCGGCGGGCAGATCAAGGCCCTTCTTGGAGAGAGAGAAGGAGATCATCTTGAAAGAGAACCGCTTTGTCTACGTGACGTACCTTCGAACAACGCCGGCGAAGCTCTGGAAAGCGCTCATTGATCCCAAGATGACCGCGCGGTACTGGCAGCACGAGAACGTCTCCGACTGGGAGCGCGGATCGAGATGGGAGCACCTGCGCTCGGGTAGCAATAAACATGTCGACCTCGTGGGCAAGGTCATCGAGTATTCGCCGCCCCGGCGGCTGGTCCTCTCCTGGGCCTTCCCGTCGGACGAGGCGCGCAAGGAGAAGCACTCACGGGTGACCATCGAGATCAAGCCTTATCGGGGCGTCGTGCGCCTGACCGTGACCCACGACCGGCTGGCCAGCGGCTCCGACATGCTCGCGGGCATCACCGAGGGCTGGCCAAAGGTGCTGTCGAGCCTGAAGTCCCTGCTCGAGACCGGCCGTCCGCTTCCCGTGTTGTGGTGAGAAGCCCCGCCTCCTCTATCCGATAGCGCCCGAGAGATCGACCTCCGCCCCCGCCCGATGATCGTGGCCCGATTCGTCGCTCGGGCGCAGCACCTGAGTCATTGCTCGGACGGGCTCTCGGAGATGGCGGCGAGCCGTCCGTTCAGGTAAAATACCCTATTTGAAGAGGACACGAACCAAACCATGATCATCGTCGACGACCTCTCGAAAAGCTACGGCAAGCAGGGGCTCTTCGACTCCATCAGCTTTAAGGTCAACCGCCGCGAGCGCGTCGGCGTCGTCGGCCGCAACGGGCACGGCAAGACGACCCTCTTCCGGATGATCATGGGCTTGGAGGAGCCGGACGCGGGCACGATCACCAAGCCCCGGAACTACCGCATCGGATACGTCGAGCAGGCGATCGCCTTCGCCGCCGAGACCGTCCGGGGCGAGGCCGCCCGGACCCTGGCCCACGACTCACAGGACGAGATCTGGCGCGTCGAGAAGGTCATGGCCGGGCTGGGCTTCGAGCCGGAGGATCTGGAGAAGCGGCCGCTCGAGCTCTCCGGCGGCTACCAGGTCCGGCTGAACCTGGCCAAGGTCCTGCTCGGCGACTACCAGATGCTCCTCCTCGACGAGCCGAGCAACTATCTCGACATCACCTCCCTCCGCTGGCTCGAGCGCTTTCTCGTCGGATGGCCGGGCGAGGTCATGATCATCACCCACGACCGGAGCTTCATGGACAACGCCGTGACCCACATCCTCGGCATCCACCGGCGCAAGGTCCGCAAGATCCAGGGCGACACGTCCAAGTATTACGAGCAGATCGCGGCGGAAGAAGAGATCTACGAGAAGACGCGGATCAACGACGAACGGAAGCGCAAGGAGATGGACATCTACATCACCCGCTTCCGGGCCAAGGCCAGGCTCGGCGGGCTCGTCCAGTCCCGGGTCAAGTCCCTGGAGAAGATGGAGAAGAAGGAGAAGCTCGAGACGCTCAAGACCCTGGAGTTCTCTTTCTCCGAGAAGCCGGCCTACCACAAGTACGCCATGGACGTCCGCGACGTCTCGTTCGCCTACACGCCGGACCGCCCCCTCATCCGGCGCTTCTCCATCAGCATCGGGGCCAAGGACCGGGTCTTCGTCATCGGCCGCAACGGGCGGGGCAAGACGACCCTGCTCAAGCTCCTGGCCGGCGATCTCGCGCCGCGGTCCGGGGAGATCACCTCGCCGCAGTCGGTGGCCCCCGGCTATTTCGAGCAGACCCACATTTCGACCCTCTCCGGGACGAACACGGTCCTCGAGGAGATCATGTCGGCCGACCCCGAGGGCGACCCGAAGCGAGCCCGCGCCATCGCCGGCGGGATGATCTTCGAGGGCGACGACGCCCTGAAGAGGATCTCCGTCCTCTCGGGCGGGGAGAAGAGCCGCGTCCTGCTCGGCAAGCTCATCGCCACCCCGATCAACCTCCTCCTCCTCGACGAGCCCACCAACCACCTCGACATCGAGTCGAACGACGCCCTGCTCGAAGCCATCGACAGCTTCGAAGGCGCCGTGGTCATGGTCACCCACAACGAGATGTTCCTCCATGCCCTGGCCGAGCGCCTGGTCGTCTTCGACAACGACGATATCATCGTCTATGAAGGCGGCTACGGGAGGTTCCTGGAGAAGGTCGGCTGGCGCGACGAGGTCATGCAGCGGCCGCTCGGTGGGCTGCGGACGTGGGACGGCGGCGAGGCGAAGGAGAAGCCGACGCCCAAGGAGCTCCGGCGCCTCCGCTCGGAGGTCATCACGGAGCGCTCCAAGGCCCTCCGGCCCCTGGAGACGCGGATGGCCGAGGTCGAGCGGGCGGTCGAGGGGCACGACGAGACTCTCAAGGAGCTCAACCGCCGGCTCGTCGAGGCCTCGCAGGCCAAACAGGGGAGCCGCGTCGTCGAGCTCTCCAAGACCATGCACGCGACGAAGAAGGCCATCGACGGGCTGCTCGAGGAGCTCGAGAAGCTGACGGCCGAGCACGAAGCCAAGACGGCGGAGTTCGACGCCCGGCTCCGGGCCCTGGACGCGGAGGACGGCCCCCCCGACGGGCCCGCCGGAACCAAGAATTAACCAAATCTTAAACGATTCCTGACCGATTCTTAACCAACGAGGCTGTTTCGCCTCAGGCCTTTAATGTATAATCGGCCCGATATTTATGCTCGGATAAAGACCCGATGCGGCACCCTCTGTCGACCCTCCTGTTGGCACTCTGCCTGTCCGGCCTGCCGTCCTGCCGCGGCGCCGGCGCCCAGAAGGATCTCATCGTCGCCGGCTCGACGAGCATCCAGCCCTTCGCCGACAAGTGGGCCGAGGTGTTCATGGAAAAGCGGCCCTCGATCGGCGTCAATGTCCAGGGCGGCGGCTCGAGCGCAGGCATCCAGGCCTGCAAGAGCGGCGCCTGCCGGATCGGCATGGCCTCGCGAGAGCTCAAACCCGACGAGAAGGACCTTCACGAGATCGTCATCGCCCGCGACGGGCTGGCCATCATCGTCCACCCCTCGAACCCCGTCCGCGGCGCGACGCTCGTCCAAGTCAAGGAGATCTTTGCCGGCGAGCTCACGAACTGGAGATTTCTCGGCGGCCCGGACAAGGAGATTACGGTCGTCACCCGGGAGGAGGGCTCCGGAACCCGGGGCGCCTTCCAGGAGTTGGTCATGGGGAAGACCCGGATCTACCCCGGGGCCATCACCGAGGATTCGAACGGCACGGTCCGCGAGATCGTCGCCAGCGACCCCTATTCCGTCGGCTTTATTTCGCTAGGGCTCGTCAATGAGCAGGTCCGGGCCCTGGCCCTCGACGGGGTCGAGGGAAGCGAGGCGAGCATCAGGGCAGGCCGCTACAAGCTCGTCCGGCCGTTCCTCTTTCTGACCAAGGGAGAGCCGACGGGGACGGCCAAAGAATTCATCGACTTCGTCCTTTCGGACGAGGGTCAGGCCCTGGTCAAAAAAGAGGGGCTCATCGCCGTGAAATAGCGGCCGGGCGCCGGCCAAGAGAGAGGGTTGGAAAGAGGATGAACAGACTCGAGAGGAAAGACCGGCTCATTCGGCTGGCCCTCCTTGTCATCGCCTTTTCCGCCGTCTCGATCCTTGTCGTCATCACGGTCTTCATGTTCCAGCAGGGAACGCCCGTCATGTTCAAGTACGGCGTCAGGAACTTTCTGGCCGGTTCGGATTGGTACCCGTCTGAGAAGAGCTTCGGCCTTTGGCCCATGATCGTCGGCTCGGTCTACGTGACCTTCGGGGCGATGATCATCGGCGTGCCTTTCGGCCTGGCCTGCGCCATCGCCCTGACGGAATTCTCGTCCGGCGGGCTTCGTCGGATTATCAAGCCCGTCATCGAGCTCCTGGCAGGGATTCCCTCGGTCGTCTACGGCTTCATGGGCGTCGTTATCCTGGTCCCCTTCATCCGGGAAACCCTCGGCGGCCCCGGGCTCTCGGTTCTGGCGGCCTCGATCATCTTGGGGATCATGATCCTGCCGACGATCATCAGCATCTCGGTCGATTCCATTCAGGCGCTCCCTCCGGCCTACCGGGAGGGCTCGGTGGCCCTGGGGGCGACCAGATGGCAGACGGTCCGGATGGTCCTCCTGCCGGCGGCCCGGTCCGGGATCATCGCCAGCATCATCCTGGGCATGGGACGGGCCATCGGCGAGACCATGGCCGTCATCATGATCGCCGGGAACGCCGTGAGCGTTCCGCGGTCGCTCCTCGCCCCGGTTCGCACATTGACCTCGAACATCGCCCTGGAGATGGGCTACGCCGCGGGCGAGCACCGGCAGGCCCTGTTCGCCACGGGCGTCATCCTGTTCATCATCATCATGGCTTTGAACACGGTCGCCAACGTCACCTCCTCCCGAAGAACGAGGACCCGAGGATGAGGCTCGACCCGCGGCTCACCCAGCGTGTCGTCAGGACGTGTCTTTGGGCCATGACGGCCGTGACCATCGCCATCCTCGTCTTCATCATCTTCTTCATCCTCAGGAAGGGCCTTCCCGTGATCGACCTCGGCTTCCTGACCGAGAATTCCGTCGACATGGGCAAGGGCGGCGGGATCTTCACGACGATCGTCGGGACGGTCGTCCTGACGGCCGTGGCCATCCTCATCGCCACGCCCCTCGGCGTCGGCACGGCCATCTTCCTCACGGAGTACACCTGGGAGAGCTCCGTGACCCGCGTCATCCGCTTCGGGGCCGAATGCCTGGCCGGGATTCCCTCGATCATCTTCGGCCTGTTCGGGTTCATCCTCTTCGTGACCAAGCTCGGCTTCGGCTGGTCCATCCTCAGCGGCGGCCTGACCCTGGCCTTCATGATCCTGCCGACGATCATCCGGACGAGCGAGGAAGCCATCAAGAGCGTCCCATCCGTCTACCGGACGGTCAGCTTCTCGCTCGGCGGCACGAAGTGGCAGACGGTGACGCGAGTCGTCCTGCCGTCGGCACTCCCGGGCATCGTGACCGGGATCATCCTCAGCATCGGACGCAGCATCGGCGAGACGGCGGCCGTGATCTTCACGGCCGGAAGCGCCCTCAGGATTCCGACATCGCTCTTTTCTTCATCGCGGACGATGTCCGTGCATTTCTACATCCTGGCCCGGGAGGGGATCTCGATGCCGCGGGCCTACGGCACGGCGGCCGTCCTGATCATCGCGATCTTGGCGATCAACATCACGACCTATTACCTCATGAACAAGTTCATCAGGAAATACTCATGAGAAGAAGGGGACGCGCGTGAGCTCCGTGGCCATCCGGGTCGACCGGTTCAGCCATTTCTTCGGCGCCGAGGCCACGCTCTACGACCTCGACCTGGACATTTTCCGGAACGAGATCCTGGGCATCATTGGACCGGCCCGGAGCGGAAAATCGACCTTCCTCTGCGCCCTCAACCGGCTCAACGACCTCGTCCGGTGGTCGCGCGTCGAGGGCCTGGTCGAGATCGACGGCCGGGACATCTACGGACCCGAGGTGGACGTCATCGAGCTCCGAAGGAAGCTGGGGATGGTGTTCGCGACGCCCGTTCCCCTGCCGAGGTCGATCTTCGAGAACGTGGCCTTCGGGCCGCGCATGGCGGGGGTCAGGGGCAGGACGAGGCTCAAGGAAATCGTTCGGGACTGCCTGGAGAAGGGCGGCCTCTGGGAGGAGGTCAAAGACCGTCTCGATACGAGTGCCCTCAAGCTCTCGGGCGGCCAGCAGCAACGGCTCTGCCTGGCCAGGATCCTCGCCCTCACGCCCGAGTTCATCCTCCTCGACGAGCCGACCTCCGGCCTCGACCCGATCTCGACCATGAAGATCGAGGATTCCCTCAGGAAACTCAAGAAGGACTACACGATCATCCTCGTCACCAACAACGTCAAGCAGGCGGCCCGGATCGCCGACCAGCCGGAGTTCGCCGACATCCACAAGATGAAGTCGCTCTACGCGGCGTTCGAGGACAAGTCGAAGCTGGTCATGCTGTTGACCGAGTGCATGCGGAACGAGGGCTGCCACATCTTCATCGGCAGCGAGATTCCCATGCAGGCGATCCAGGAGCTGAGCGTGGTCGCCTCTCCCTACCGGCGGCGAGGGCAGATCCTGGGCGTCGTGGGGGTCATGGGTCCCACCCGCATGGATTACGGTCGCACACTGACCCTGGTGGAGACGACCGCCAACCTGCTCAGCCGATGCCTCACGGAGGATGCGGCCTAGCCGGGCGCTGTTCAACATCGCGGGAGGGTCGACCGGCCCTCCCGTTCTTTCTAGCAGGAGCCTCATGAACCTTCATCCCGATTCGCTACCCCCCCCCGCGCCCGCGAGCACCCCGGACACCGGGGACCTCCCGCCCGAGCCGCCGACCGCGCCGCCGGGCCCGGACGAGGCGCTGGCGGCCAAGACGGAAGAGATCAAGCGCCTCCAGGATCGC
>JBBISK010000042.1:0-13456 GCA_037441295.1 Candidatus Aminicenantota bacterium | reverse complement strand
CAGGGTCATGGCCATCGAAGTCAAGGAAGTCCGTTCGAAGAGGGACCTCGCGACCTTCATCTACCTCCCCGAAAAGCTCCATGCGGGGCACGCGAACTGGGTCCATCCGATCTACATGGACGAGAAGAAGTACTTCGACCCGGCCAAGAACAAGGCGTTCGGCTACTCAGACACGCTCCTCCTCCTCGCCATAAAGGACGGCGCTTGCGTCGGCCGGGCCATGGGCATCATCAACCATCGCTACAACGAGCACCGGAACGAGAAGACGGCCCGCTTCGGCTACCTCGAGACGGCCGAGGACCAGGAGGTCGTTCACGCCCTCCTCTCCCGGATCGAGGCCTGGGCCCGGGAGAAGGGCATGACCCGCGTCGTCGGCCCCTACGGCTTCTCCGACCAGGACCCCGAGGGCTTCCTCATCGATGGCTTCGGCCATCGTGCGACGATCGCCACCTACTACAATTTCGAATGGCTGCCCAAGCTCGTCGAGAAAGAAGGCTACTCCAAGGACATCGATTACTTCGTCTACAAGATCGACGTCCCCAAGGAGATGCCCGAGTTCTACAAGAAGATCTACGAGCGGGCCGAGAAGCGGGGGAGCTTCGAGGTCCTGGAATTCAAGTCCAAGAAGCAGATCAAGCCCTGGATCCGGCCGGTCCTCTCGCTCATGAACGAGACCTATATGCAGAACAGCATCTACGGCTACGCCCCCCTCGACGAGAAGGAGATGGATGACCTGGCCAAGCGTTACCTCCCCGTCCTGGACCCGCGTTTCGTCAAGGCCGTAACCAAGGACGGCGAGCTCGTCGCCTTCATCATCGGCATGCCCGACATGGGCGCCGGCATCCAGAAGGCCCGGGGACGGCTGATGCCGTTCGGTTTCATTTACGTCCTCCGGTCGGCCAAGAAGACCAAACAGCTCGACCTCCTCCTCGGCGCCGTCAAGGACAAGTACCGGGGCATGGGCCTCGACGTCATGATGGGCGTCAAGATGGTCCAGTCCGCCCTGGAGGCCGGCTACGAGATCATGGACACCCACCACGAGATGGAGGCCAACGTCAAGGTCCGGGCCGAGATGGAGCGGATGGGCGGCCAGATCTACAAGACCTTCCGCGTCTACCAGAAGCCGCTTTAATTACTTGGCGTCGGCCCAGTTCGCGCCCCAGCCGAGGTGGACCTTGAGGGGGACGAGGAGGTCGCAGACCTTCTCCATGCGCTCCCGGACGATGGCCTCGACCTCGGCCTCCTCGGCCGTGGGGACCTCGAAAACGAGCTCGTCGTGAACCTGGAGGATCATCCGCGTCCCGAGCTTCCGGGCCCGGAGGTCGTCCCAGATGCGGAGCATGGCGGCCTTGATGACGTCGGCGGCCGAGCCCTGGATCGGCATGTTCAGGGCGATGCGGTGCCCGGCCTGCTGGGTCGCCTTGTCGGCCTGGCGCAGCTCGGGGACCTGGCGCTGGCGCCCGAAGATCGTCTCGGAATAGCCGCGCTCCCGCGCCTCTTCGACGATGCGGTCGAGGTAATCCCTGACCCCCGGCCGCTGCTCGAAGTAGCGGTCGATGAACTTCTGGGCTTCTGCGTTCGATGTGCCAAGCTCCTTGGCCAGGGAGAAGGCCGACGTGCCGTAGATGATGCTGAAGTTGATGACCTTGGCCCGGCGGCGCGTCTCCTCGGCCGGCAAACCCGAGGTGTCGCCGAAGACGAGCCTGGCCGTCTCGTCATGGACGTCTCGGTCCCCGACGAACGTCGCCACGAGGGCCTCGTCCCGGCTGAGGTGGGCCAGGATCCGCAGTTCGATCTGCGAGTAATCGGCGGCCAAGAGACGGCACCCCGCGTCGGCGATGAAGGCGCGGCGGAAGCGCGGTCCCCACTCGCCCCGGGCCGGGATGTTCTGGAGGTTGGGGTCGCTCGACGAGAGGCGCCCGGTCGAAGCCACGGTCTGATTGTAGGACGTGTGGATACGGCCGGTCTGCGGGTCGATGAGCTCCGGCAGGGCGTCGGCGTAGGTCGACTTGAGCTTCGTCTTCCGGCGGAACTCGAGGACGAGCCGGGCCAGGGGATGGAGCGGCGCCAGCTCCTCGAGGATGTCGAGCGAGGTCGAGAAGCCGCGGGTGACGCGGGTCTTCCGCGCCGTCGGGAGCCCCAGCTTGTGGAAGAGGACGTCGCCGAGCTGGCGAGGGGAGTTGATGTTGAAAGGTCCGCCGGCCAGCTCGTGGATCTCCTTCTCGAGGCGCCGCAGATCCGCCTCGAACTCGCGGGACATGGCCCTCAGCACGTTCGGGTCGACCCGCACGCCCCAGATCTCCATCTCGGCCAGGAGGCCGATGAGCGGCCGCTCGATCGTCTCGTAGAGCCCCTCGAGGTTCTTCTCCCGGACCTTCTCCCAGAGAAGGTCCCCGAGCTCGAGGGCCAGGTCGGCATCCTGGCAGGCGTAGGGCACGACGCGGTCGACCGCGACCTTGTCCATCGTCGTCTGGCTCTTCCCCTTCCCGACGACGGTTTCGTAGGGCGCCTTGGTCTCCTGGAGATAGGTCAGGGCCAGGCGTTCGAGGTTGTGCTTGCCCCAGTTCGGCTCGACGAGGTAGGAGAGGACCATCGTGTCGCGGTCGATGCCGGCCAGCCGGACGCCCTCGCGCCGGAGAACGATCGTGTCGTACTTGATGTTTTGCCCAGTCTTACGGACCGCCGGGTCCTCGAGGACGGGCCGGAGGATGCGGAGGGCCAGCTCCCGCGGGACCTGGGCCGGCGCGCCCAGGTAGTCGTGGCCGAGGGGGAGGTAGAAGGCCTCGCCGGGGACGAGGGCGAACGACATCCCGACGAGCCGGGCCCGGGTCGGAAAGACGCTGTCGGTCTCAGTGTCCAGGGAGACCGACCCCGCCGCCGCGATCCGGTCGCGGAGGGCCTCGAGCGCCGCCGCGTCGAGGATGGCCCGGTAGTCCTTCTTCTCCGGCCGCGTCCTCCTCAGGAACTCCCCGACAAGGGTCGTGAACTCGAGCCTCTGGAAGAGCCGCAGAACCTCCCCCTCGTTGGGGGGCTTGAGGGCGAAGGCGTCGAGGTCGAGCCCGACATCGAGGTCGCGGCAGACGGTGACCAGGCGCCGGCTGAGGTCGAGGAGCTCGCGGTTCTGGGCGATCGTCTCCCGGGTCCGCGGGTTGCGGACCTGGTCCAGGTGAGCCAGGAGGTTGTCGAGGGAGCCGAACTCCTGGATGAGAGCCTTGGCCGTCTTCTCCCCGATGCCGGGGACGCCCGGGACGTTGTCCGTCGGGTCCCCCCAGAGGGCGAGAACGTCGGTGACCCGGTCGGCGGGGACGCCGAAGACCTCGCGGACACCGGCCTCGTCGAGGGTCGTCTCCTTGGCCGGGTTGTAGACGGCCGTGGCCGCGTCGACGACCTGGAGGAGGTCCTTGTCGGTGGTCACGATGACGGCCCGCAGGTCCCTCGCCTCGGCCTTGCGGGCGAGAGTGGCCAGGACGTCGTCGGCCTCGTACCCCTCGAACTCGGAGGTGGGGATGCGCATGGCGCGGAGGACTTCCTTGAGCACCGGGACCTGGACGACCAGGTCGTCGGGCATCGGCTTGCGGTGGGCCTTGTAATCCTTGTAGGCCTCGTGTCGGACGGTCGGCCCCTTGACGTCGAAGACGACGCCGAGGTAGTCCGGCTTCTCCTGCTCGATGAGCTTCCGCAGGGTGGCGATGAAGCCGTAGATGGCGTTGGTCGGGAAGCCGGCCGACGTCGTCAGGTGCCGGATGGCGTAGTAGGCGCGGTAGAGGAGAGAGTTGCCGTCGACGAGAAAAAGACGCTTCGTCTCCATGACCTTCGCCCGGGGGGCCTTTCGGGCCTCAGTCGAACTTTCCCTCGACGATCTCCTCGAGGATCTTCTTGTGCTGGGCCCCCATCATTTGCTCGATGACGGCCTTGACGTCCGGGCTCGAGAGCGAGGAGGTGTAGAACGTCTTCTTCGAGGTCAGGAGCTTTCCGGCTTTGTAGATCAGGGACTCCACGTACTGGGCGGCCAGGCCCTTGTCCTGGGTCTGGACGATGTAGGTCGAGCCCTTGTACTCGACCCGCGTATTATATCCGCCCATGCCGGAAAATCCTTCCCTATTATACTGAATCCTCCCCCGCGCGCAATAAGAAAAAGAGGGACTGTCCCCGTTGAGGAACAGTCCCTCTTCTCCTCAATGAGAGGCGCGTCCCGCCCGGCCCGGCCCGGTTGCCCCCTTATTTGACAAAGAGGGTCAAGTTGATATAATAAGCAGCGATTTTGAGGACCGCCGCGGTGGAAACTCCGATGTTGATCGATATCGACCGTCTTCCCAAGGAAGGGCTCAGCCTGTCCTCCGACTTCGACTTCCTGAGCCTGGGCCTGGTCGAGGAGAACGCCGTTTTCCTCGAGCCGGTCCACGCCGACGTCGTCGTCCGCATGCTCGGCGACGAGGTCCTCGTCCAGGGAGAGCTGCGGGCCAAGCTGAGCTTCGTCTGCAGCCGCTGCCTGACCCCGTTCGAGTTCCCCGTGCGGAGCAAGTTCGACCTCGTCTACCTCCCCGAGGAGATCGACGCCATGGCCGACGAGCTGTCCGACGAGGAGATCGACCGGATGTACTACCGGGACCGCCACCTGGACCTCCGGGCCGTCATCCTCGAGCAGCTCAACCTGACCTTCCCGGGCAAGCCCCTCTGCTCGCCGGGCTGCGAGGGCATCTGCGCCGTCTGCGGCGAGATCGTCCGGGACGGGGCCTGCTCCTGCGTCGCCCGGGGGCCCGAGGCGCGCCCGGGCAAGGTCAAATTCATCGTGAGAGATAAATCCTAACATGCCAAATCCGAAGAGGAGACACTCGCCCGCGAGAAAGGGCAAGCGCCGGGCCCACGACGGGCTTGTCCTCCCCTCCTTCTCTGTCTGTCCCAATTGCGGCAACCCCAAGCTGCCGCACCGGGCCTGCCCCGAATGCGGCTACTATAAGGGTCGGCAGGTGACAGAAGGGAAAGAAGACTGACCCCGGGGTCCCTTATGAAGATCGCGGTTGACGCGATGGGGGGCGATTTTGGCCCCAAGGTCACGGTCGAAGGGGCTCTCTCCGCCGCCGAGGCCCTCGGCGTCGAGGTCGTCCTCGTCGGCATCGAACACCAGATCAAGAAGGAGTACGACCGGCTGGCGCCGAAGCCCGGCCGGGCGACCATCGTCGACGCGCCCGAGGCCATCGGCATGGGGGAAGGCCTGCTCGCCTTCCGGAAGAAAAAGGCCTCGTCGATCCGCGTCGGCGTGCAGCTCGTCAAGGACGGTCAGGCCTCGGCCTTCGTCTCCATGGGCAACACGGGCGCGGTCGTCTATATCTCGCGCGAGGTCCTGGGGACCCTGCCGGGCGTCGACAGGCCGGCCCTGGCCCTGCTGGTCCCCGGCGTCGCCGGGCCGACCCTCCTCATTGACGTCGGCGCCAACGCCAACTGCCAGCCGCGCAACCTCGTCCAGTTCGCGGTCATGGGCCGGACCTTCATGGAGGCCGTCATGGGCATCGCCGACCCGCGGGTCGGGTTGATGAGCATCGGCGAGGAGAAGACGAAGGGCAACGACCTCGAGCGCCTCTAGGCCGCGCCCCTCCGCTTCATCGGCAATGTCGAGGGCAAGGACCTGTTCTCGGGCGCCGCCGACGTCATCGTCAGCGACGGCTTCACGGGGAACGTCGCCCTCAAGGTCTCGGAGGGTGTCGTCGAGAGCGTCCTGTCCATGGCCAAGCACGAGATCACCAAGAACATCTTCGCCAAGCTCGGCTACGTCCTGATGAAGCACAACCTCAAGAGGATCTACAGGAAGTTCGACTACACGGAATACGGGGGGGCCCAGCTCCTCGGCGTCCGCGGCGTCTGCGTCATCGGCCATGGCCGGTCCAACGTCCGGGCCGTGCGCAACGCCGTCGCCCGCGGCCGGGAATTCGTCGAGAACAGGGTCACGGAGCGGATCCAGGCGGAGATCCTCCGCACCGAGCAGGCCCTCCAGGGAGCGGGCGAATGAGAATCTTCGAAGGACGCGTCTCGATCGTCACCGGCGCCTCCCAGGGGATCGGCGAGGCCATTGCCCTCGGCCTGGCCTCCGAGGGTGCCACCGTCGTCATTGTCGACCTCCAGAAGGAGAAGCTCGAGGCCGTGGCCGCCGCCGTCGCCGCGGCGGGCGGACGGGCCGACGCCTACGTGGCCGACGTCGGCGACGCCGCCCGGGCCCAGGAGATCGTGGACGCCGCCCTGGCCGCCCACGGCCGGATCGACCACCTCGTCAATAACGCCGGCATCACCCGGGACGGGCTCCTCGTGCGGATGCGCGAGGAGGACTGGGACGCCGTGTTGCGGGTCAACCTCAAAGGGACGTTCAATTTCTCCAAGGCCGTCGTCCGGGCCATGATGGGCGCCCGCTACGGACGGATCGTCAACATCGCTTCTGTCGCCGGGATGATGGGGAACGCCGGCCAGGCCAACTACGCCGCCTCCAAGGCCGGGGTTATCGCCTTCGCCAAGTCGCTGGCCCGCGAGGTCGCGGCCCGGGGCGTCACCGTGAATTGCGTCGCCCCAGGCTTCATCATCACAGCCATGTCGGACAAGGTCCCCGAGGATATCAAGAAAACGTTTCTCGAGGGCATCCCGATGAAAAAATTCGGACTTCCCAAGGACGTGGTATCTGCGGTAAGATTCCTTCTTTCCGAGGATGCCTCGTACATCACAGGGCAGGTGATCGGTGTCAACGGCGGCATGTACATGTGAGCCGGTCGCCGGCACCCCCGGAATCCCGACTTAAGGAGGAGGGCAGGATGGACAAGAACGAGCTGCTCAAGAAGGTCAGGACGATCGTCTCGGACAAGCTGAGCATCAGCGAAGAACAGGTCACGGAGGACGCGTCCTTCATCGACGACCTCGGCGCGGATTCCCTCGATACGGTGGAGCTGGTCATGGCCCTCGAGGACGAGTTCGGCCTGGACATCCCCGATGACGAGGCCGAGAAGCTGACCACGGTCGGCAAGGCCATCGAGTACATCACGAGCCACAAGAAATAAGCCGTTCTCCCGTTTCCCGAAGGACCGTCCGAAAAGATGAGCAGGGTGAGTACTCCCGCGCGGCGTGTCGCCGTCACCGGCGTCGGGCTCGTCTCGCCGCTGGGGAGCGGCACGGATAAGAACTGGCAGGCCCTCCTCCGGGGCGAGAGCGGCATCGGCCCCTTGACGCGCTTCGACGCGTCGCGCCACGCCACGCGGTTCGCGGGCCAGGCCCGGGATTTCGACCCGCTGGCCTTCGTCGACCGCAAGGAGGTCCGTAAGATGGACCTCTTCATCCAGTTCGCCGTGGCCGCAGCGGATCTGGCCGTGGCCGATTCGGGCCTGCCGGCCGCCGACCTGCGGAGCGAGCGGACCGGGACCTACGTCGGCTCGGGCATCGGCGGGCTCGGCTCGATCGAGGAGTGGCACAAGGTCCTCCTCGAGAAGGGCCCGGAACGCGTTTCGCCCTTCTTCCTCATCCAGACGATCATCAACGAGGCCTCGGGGCAGATCTCCATCCGCTTCGGGGCAAAGGGCCCCAACTCGTCGGCTGTCACGGCCTGCAGCACCGGGACCCACTCCATCGGCGATTCCTTCCGGCTCATCGACCGGGGAGACGCCGATATCATGATCGCGGGCGGGGCGGAGGCCCCGCTGACGCCGCTCTCGGTCGCCGGCTTCAACGCCATGAAGGCCCTCTCCGAGCGGAACGACGCCCCGGAGAAGGCCTCCCGCCCTTTCGATGCCGGGCGCGACGGCTTCGTCATGGGCGAGGGCGCGGGCGTCCTCATCCTCGAGGAGC
This sequence comes from Candidatus Aminicenantota bacterium, assembly GCA_037441295.1. GTDB lineage: Bacteria > Acidobacteriota > Aminicenantia > Aminicenantales > Saccharicenantaceae > DATKJS01. Next base: position 5,641 of record JBBISK010000042.1, on the reverse strand, counting down.
TCGGCCGGGCCTTGAGGAGGGACGCCCGGGTCTACGCCGAGGTCGTCGGCTACGGGATGTCGAGCGACGCCTATCACCCGGCCGCGCCCTCGCCCGACGGCGACGGCGCCGTGCGGGCCATGCGCAACGCCCTGGCCGACGCGGGCGTCCGGCCGGAGGATGTCCAGTACATCAACGCCCACGGCACCTCGACACCCCTGAACGACAAGATCGAGACGAAGGCCATCAAGGACGTCTTCGGACCCCATGCCGGGAGGATCGGCGTCAGCTCGACGAAGTCGATGACCGGCCATCTCCTGGGCGCCGCCGGCGGCGTCGAGGGCGGGATCTGCGCCCTCTGCCTCTTCCACCAGGTCATGACGCCGACCATCAATTACGAGACGCCCGACCCCGAGTGCGACCTCGACTACGTCCCGAACAAGGCCCGGCCGGCCGAGATCGTCCACGCCCTCAGCAACTCGTTCGGCTTCGGCGGGACGAACGCGACACTCCTCCTCAAGAGGTTCGAGAAGCCCTGAGCCGGAGCGCCAGCCCGCGCCGGGACGCGGCCGACCGGCCGCCGGCGGGGGGGAACCGGGCAGGGCCCATAAAGGAGACGGCGCATGAACATCGTTGTATTCGTCAAGCGGGTGCCGGACACCGAGTCGCGGATCCGCATCCAGCACGAGACGCGCTCCGTCGTCGAGGACGGGCTGAATTTCGTCGCCAGCCCGTACGACGAATTCGCCGTCGAGGAGGCCCTCCGGCTCAAGGAGGCCAACGGCGGTGCCGTCCGCGTCGCCAGCGTCGGCCGCGAGGAGGCCATGCCGGTCCTCCGTAAGTGCCTGGCCATGGGGGCGGACGAGGCCGTCCTCATCAAGGACGAGGCGCCGGAGAGCTACGACGGCCTCCGCACGGCCCGCATCATCGCCCGGGCCGTCGAGGGCCGCTTCGCCGGGACGGACCTCCTCCTCTTCGGCAAGCAGGCCGTCGGCACGGACAACGGCCAGGTGCCGTCCATGGTCGCCGAGCTCCTTGGCCTGCCCCAGGCGAATGTGGTGACGAAGCTCGAGATCGAGGGGGGCTCGGGGACGGCCTACCGCGAGGTCGAGGGCGGCACGGAGAAGGTCGTCTTCTCCCTGCCGGCCGTCATCAGCGCCCAGAAGGGGCTGAACGAGCCGCGCTACGAGACGCTCAAGGGCATCATGGCCGCTAAAAAGAAGGAGATCCCCGTCGTCAGGCTCGAGGAGCTCGGGCTCAAGGCCGAGGACCTCGCGCCCAAGGTGGTCGTCACGGGCCTCGACGTCCCGCCGCAGCGCCAGGCGGGCCGGATCCTGCAGGGGGACCCGGCCGAGACGGCGCGCGATCTTGCGGCCCTGCTCCACGCCGAAGCTAAGGTCGTTTGAGGGAGGAAGGGATGATCGCCGTATTCATCGAAACACGGGACGGGAAAGCGAAGAAGGGCTCGCTCGAGGCCTTGTCGGAGGCCAAGCGGAGGGCAGCGGAGCTCGGCGTCGGGACGGCCGCGATCCTCGTCGTCGGCGGCGGAGCCACCTCGGATGGCGTCGTCGCCGAGCTCGGGGGGTGCGGCCCGGCGCGGGTCCATGTCCTCGAGAGCGCCGGACTGGCCGATTACTCGGCTCAGGGATACGCCAAGGCCATCGCCGACTTCGTCGGCGAGGCGCGGCCGTCGGCCCTCTTCTTCGCCGCCACGGCATTGGGCAAGGACCTGGCGCCGCGCGTCGCGGCCCGGCTCGGCGTCGGGCTCGCTTCCGACTGCACGCGTCTGGCGGTCAGGGACGGGCGGCTCGAGTTCACCCGGCCCGTCTACGCGGGCAAGGCCCTCCTCTCCCTCACGCTGGCCTCGACGCCGCAGGTCGCGACCCTGCGGCCGAACGTTTTCCCGCTCGAAGCGGGGCCGGCCGGGGCGGCGCCCGAGGTCGTGCGAAAGGCCGTCGAGATCCCGGACGGCTTCGTCAAGGGCCGTGTCGCCGAGGTCCTGAAAGAGGAGAGCGTGGAGATCGACGTCACGGAAGCGGACGTCGTCGTCTCGGGGGGGAGGGGCCTCAAGGGGCCGGAGAACTTCGCCCTGCTGCGCGAGCTGGCCGCGGTCTTCCCGCGGGCCGCGGTGGGCGCGTCCCGCTCGGCCGTGGACTCCGGCTGGATCGGACACCAGCACCAGGTCGGCCAGACCGGCAAGACCGTCTCGCCCAACCTTTACGTGGCCGTCGGCATCTCGGGCGCCATACAGCACCTGGCCGGGATGTCCTCTTCGAAGTGCATCGTCGCCGTCAACAAGGACCCGGAGGCGCCGATCTTCAAGGTGGCGGACTACGGCATCGTGGGCGACCTGTTCGAGGTCGTGCCGCGCCTCAGGGAAGAGCTGAAGAAGGTCCTCGCCGAATAGGGCAACGGAAGAGGGGGCGTTCTTCCTTTCCGGCAGGAAAGGGGGAGGCCCCCTTTTTCATTTATCGGGGGCCGCGGCCGGGCCGCTCGTGCCGATCACCTGGAGCAACAGGCGGTTCTTCTCCGAGCGCGTCTCGCCGACGCTCGTGACGAAGACGGCCGGGTCGTCGACGATCGGGCACTTGTTCTCGCAGATGCCGCACCCCGTGCACAGGTCGAGGTCGATGACCGGCGCCTTCTGGACGACGACCTTGCCGTCCGGGAGCTTCGTCTCGACCTCGACAAGCTTGATGGCCTTTGGCGAGACCGGGCAGTGCTCCTCGCAGACGATGCACGGCCTGCCCAGGACGTAGGGGATGCAGCGGCTCTTGTTGACCCAGGCCGAGCCGATCTTGATCTTGTTCTTGGCCTCGATCGTCTGCTTCCGGATGGCCCCCGTCGGGCAGACCTGGGTGCAGAGCGAGCAGTAGTACTCGCAGTAGCCGATCTTCGGCACCAGCACGGGAGTGTAGACGCCTTCCGGGCCGGCCTGGCCCAGGGCGGGTTGGAGCCCGTTCGTCGGGCAGGCCCGCATGCACTGGCCGCACTTGACGCACTTGGCCAGGAATTGCGGCTCCGGCAGCGCGCCCGGCGGCCGGATGAGCTTGAGCGAGGCGCGCTTCCGGGACGGCGTCAGCCGGAAGAAGGGCACGGCGACCAGGGCCAGGAATGTCGTCAGCAGGAGCTTGCGGCGGGAGAGGTCGACGTTCGAGACGTTCGAGAACTTCTCCGGCGCGGCCTTGGCCGGGAAGCCGATGGCCGCCGTCGGGCAGATGGCGGCGCAGGTCTGGCAATAGACGCACTCGCCGCTCTTCCACTTCTCGTTCGGGTACGGATTGGCCTGGGTTTCGCAATGCTGGGCGCAGAGCCCGCACTTGATGCATTTTTCGTCGTCGATACGGAGCCTAAGGACGTTCCAGCGCGACAGGAGCCCGAGGAGGGCGCCCGTCGGGCAGAGGTAGCGGCACCAGAAGCGCTCCTTCCAGGCGTTGAGGCCGAGGGCGCCGAGGAAGAGGAGGCCGACCGCGAACCCCTGGGTGAACGTCTCGTTGAGCGTCCAGTTCTCGAGGAGCTGGGAGATCGAGCGTCCGGCGCCGGTCAGCCCGATGGCGTAGAGGCCCGCCTTAATCCCCGCCAGGGCGTAGGCCAGGCCGGGGAAGACGGACAGGGCGAAGGACCGGGTCAGGAATGAGAACGGGTCGAGGTAGCCGGCCAGGTCGAGCCCGAGGACGGCCCCGGCCAGGACGAGGATGAGGACATAGTATTTCCAGGCCAGGCTGGCCCGCTCCTCCCTCGGCGGCCGGAGGAACTTCGTTTTCTTGAAGACAAAGGAGGCGAACTGGTGGACGGCGCCGAGGGGACAGACCCAGCCGCAAAAAACGCGACCGAGGACGACCGTCGCGACGACCGTGACCAGGGCATAGGCGAACAGGGCGTAGACGAGGCGGCCGGCGACGATCGTGACCAGGGCGAGCAGCGGGTCGAAGTGGAAAAAGCGCTGGACGGTCGAGCCGATATAATCCTGCCCCGTGTAATGGGCGCCGATAAAGAGATAGAGGAAGAGCCCGAAGAAGGCCGTCTGGCTCGCGACCCTCAGGGCCCGCAGGGCCCGGTACTTCCTAGATCTTTCTTTTTTCAATGCGGAGCTTCTCCAGCTCGAACTTCCCCAGCCCGCGCTCCTGGGCCAGCCTCAGGTAGAGGAGCTCTTGGGGCCGGATGTCGAAGAAGGTTGCCCCCATGGCGTCCACGGCCACGGGGTCGGTCCCGGCCACGACCGTCTTGACGAGCTTGGTGTCGGAGACTCGGCCGCCCTGCGGCCCGTTCCGGACGAGGATGCGGTAAGCGTCGAGGACGGTCAGCGACGGCTTGAAGAAGGCCGTGAGGTCGACCATGGCCCGGTCGAGGTCCTGGTGGAGCTGATTTCGGGCGCCGCCGAGGGCCCCCAGCCAGTTCTTCATGCCCATGGTCAGGCGGCAGAGGGAGTGGTGCTTGGCGATGGGCACGTTGATGATCTTGTCGGCCTCGAGGACGTCAAGGAGGATGTCCCACTCCTTGAGCCATTCGCCCTTGAGGGCAGTGCGCTTGACGCGGGTCTCGTCGACGTAGGGCATCGCCGCGCCCGCCGCCCGGGCCGCGTCGAGAATGCCCGACCGCACGTAGCAGCGCTTGGCCTGGTTCGTCGTGTTGTCGATGACGGTGACGCTCTTCGCCCCCGCCTCCTGGGCCAGCTCGACGAGCGCCTTGACGACGTCCGGGTTCGTGCAGGCGGCCATCTCCGGCGTCCGGTCCCAGCCGATGTTCGGCTTGATGAGGACCTTGTCGCCCCTGCGGACGAAGCGCTTCATGCCGCCGAGGGCGGCCACGGCCTCCTTGGTGATGAGAGCGGGAGATTCGCCCTCGACCACGGCCAGGACCGGCGTCCCGGCCGGGGCGGGCGCCGAAGCCTGACCGGCGAGGACGCGCGGCGCCCAACCGAGCGCCGCCCCGCCGACGGCTAGGTCCCTTAAGAAATCGCGTCTGTTCATTCTGCTCATCCTTTGCCGAGCGAGCGGACGTAGTCCATGATCCCGTCGTAGATGCCCCGGACGGCGAGCTGGCGGTACGCCGCCGTCTTCAGCCGGGCCTCCTCGCCGGGGTTGCTGAGGTGCGAGATCTCGACGAGGACCGAGGGCATCTCGCTGCCGATGAGGACCCAGAAGGGGGCGCCCTTGACCCCCAGGTCCTTGATGCCGGGGTTGGCCGCGGCCAGGGACCGCAGCAGGCCCTTCTGGATCCGCGCGGCCAGGTCGCGGGACTCGTCGACCCGGCTGTTCTGGGCGATCTTCTTGATGATGTCGTTCATCTGGCCCATGTTCTTGCTCGAGGTCGCGTTCTCGCGGGCGGCGAGCTCGACGACGGCCGGGTCCGGGCTGAAGTTGAGGAAGAAGGTCTCGACCCCTTCGCGCTTGCGGTCGCGGTGGGTCGGATTCGCGGGCCAGGATGACGTTGAGCCCGGCCTGCTCGGCGAGGAGCTTTTTCAGGGCCAGCGAGACGTCGAGCGTGATCGTCTTCTCCTCGAGGCCGCTTTTCCCGATGCAGCCCGGGTCGGCGCCGCCGTGGCCCGGGTCGAGGACGATGGTGTGGACGCCGAGGCCGAGCTGGCGGGCCATCGAGTAGCCGGAGGGCAGGGGCTCGGCCGGCTTGGCGGGCGCGTTGGGCTGCGCAGCCCAACGCGCCC
>JBBISK010000041.1:5840-13487 GCA_037441295.1 Candidatus Aminicenantota bacterium | reverse complement strand
ACGAAGGGAACACCCCGAGCTCGACTTCCTTATGGAGAGGCAACCGGACAGGACCAGTCCGCTCTACGAGCTCCTCTCGATGAGCGCCACGGCGGAGCAGGCGATGGCCCGGCCCTCGCCGACCGGTCCCAGCCCCTCGTTGGTCTTGCCCTTGATGCCGAGCGCCGCCCGGTCCACGCCCAGGACGGGGCAGAGGACGTCCCTCATGCCCTCGGCCAGGGGGGCGATCCTCGGCGCCTCGGCCACGACCACGGCGTCGACGTTGACGACGCTCCAGCCGCCGGCCCGGAGCCGGCCCATGACCTCACTGAGAAGGCGGAGGCCCGGGACGTTCTTCGTCCGCGGGTCGGTGTCCGGGAAGAGCCGCCCGATGTCGCCCAGACCCGCCGCGCCGAGCAGGGCGTCGATGACGGCGTGGATGAGGGCGTCGCCGTCGGAGTGGCCGAGGAGCCCGCGCGGGCCGGGCAGGGTCAGGCCGCCGAGGACGAGCGGCCTCCCCTCGACGAGGGGGTGGATGTCGTAGCCTAAACCGACTCTAAGCATGGAGCAGCGCCTCCGCGATCTTGAGGTCCAATGGGGTCGTGACCTTGATGTTCCGGGGGTCGCCCTCCACGGCGCGCACGGGCAGGCCGACCCTTTCGACGAGGGCCGCCTCGTCCGTGCCGTAGAAGCGGTCGCGCCGGGCCGTGTCCAGGGCCTGTTTCAGGACGGGGTAGAGGAAGCCCTGCGGCGTCTGGACGCGAAAGAGGCGGGACCGGTCGGCCGTGCCGACGACCCGGCCGTCGCTGACTTCCTTGAGCGTGTCCTCGACGGGCAGCACCGGGACCGCGGCACCGTCGGTCATGGCCGCGGCGATGACCCGGTCGATGAGGGCCGGGCCGACGAGCGGCCGGGCCCCGTCGTGGACGAGGACGAGCTCGGTCGCGACGGGGTCGAGGAGGCGGAAGCCCTGCCAGACGGAATCCTGGCGCTCGTCCCCGCCCCGGACGACATCGATGATCTTGCCGTAGCGCATCTGGTAGTGTTTCCGGTCCTCCTCGTCGGGCAGGACGAGGACGATGGCCTCGACCTCCGCGTGGGCCTGGAAGGCCTCGAGCGTCCACTCGAGGACGGGTTTCCCCTCGACGTAGACGAACTGCTTGCGCTGCCCGAAGCGCTTGCCCGCGCCCGCCGCGACGACGAGGACCGACGCCCGGCTCACCGCCCCTCCCCGTTGTAGCGACCGAAGATCATCTTCCCCACCGTCGTTTGGAGGACCGAGGTGACGGTGATGGCGAGCGTCTGGCCGATCATCCGCCGCGAATTATCGACGACGACCATCGTCCCGTCGTCCAGGTAGGCGATACCCTGGTCCCTCTCCTTGCCCTCCTTCAGGATGAAGACCTTCATGGACTCGCCCGGCAGGACGACCGGCCGGAGGGCGTTGGCCAGCTCGTTGACGTTGAGGACCTTGATGCCGTGGATGCGGGCGACCTTGTTGAGGTTGAAGTCGTTGGTGACGATCCGGGCGTCGAGGGCCTTGGCGCATTCGATGAGCTTGGAGTCGACGTCGTGGACGTCGGGGAAGTCCAGGTCGGAGATGGTGACCGAGACCTGCGAGGACTTCTGGAGGTGGTCGAGGACATCGAGCCCCCGGCGACCTCGCTGGCGCTTGAGGGCGTCCGAGGAGTCCGCGACGAGCTGAAGCTCCTTGAGGACGAACTGCGGCACGACGAGCTCCCCCTCGACGAAGGCCGTGTCGCAGAGGTCCGCGATCCGCCCGTCGATGATGACGCTCGTGTCGAGGAGCTTGGCGCTCCCGCCGAGGCTCTTCTCCTGGAACATCCGGGCCAGGTTGGCCGGGTCGAGCCATTCCGGCTTCTGGGTCCCGATGAGGAGCCCGAGGTAGGGCAGGACGATGAGGAAGAAGATGCGGACGAAGGCGGCCATCTCCGGCGCGTGGACGACGGACTGGTAGATCGAGCCGATCATCCACCCCAGGAGGATGCCCAGGACGAGGCCCACGCCCGAGCTCCAGACGACCTTGAACTGGGCCCTCCGGACCCGGACCTCGAGGGACATGAAGAGGAGGCCGAGGACGAGGGCCGCGGCCGCGCCGAACGGGCGGGCCAGCCGGAAGGGCGGGTAGAAGTAGCCGGCCACGGTGAGCAGGCCGAGGATGAAGAGACGGAAAAAAGCGATCCCCATCGGTTCATTCCTTTATATGAATGCGTTCCTTAAAAAACGTACTGAAGCGCCTGCTTGACCGTCTTCACGCCGACGCATTGGAGGGCCGGCGCCTCTCCCTCCTTTTCCAGGGCCTCGAGGTTCCCGGCCGGCAGCAGGACCGTCCCGAAGCCCAGGCTCTGCGCCTCCTTGACCCTGGCGAGCGGCTGGCCGACGGAGCGGATCTCGCCGGACAGCCCGACCTCGCCGAAAAAGACCATGTCGTTCGGCAGCGGGACGTTCTTCAGCGAGGAGACGACGGCCATGACGACGCCGAGGTCGGCCGCGGGCTCGTCGATGCTCATGCCGCCGGCGACGTTGAGGTAGATGTCCTCGCCGCCGAACCCGTAGCCGAGCTTCTTCTCGACGAGGGCCAGGAGCATGGAGGTCCGGTAGTGGTCGACCCCGATGCTCATCCGCCGCGGGTTCCCGGCGAAGAGCGTCGAGGAGACGAGGGCCTGGACCTCGGCGAGGAGCGGCCGGGTCCCCTTGATCGTGCAGACGACGGCGCTGCCCGGTTCCTCGCGGGGCCGCTCCCGGAGGAAAAAGGCCGAGGGGTTGACGATGGGCTGGAGGCCGGCCGCGGTCATCTCGAACACGGCCAGCTCCGAGACGGGGCCGAAACGGTTCTTGAGGGCCCGGAGGACGCGGTGGCTGTGGTCGCGCTCGCCTTCAAAGAGGAGGACGACGTCAACCATGTGCTCCAGGGACTTCGGCCCGGCCAGCGACCCCTCCTTGGTGATGTGGCCGACGAGAAAGGCCGGGATCTGGTTCCGCTTGGCGAAGCGGAAGATCTGGTTAGCTACCTCGCGCACCTGGCTGATCGTGCCGGGGCTGGAGGACATCTTGGCCGAGAAGATCGTCTGGACGGAATCGACGACCAGGGCCTTCGGCCTGAGGCGCTCGGCCTGGGCCACGATCCGCTCGAGCGCCGTCTCCGACAGGAGATAGAGAGCGCCGTCCCGGACGCCCAGCCGGTCGCCCCGCAGCTTGACCTGTTCGAGCGACTCCTCGCCGGAGACGTAGAGGACGCTCTCGCCCGCCTGCGCCAGACTCCGCGAAACCTGGAGGAGGAGGGTCGACTTGCCGATGCCGGGCTCGCCGCCGATAAGGACGACGGAGCCCGGGACGACCCCCCCGCCGAGGACCTTGTTGAAGTCCTCGATGTCGACGGTGATGCGGGGGCTCGCGAGCTCCTTGATGTCCTTATACAGGACGGGGTCGGAGGCCGGGAAGGAGATCTCGGAGGGGGCCTCCTCCTCGACCTCCTCGATCATCGTGTTCCACTCGCCGCAACTCGGGCACCGTCCCATCCACTTCGGCGAGCGGGAGCCGCAGCTCTGGCAGATGTAGACGGTTTTGTCCTTCATCAGAGACCCACGCCCAGGCCGAAGAAGACCTCCCTCCGGGCGGCCAGGGTGAAGTCCTCGAGGCCGACGATGACATAGACGTTCTTCTGGGGGAAAAATCTCGCGAAGGTCCGGAAGACCGGGCTCGTCGCCCGGTTGAAGTCCGAGCCCTCGACGCTCACGACGAGCCGGTCGTGGAAGGCGTAGTAATCCAGGCCGGCGCCGAAGCGGGATTCGATGATCCCGGCCCGGGGGGCGAAGCCGCCGAAACGCATCCCGCCCTGGGCGGAATAGGTGAAGCGGTCCGGGTCCTCGCCGCGGACGGCCTGGGCCAGGACGAAGGCCGTGTTCTTGTACCACAGGCCCACGCCCAGGAAGCCCTTGAGGAAGCGGCTGCGGGCCAGGTACTCGCCGCGGACGTCGAGCGTCGGCCGCAGGCTCGAGACGGTGTCTGCGATCTTCCGCACGCTCCGCACCGCCCCCTGGGCCTCGTTGTAGAGCCCCTCGTCGTTGACGGCCTTGCCGACGGAGCCCTCGCCCTTCTGGATCTTGTCGAGGGTCTTGTTGAGGAGGGTGACGGACTCCTCGATCTTTGATAGGACCTCCTTGACCTTGGCGACATCGTCCCTGATGTCCCCCCGGTTCTCCTGGAGGATTTTCTGGATCTCGCCCAGCGTCGCGTCGAAGCTCCCGGCCAGCTCCCGGACCCTCTCGTCGAGGCCGCGGGCTGTGTCCGAGGCCGCGGTCAGGGTCTGGCTGACCTTGCCCCGGTTCTCGGCGACGAGCCGCTCGACCTCGCCCGTCAGCGCGGACAGGTTCTTGACGGCCTCGGCGAAATTGTCGCGCGTCTCCTTGTCCGTCATCTCCCGGAGGTTCTTGGCGACCTGCTGGAGGTCGTTGCCGAGGGCGTTCAGCATGGGCGTCAGCTGGTCCATGCCCGCCGACGGCCCCGGCACGAGCTCGTCGCCCGGCTTGAGGTATTCGTCCTCCATGCTGGGCTGGACGTCGACGTACTTCTCGCCGAGCAGCCCTTGGACGGATTGGATGGCCTTGGAGCCGTGGGGGATCTTGTACCGGGGGTAGATGCTCAGGACGACCTTGGAGCGCCGTCCTTCGAGCTGGATGTCCTTGACGTAGCCGATCTTGATGCCGGCCATCTTCACCGCGGCCGTCTTGTCCAGGCCCAGCGAGGACTCGTAGCGGACGTAGATCGGGTAGCCCGGCCGGCGGAAGAGGTTGGAGAGGTTGCCGACGATGAAGATGAACACGGCCAGGACGAGCAGCGCCCCGGTGAAGAAGATGCCGATCTTGATATCTCTTCTCATGCTAGACCTCGTTTCTCACCAATCCGTGATCGGGCCGGCGGCCTGGCCGGAGATGAACTGGCGGACGACCGGGTTCGCCGTGGCCTGGATCTCGGCCGGCGTCCCGGTCTCGATGACGACCCCGTTGTAGAGCATGCCGATCCGGTCTGCGACCTTGTAGCAGCTGACCATGTCGTGGGTGATGACGACCGAGGTCACGCCCAGGTCCCGCTTCATCTGGTTGATGAGATCGTTGATGGAGTCCGCCCGGATGGGGTCGATGCCCGTCGACGGCTCGTCATAGAGGATGATCTGCGGCTTGTAGGCGATGGCCCGGGCCAGGCCGACGCGCTTCCGCATCCCCCCAGACAGCTCGTGGGGCATGAGCCGCTCGACGCCCCGCAGGCCGACCTTCTCCAGGCTCTCCGTAACGACGGCCTCGAGCTCCTTCTTCGTGCTCTTCGTGTAGCGCCTCAGCCCGAAGGCGACGTTCTCGCCGACAGTCAGGGAGTCGAACAGGGCGGCGCCCTGGAAGAGCATGCCGAACTTGCGCAGGGTGTCCGGCATCTCCCGGGCCCGGAGATGGGTGATGTCCACGCCGTCGACGATGACCTGCCCGCGGTCGGGCTTGAGCATGCCGATGATGTGCTTGAGGAGGACGCTTTTGCCCGAGCCGCTCTGGCCGATGATGACCATGGTCTCGCCGGCCCCGACCTCGAGGCAGACGCCGCGGAGGACGGGCTTGGGCCCGAAGGACTTCCAGAGGTCGACGATCTGGATCATGGGGCCGGTCACTTCGGCAGCGCCTTGCTCAGGAAGAAATTGAGGATGAGGACGGAGATGCTGGAGATGACGACGCTCCGTGTCGTGGCCCGGCCGACGCCCTCGGCCCCGCCCTCGGCCTTGAGGCCCTGCCAGCAGCCGACGGTCGCGATGACGAAGCCGAAGACGACGGCCTTGACCAGGCCGACCGAGACGTCCCAGAAATTGAAGTAGAGGAGGGCGTTCCGGATGTAGACGACCCGGTTGACCCCCATGCCGACGATGTTGTAGAAGAAGCCGCAGAAGATGCCGATCATGTCCCCGTACAGCGTCAGGATCGGGACCGTGATGATGGCAGCCAAGGTCCGGGGGACGACGAGATAGCGGGAGGGGTCGGCGCCCAGGCTGGCCAGAGCGTCGATCTGCTCCGTGATTTTCATCGTCCCGAGCTCGGCCGTCATCGAGGAGCCGACGCGCCCGGCGATCATGAGGGCGACAAGCAGGGGGATGAGCTCCTTGCACAGGCCCACGGAGATGATCGGGCCGCTGTAGACCTCCGTCCCCGCCCCGACGTACTTGTGGAAGCCCGAGTAGGTCTGGAGGCCGAAGACGAGCCCGCCGAAGGCCGCCGTGATGGAGACGACCATCATCGAGTCGACACCGATGCTGGCCAGCTGCTGGACGAAGATGCGGACCTCGAAAGGCGGCCGGAACACGTCCCGGAGGGTCCGGCCCATGACTTCGGCGACCTCCCCCATCTGGTGGAGGAAGCGCATCGTCAGGGAATTGTAGCGTCTGTTCGCGGCGGCCATCCGTCAGTACTCCGGCGCGAACGGCTCCATGTCGGCGAAGCGGGCGTACTCACGGATGAAGGCCAGCTGGATGTTGCCGATGGGGCCGTTCCTCTGCTTGGCGATGCTGACCTCGGCGACCCCCTTGAGGCTCTCGTCGTCCGGGTGGTAGAACTCGGGCCGGTAGATGAAGATGACGACGTCGGCGTCCTGCTCGAGGGCCCCGGACTCGCGCAGGTCGGAGAGCTGGGGCTTGGGCTCGCGGCGCCCCTTCTCGGGGGCCCGGCTGAGCTGGGAGATGCCGACGACCGGGATCTGAAGCTCCTTGGCCAGCTCCTTCAGGGACCGCGAGATGAACGACATCTCCTGGTTGCGGTTCTCGAACCGGCCGCCGGTCCGCATGAGCTGGATGTAGTCGACGAAGACGATGTCCAGGCGCTGCTCCATCTTGAGGCGCCGGCACTTGGCCTTCATCTCCATGATGGTCAGCGCCGGCGACTCGTCGATGAAGACCCGGGCCCGGGACAGGGCTTCGCCGGCGAGCTTGAGCTTCTCGAACTCCCGGTCGCTGATGAACCCCGTCCGCGTCCTCTTGATGTCGAGCTGGGCCTCGGCGCAGAGGAGGCGGATGACGAGCTGCTCCTTGGCCATCTCCATGGAGAAGAAGCCAACGGCCTTGTCCGTCTTGAGCCCCACGTGGTGGGAGATGTTCAGGGCCAGGGCCGTTTTGCCCATGGAGGGCCGCGCGGCCAGGATGACGAGCTCCGAGGGGTGGAAGCCGGCCGTCAGGCCGTCGAGGTAGCGGAACCCGGACGGGACCCCGGTGACCGCCTCCTTGCGGTCGACCATGACCTGGATCATGTCCAGGGTCGGACCCATCAGCGTGTTCATGGACTGGAACCCGGGCTTGAGCCGCTGCTCGGCGACCTCGACGATGGCCGCCTGGGCCGCGTTGAGCAGCTCGTCGGCGTCCTCCTTCTGCTCGTAACTCTCGGAGATGATCTTCGTCGAAGAAACGATCAGGCGGCGGAGAAGGGCCTTCTCCTTGATGATCTGGGCGTAGTACTCGACGTTGAGGTTCCGGGGCACGCCGTCGAGGAGGCCCGAAAGGTAGGCGGCGCCGCCGACGTCTTCCAGGGACCCGCCCCGTTGGAGGTCCTCGCTCAGGGAGAGGAGGTCGACGGGCAGGCCCTTGTCGACGAGGGCGATGATCGCCTCGAGGATCCTCCGGTGGGC
>JBBISK010000041.1:0-5830 GCA_037441295.1 Candidatus Aminicenantota bacterium | reverse complement strand
GGCGAGATCGTGGACAGGACGACGTTGAGGTTTTCCTTCTGGACGAGGATGCCGCCGAGGACGGCGCGCTCGGCCTCCAGGCTGTGCGGCGGCGTCTTCTTCAGGAACATCAGGTCGAGTTCCATGGTCCCCTCTTCACCGCCGGGGCGGGCCGGGCCGTCCGGTCTCAGCCGTTCTCACCGGCCTTCTCCGGCTCGCCCTCGCCGGATTCCTCCTTGACCACGACGATCCTCACCTCGGCCCTGTCGTCATGGAAGACCTTGACCGGCACGGCGAAGTTGCCGAGCCGTTTGATCGGTTCGTCAAGGTGGATCTTCTTCTTGTCGACCTCGAAGCCCAGCTTGTCCAGGGCCTCTTTAATGTCCGCCGCGGACACCGAGCCGAAGATGACGTCCTTCTCCCCGGCCCGGCGGGGGAAGGTCAGCGTGACCTGGTTCAGCTTCTGGATGAGCCCCTGGAACGACTGCCGCTCCGCCTCGACCTTCTTTTTCAGCGCCTGGCGCTCGATCTCGATCATCTTGACGTTGCTGGCCGTGACCTCGAGGGCCAGCTTCCGCGGGATGAGGTAGTTCCGCCCGTAGCCCGGGGCGACGTTGACGATGTCGCCCTTCCGGCCGACCTTCTCCACGTCCTGTTTCAGAATGACCTTCATGTTGCCTCCGCAGACCGTCCCGGTCAATCCTCGACGTAGGGGAGGAGGGCCATGAGCCGGGCCCGCTTGACGGCAAGCGACAGCTTCCGCTGGTGGAAGGCGCAGGTCCCGGTCACCCGGCGCGGGGAGATCTTGCCGCGGTCCGGGATGTACTTCTTCAGGATCTCCACGGACTTGTAGTCGATGTTCCGGACGTTCCGCTGGCAGAAGCGGCAGAACTTCTTCTTGGGCGCGAAATACTTGCGGTAGGGCCCGCGCTCGCTTCTCTCGGGTCTGTCTTCTCTGGCCATGTCACTTCTCCTCGGGGCGTTCCGCCGCGGGCGCGGCGGGGGTCTCGGTGGCGGCCGCTTCGGCGGCGGCGCGGGCGGCCTCCTCGGCGGTTTTCCTGCGTTTCTTGCGGGCCTGGATCCGGAGGTCCTTCTTGACCGTCAGGAAGCGGATGACGGCGTCGGACTGCTTGAAGCGGCGCTCGAGCTCGACCGAGACGTCGCCCGGGCCCTCGTAGGTGAAGAAGACGTACTGCCCCTCGCTGAACCTCTTGATGACGTAGGCCAGCTTGTGCTTCCCCCAGACGTCCTGCCTGACCATCCGCCCCTTCTTCTGAGGGATGATGGCGGCCATCTGCTGGATGAACTGCGCCGTCTCTTCTTCGGAGAGGGTGGGGGAGAGAATGAACCCCGTTTCGTACTGACTCATGCAGCGCTCCTTATGGATGTGATAGCTCCTTCTCTTCCGGAAGGAACAAGGAGAACGGCTCCTATTGTAAACGATTCCGCCGAATAATCAAGCGGCCGGATGGCGGCGGTTGAAGCGGGCCATGGCCCGGTCCAGGCCGCCGGCCAGGATCATCTCCAGGGCCTCCTCGGCCTCCTCGAGACTGCGCTCGAGGAGCGGCCGCTCGTCCCGGTCGAACGGGGCGAGGACGTAGTCGGCCGCGTCCTCGCCGGCGGGGAGCGGGCCGATGCCGACCCGCAGCCGCGGGAACTCCCGGCTGCCGAGGGCCTCGACGATCGAGATCATGCCCTTGTGGGTCCCGGGGCTACCCCGCTTGCGGACGCGGATCTCGCCGGTCGTGATGTCGAGGTCGTCGTAGACGACGACGAGCCGCTCCGGCGGGAGGGCGTTCTTGGCCACGATCTCGCGGACGGAAACGCCGCTGCGGTTCATGAAGGTCTGCGGCAGGGCCAGCAGGACCTCCTCATCCCCGTAGCGGAGAACGGCTGTCCGCGCCTTACAAGCCCGGCCCCGGAGCTCCAAGCCCCGGGCGCGGGCCAGCCGGCGGACGACGAGGAAGCCGGCGTTGTGGCGGGTCGCGGCGTACTCCTCGCCGGGATTCCCCAGCCCCACGACCGCCCACAAGCGCTATTTCTCCTGCTTGCCCTTCTTCTCGGGCTTCTCGGCCTTCTCGGGCTTGCCCGGCTTCTCGGGCTTTTCTGCCTTGCCCGGCTTCTCCTCCTCGCCTTCCTTGGCGGCCCGTTCCTTCTTGATGACCTCGGGCTCCTTGGCCTCCTCGGCGACGACCGCTTCCTCGGGCTTCTCGCCGGGGAACTCCTCTTCCTTGTGCGGCAGGGAGACGAGGACGAGGACCGTCGCGGGCTCGGTCACGATCTTGACGCCGGCCGGCGCGGTCAGGTTCTCGACCTTCAGGGACTGGTGGACGTGGAGGTCGCCGATCTCGACGGCGAGGCTCTCGGGGATGGCCCGGGGCAAGCACTCGACCTCGACCTCGCGGGTGGCGAAGTCGACGAAGCCGCCCTCGGTCTTGACGCCGATGGGCTCGCCGCGGAGGACGACCGGCACGGTGACCCGGATGGGCTTGTCCATGGAGATCCGGATGAGGTCGGCGTGGAGGATCTCGTCGGTCGTCGGGTCGACCTGGAGGTCCTTGATCATGGCGTCAGTCTCGGCGGCGCCGTCGGCGAGCTTGAAGATCGTGTTCTCACGCGTCTCGAGCTTCATGATCTGGATGATGTCCTTCTTCTTCAGGACGAGCGGGACGCTCCCGGCGCCCTCGCCGTAGAGGACGGCCGGGACGAAGCCCTGCTGGCGCAACCGGCGGGCGGCGTTCTTGCCGAGGCCCTCGCGTTTTTCGCTTCGGACGACGATGGTGGTCATGTGTTCCTCCTCAGGCGAACAGGGAGCTGACCGAGCTCCCCTCGTTGATCCTCCGGATGGCCTCTCCGAAGAGCTCGGCCACGGAGAGGACGGTGAACCGGCCGGAGGCCTTCGCCCGTTTGGTCAAAGGGATGGTATTGGTCACGAAGACGTGTTCGAGCTTGCTCTGCACGATCCGGTCCACGGCCGGCCCGGACAGGATGGCGTGAGTGCTGGCGGCGAAGACCCTCTTCGCGCCCTTGCGCACTAGAGCCTCGACGCTCAGGGTCATCGTCCCGGCCGTGTCGATCATGTCGTCGAAGATGACGACGTTCTGGTTGCGGACCTCGCCGATGACGTGGAGGACCTGGGCCACGTTGGGCCTCGGCCGCCGCTTGTCGATGATGGCCAGCTTGGCGTCCAGCCTCTTGGCGAAAACGCGGGCCCGGCCCACGCCGCCG
Organism: Candidatus Aminicenantota bacterium; assembly: GCA_037441295.1. Taxonomy (GTDB): domain Bacteria; phylum Acidobacteriota; class Aminicenantia; order Aminicenantales; family Saccharicenantaceae; genus DATKJS01. Next base: position 2,623 of record JBBISK010000041.1, on the reverse strand, counting down.
GCGTCGGGGGAAACGACGGTCAGGTTGTCGAGCCGCAGGTTCCGGATGTGGCCGGCCAGGACCGGGGCGGCCTGGAGGTTGTCGACAGGGATGCCGAAGAAACCCTGGATCTGGGGCGAGTGGAGGTCCATGGCCAGGACCCGGTTGGCCCCGGCCTTCTCGATGAGGTCGGCGACGAGCCGGGCTGAGATCGGCACCCGCGGCCGGTCCTTCCAGTCCTGCCGGGCGTAGGCGAAATAGGGGATGACGGCGGTGATCCGGCCGGCCGACGCCCGCTTGAAGGCGTCGATCATGACGAACAGCTCCATGAGGTGGAAGTTCGCGTCGAAGCAGCCGGATTGGATGACGAAGATGTCCTCGCCGCGGACGTTCTCGTCGATGTAGAAATGGATCTCCCCGTCGCTGAAACGGTCGAGGACGCACCGGCCAAGGTCGATCTGCAGGTACTTGACGATCTCCTTGGCCAGGGCCGTGTTGGAGGAACCCGCGAAGACTTTCATCGTCTCTCCCTTTCCAATATCTCTAGAACTGGGGCGGGAGGATTCGAACCTCCGAATGACGGAGCCAAAGTCCGTTGCCTTACCGCTTGGCTACGCCCCAGCACCGACGCGCGCCCAATAATCCTTGCGCGGCAAGGTCTCCGCCAGCCGGGCCTCCGCAATCGCGCGGAGCCCCTCGAGCGCCTCCCGAGCCGCGTCCGGCCCGCAAAAGAGCCCGAAGACCGCCGAGCCGGAGCCGGTCACCAGGGACGCCATCGCCCCCCGCTCCCTGAAGAACCGCTTCAGGCCCTCGAGCTCGGGGTGTCGCCGGAGGATGACCTCTTCCAGGGCGTTTTCCAAAAGGCCGAAGTCCCCGGTCTCCAGAAAACGCATAATTTTACTGTCTTTGCCCCCCGAAGTCAAGGACGGCCCCAAGCCGGCGTAAACCTCGGCCGTGAGGATGGGATAGGGGGGGAAGGCCAGGACGCACGGCAGGCGGGGGAGGTCGGGGAGCGGGGTCAGGGCCTCGCCCCGCGATTCCCCCAGGCACAGGCCACCCCGGAGGAAATACGGCACGTCCGAGCCGAGGCGGAGGGCCAGGCCGTCGAGGTCCTCCGGGCCGAGCCCGGCCGACCACAGCCGGTTCAGACCGAGGAGGGTCAGGGCGGCGTTGGCGCTCCCGCCGCCGAGGCCCTTGCCCGGCGGGACGGCCTTCGAAACGCGGATGAAGGCCCCGGCCGCAGTCGCCGCGGCCTCCCGGAGGAGCCTGGCCGCCCGGTGGACGAGGTTCGTCTCGTCCCAAGGGATGGAGGGGTCGTCGCCCTCGAGCCGGATGCGGCCGTCCGCCGTCGCCTCGAGTTCCAGCCCGTCGGCCAGGTCGATCGATTGGAAAAGGGTCCGGATGTCGTGGTAGCCATCCGGACGCTTGCGGACGACCTCCAGGCCGAGATTGACCTTGGCGCAGGACCTAAGGCGCATCGTCCCTGATCTCCTCGAGCTCCTCGACCGGCCTGCGGACGAACGTCTTGAGGAACGCGGTCCCGAAAGCCTCCGGCCGCGGCGCGGGGTTGAACTCCAAGGACAGGACCCGGAGGCGGCCCGAAGTGCCCGGCCGGGAGAAGGCGACCGTCCGCGGCACGCCGCCGCCGGGGAAAAAGCCGGCGACCTCGAAGACAAGGCCGTCCCGCTCGCCCCGCACGACCCGCCCCTGGGCGTCGCGGCCGAGTGCCCAGCCGCCCGAGGCGCCGCCGCTCTCCTCGGGCCACTGCCCTCCCAGGATCTCGAGGGCCTCGTCCGGGCCGAGGGCGAAGCCCAGGAACCGGGCGATCATGGCCGCCGGCCGGTCCTCGGCATAGGCCTTCCTCCCCGGCACGACGAGGAAAGCGGTCTCGCCGGTGAAGACGATGTAGTAGACGGTCCGTCCGAGCGGGTCGAAGACCTCGACCCGGCCCAGTCCGGGCCGGCGGAAGAGGAAGGCGAACTTTCCCTTGACGTCCGCCGCCTCGCCGCGGACGGAGGCCGAAGCGTACCCGGCCACGGCCTCGACGCCGGAGGCCGGCGGCACGAGGACGGGCGGGCGGCCGGCGCAGGAGGCGAGGAGGAGCGCGGCGATGACCGCCGCTCTGCGGACGGACGTGCGCGGCTCTGTCAAGGGCGTTGGCGGGCGGTGCGGGGCGCGGTCACGGCCGGGGGACGGCCGTCAATCCAGCCGGAATCCATAATCCTCGGTCTTCTTTTCCGGCGGTTTCTTTTCGCCGGTCGCCGGGCCCGGCTTCTTCTCGCCCGGCGCCGCCGGCGGGCCGGACGGGCCGTCGCCGAGGTCGAACTTGTAGTCGGTCATCTTCTTCTTGAGGTCTTCCCGCGGTCCTTGCTTCGCCGCTCGCTTCCTCCTCAGCGGATAGAACGGCGAGCGGAGGCGCTTGCCGAAGCAGGACATGTTCGGGCTGATGATGAGCAGCAGCACGAAGGCCCCGAAGATGATCAGGATGGCGTAGGCGCCCCAGCTCATGGCGTCCGTCCTCTCTCGCGTCTCGTCGCCCGCGGCGACTCCGGGGTCATTATAGCCCCCGCCTCCGCGGCAAGTCAACGCGGTGAATAGGTTCAGGACATCCGTGACACCAGGGTCTTCTGGTTTTTCTTCCAGC
>JBBISK010000040.1:0-13496 GCA_037441295.1 Candidatus Aminicenantota bacterium | reverse complement strand
AGATTCTCGCCGTGGTCAAGGCCAACGCCTACGGCCACGGCCTGCTCGAGGTCGCGGCGATCGCCCTGCGCCACGGCGTCGACTGGCTCGGCGTCAACTCGGTCGAGGAAGGCGCGGCGCTCCGGGAGGCGGGCGTCCGCTGCCCGGTCCTCGTCCTCGGCTACACGCCGCTCGATGCCCTCGGGGAGGCCGTGGAGCGGGACCTGCGGCTCGTGGTCTACAACCGGGAGACCGTCCGCCGGCTGGCCGCGGCCGCCCGGCGCCAAGGGAAGAAGGCGCTCGTCCACGTCAAGGTCGAGACCGGGACCCGGCGGCAGGGGGTCGAGGTCAAGGACGTCGTTCCTTTCGTCCGGGCCGTCCGCTCCCACCCGGATCTCGTCGTCGACGGCCTCTCGTCCCATTTCGCCAACATCGAGGACACGACGAAGCACGACTACCCCCAGCGCCAGCTCGAGGCCTTCCGCGCGGCCTGCCGCGCCGTCGAGGCGGCCGGCGGGGGAGTGCCTGTCAGGCATATGTCCTGCACGGCCTCGACCATCCTCTTCCCGGAGACCGACTTCGACATGGCCCGGGTCGGCATCGGCCTCTACGGCTACTGGCCGTCCAAGGAGACCTACCTCTCCTGCCTACAGAAGAAGCGCCGGCCGCTGGCCCTGAAGCCGGTCCTCTCCTGGAAGGTCCGCATCGCTCAGGTCAAGCGCGTTCCCCCCGACTCGTGCGTCGGCTACGGATGCACCTACAAGACGACGCGCCCGACCGTGCTCGCGGTCGTGCCCGCCGGCTATTACGACGGCTACGCCCGCGGCCTCTCCAACGCCGCCCACGTCCTCGTCCGGGGCCGGCGGGCCCCCGTCCGCGGCCGGGTGGCCATGGACTTCTTCATGGCCGACGTCACCGACATCCCTGGCGTCCGGCTCGAAGATGAGGCGACCCTCATCGGCGCCGACGGACGTGAGCGGATCACGGCCGAGGACCTGGCCGGGCTGGCCGGGACGATCGGCTACGAGGTCCTGGCCCGGCTCAATCCCCTCATCCCGCGCGTCGTCGTCTGACCTCCGCGGCTTGGGCGGTGTGCTAAGATAGCTCCAGGGAGGTGGAGAAGATGGACCCCAAGGAGGCCAAGAAGAGATCCCCCGCCGCCGGCGCGTCCGGCGGGCTCGTCGGCCTGGACACGGGAGCGCTGACGCCGGAGCTCGTCAACCTCATCCTGACCCATCTCCCCGTGGACGTCTCCTTCGTCGACGCCAAGGACACGGTCAGGTATTACTCGGCGACTCCGCACCGGATCTTCGCCCGGACCCCGGCCGTCATCGGCCGCAAGGTCCAGGACTGCCACCCGGCGAAGAGCGTCATGACCGTGGCGAGGATCCTCGAGGCCTTCAAGTCCGGGGCTAAGGACGCCGCGGAATTCTGGATCGAGATGCGCGGCCGGATCATTCACATCCGCTATTTCGCCGTCCGGGACGCCGGGGGGCGCTACCGGGGGTGCCTCGAAGTCAGCCAGGACGTCACCCGCATCCGGGCCCACAAGGGCGAGCAGCGGCTGCTCGACTGGGACCGGGCGGGCGGCGCGAGTCGTAAGGAGGGATAAAATGGCCGTAAAGAAGGGCAAGGTCGGCACGGGCCAGGCCTACGAGTGCGGCGTGTGCGGCTACCGCGTCGTCGTCGACGAGGCCTGCGGCTGCGCCGAGGAGCACGTCTTCGTCTGCTGCGACAAGCCCATGAAGAAGGCGGCGTCGAAGAAGCCGGCGAGAAAGAAGCCGGCCGCGAAGAAGGCGGCCCGCAAGAGGTAAGGGCCGCGCCGTCCGGGCTGCCGGCCGGGCCGGGCCGGCTAATCTCTACTATTACTATAAGAATATTGTATTTTACCCGGCCCCGGAGTAAAATAACGGGGGAGGGGAGAGAAAGTCCTGGCATCTCCCCGCCGCCCGGACTATCATAGACCCTGTCTCTTAAGGAGTCCGTCATGAAAGAGAAGGTCGAGCAGGCTTTGGCCAAGATCCGCCCCGCCCTCCAGGGCGACGGCGGCGACGTCGAGCTCGTCGACGTCGGCGAGGACGGCATCGTCCGCGTCCGGCTCACGGGCGCGTGCGGCGGCTGCCCGATGTCCCAGCTGACGCTCAAGATGGGGATCGAAAGGATCCTGAAGAAAGAGGTCCCCGAGGTCAAGGGCGTCGAGGCCGTCTGAGCGGCGGCCGGGCGGTCCCCCCGAGGCGGGGCCCGCGAGACCGCGCCCGCCGGAGGCGCATCATGAGGCAAGCGTACTTCGACCACATCGCCGCGACCCCCCTCCATTCCCAGGCCCTCGAGGCCATGCTTCCGTACCTCAAGGAGGCCTACGGGAACCCGCAGAGCCTCCACTCCGCAGGCCAGCGGGCCCAGGCGGCCGTCGAGACGGCGCGGGACGAGGTGGCCGGCCTCGTCGGCGCGGAGGCCGAGGAGGTTTATTTCACCGCGAGCGGGAGCGAGGCCAACAACCTCGCTATCAAAGGCTTGGCCCAGGCCTACCAGGCGAAGGGCCGGCACGTCGTCGTTTCGGCCGTAGAGCACCTCTCGGTCCTCAACCCCGTCAAGGGGTTGGAGCGGCTGGGCTTCACCTCGACCGCGGTCGCTGTCGACCGGACGGGCCGCGTCGACCCGGCCGAGCTCGAGAAGGCGCTGCGGCAGGACACCGTGCTCGTCTCCGTCATGACGGCCAACGGCGAGGTCGGGACACTTCAGCCCGTGGCCGAGATCGCCAAGATCTGCCGCGCCCGCGGCATCCTCTTTCACACGGACGCCGTGGCCGCGGCCGGTTCCATCCCGCTCGACGTCAAGGCCTTGGGCGTCGACGCCCTGAGCCTGGCGGGCGACCAGTTCTACGGGCCGAAGGGCTCGGGGGCCCTCTTCCTCAAGCGTGGGACGAAGGTTCTGCCCCTGATCGAGGGCGGCATCCAGGAGAACGGCCGGCGGGCCGGGACCGAGAACGTGGCCGGCATCGTCGGCCTGGGGAAGGCCGCGGCGATCGCCCGGGCGGAGATGGAAGCCCGGGCGTCGCGCCTCCGTCCCCTGCGCGACCGCCTCATCGCCGAGCTGCCGCGCCGGGTCGACCATGTCGTCCTGACCGGGCACCCGGCCGAGCGCCTGCCCCATCACGCCAGCTTCTGCGTCGAGTTCATCGAGGGGGAGGGCATGCTCCTGTTCCTCGACATGCAGGGCGTCTCGGTCTCGAGCGGCTCGGCCTGCACCTCCAAGTCCCTCAAGGCCTCGCACGTCCTTCTGGCCATGGGCCTGGACCATGCCCTGGCTCAAGGGTCCATCGTGTTCAGCCTCATCGACGGCAACCGGGACGAAGACGTCGATTACCTGCTCGAGGTCTTCCCGCCCGTCATCGACCGGCTGCGGAAGATGTCCCCCCTCTACACCCAGTTCCTCAAGGAGAGAAGCTCATGATCTACAGCGACAAGGTCATGGACCACTTCCAGAACCCCCGCAACGTCGGCGTCATCCCGGACGCAGACGGCGTCGGCCAGGTCGGCAACCCCGTCTGCGGCGACATGATGACGTTCTACATCAAGGTCAAAGACGGCCGCCTGGCCGACGTGAAATTCCAGACCTTCGGCTGCGGCGCGGCCATCGCCGTCTCCAGCATGGTCTCCGAGATGGCCATCGGCAAGACCCTGGACGAGGCCATGGAGATCACGAACAAGCTCGTGGCCGAGGAGCTCGGCGGCCTGCCCAAGAACAAGATGCACTGCTCCAACCTCGGCGCCGACGCCCTCCACGCGGCCATCGAGAACTACCGGGAGAGACAGAAGGGCGGCGGCAAGGCTGCGGCCGCGCCGGCGGACGAGCACGAGCATGAGGGGTGCGCCTGCCCGTACTGCGACGCGCCGCTCGAGGAGTCCGAGGCCGGCTACTGCCAGGCCTGCCGGGTCGAGCTCGAGGAGTGTCCTTCCTGCGGCGGCATCACGAAGAAGGGGACGGCCTGTCTCCACTGCGGCGCGCCGGTGAAAAAGTGAGGGGCCGCCCCGCGGACGGCAGGGAAGGGGTCGAAAGCACGTGATGGAGAGGGGAAGCGCGGTGAGCCCGGAGGCGGTCCGGAGGCGGGTCGACGAGCTGAGGCGGCGGCGCCGCGCCGTCATCCTGGCCCACAACTATCAGCTCCCCGAGGTCCAGGATGCGGCGGATTTTACCGGCGACTCCCTGGAGCTCAGCCACAAGGCGGCCTCGGTCGAGGCCGAGGTCGTCGTCTTCTGCGGCGTCCTCTTCATGGCCGAGACGGCGGCCGTGCTGGCCCCGGCGAAGACCGTCCTCCTGCCCGAGCCCGCCGCCGGCTGCCGCATGGCCGACATGATCACCGCCCGGGAGCTCCGGATGTGGAAGGAGAGATACCCCGGCCGCAAGGTCGTTTGCTACGTCAACACGAGCGCCGAGGTCAAGGCCGAGAGCGACGTCTGCTGCACGTCGTCCAATGCCGTCGCCGTCGTCAACTCCCTCGGGGAGGAGGAGGTCCTGTTCGTCCCCGACAAGAACCTGGCCGCCTACGTCGCCCGCGAGACCGGCCGGCGCATCGTCGCCTGGGACGGCTATTGCTACGTCCACCACAAGTTCCGGCCCGAGGACATCCGGGCCGCGCGCGCCGCCCATCCCGGAGCCCAGGTCTGGGTCCACCCGGAGTGCCCTCTCGACGTCATCGACCTCGCCGACCGGGTCCTGTCGACGGGGAAGATGGCGGCCGAGGCGCGGGCGACGTCGGCCCGGGACGTCATCGTCGGCACGGAGAAGGGGATCATCTACAGGCTGACGAAAGAGAACCCGACCGTCCGCTTCCACCCGGCCCGCGAGTCGGCCCTCTGCGTCAACATGAAGATGACGACCCTCGAGAAGGTCCTGGCCGCGCTCGAGGGGAAGGTGCCTCCCGTGACGGTGCCGCCGGACGTCGCCGGCCGCGCCCGCGGGGCCATCGAGGCCATGCTCAGGATCACGTAAATTCACTAGCGGATCCGTCTCCGCGCGGAGGAGGAAGATGATGAAGAAGATGACCGAAGCGAACCTCAAGGACGCTCTCGCCGGCGAGAGCCAGGCCCACATCAAGTACCTGGCCTTCTCCGAGAAGGCCGCGGCCGAGAAGCTGCCGAACGCGTCCCGCATCTTCAAGGCGGCCTCGTTCTCGGAACAGGTCCACGCCACGAACCATCTCAAGACCCTCGGCGGGGTCGGGATGACGAAGGACAACCTCGCCGCCGCCGCCGGCGGGGAGGGGTTCGAGGTCGAGGAGATGTACCCCGCCCACCTCACCGTGGCCCGGGCCCAGGGGGAAAAGACGGCCGAGACGTCCCTCAACTGGGCCCTGGAGGCGGAGAAGGTCCATCTGGGCATCTACCAGGAGGCCAAGAAGGCCGTCGAGGCGGGGCGGGACGCCGCCGCGGCGCCCGTCCACGTCTGCTCGAACTGCGGCTTCACCATGGAAGGCGAGGCGCCGGATTTCTGCCCGGTCTGCGGCGCGCCCAAGGCGAAGTTCGTTACGTTCTAGGGAAGGAGGCCGCCATGTCCATCGACCCGAAGCTGAAGCCCTGGCAGGTCCTCGGCGTCGCCTTGCGGTCCGAGGTCGACGCGGCCGCGTTCTACACGCGGCTTCAGGCCAAAGTCAAGAACGTCCTCCTTGTCCAGAAGCTCAAGTTCCTGGCCTTGGAGGAGGAGCACCATCGCCGGATCCTCGAGCACGTCGCCGCCGACCGCTACCCGGGCCGGCAGACCGACCCGCCGGCCGGAGCGCTCATGCCTCCCATCGCCGCTTCTCTCGGCGAGGACCCGCCGGTCCTCGCCCTATTCCAGGCGGCGCTGGCGGCCGAGGAGACGGCCGAGCGCTTCTACGCGGAGACCGGGGAGCGGGCCGAGGACGAGGCAAGCCGCAAGATCCTGGCCTACCTCGGCCGCGTCGAGCGGAGCCACCAGGCCATGCTCAAGTCCGAGATCGACCTTCTCGAAAAGTTCCCCGATTATTATAATGTCGAGGACTTTCACATCGGTCAGGACCTCTTCCACGTCGGGCCCTGACCCTGCCGTCCGCCCGGCCGCGACGCGCGGCGCCGGCGGAACGGGAAAGGAGGCGGCGTGAAGTACGCCTGGCGCATCGGCCGCGTTTTCGGGATCGACATCCGCATCGACTCGAGCTGGCTGGTCATCTTCGTCCTCCTCAGCTGGTACCTCGCCGGGACCTATTTCCCCAGTGGCCATGCCCATTGGCCGATCCTCCTCAACTGGGGGATGGGACTCCTGACGAGCGTCTTTTTCTTCGCCTCGGTCCTCTTCCACGAGCTCGCGCACTCCGTCGTGGCCAAGAAACAGGGCGAGGAGGTGACCAGCATCACCCTGTTCATTCTCGGCGGCGTCGCGCAGATCAAGGAGGAGCCGGATGAACCCCTGAAGGAGTTTTCCATGGCCGTCGTCGGCCCTCTGTCGAGCTTCGTCCTGGCCGCGGTCTTCTTCCTCGTCTCGGTCCTCGCCGCTCCCGTCAGCGAGCCGGTCGCGTCCGCCGCTTTCTTCCTTTTCTACACGAACCTCGTCCTGGGGGGATTCAACCTCCTGCCCGGCTTCCCCATGGACGGCGGCCGCGTCTTCCGGTCCATCGTCTGGAAGATCACCGGGGACCTCAAGAAGGCGACTCGGCTGGCCTCGCTCGTCGGCGACGGCATCGCCTTCCTGCTCATCTTCCGGGGCGTTTACCAGTTCGTCGGGGGCGTGGGCAAGGGCGACATCAGCGGCCTGTGGATGGTCCTCATCGGCTGGTTCCTGCACAACGCCTCGCGCCAGGGCTATGCCCAGGTCATGATCAAGTCTGCCCTGGCCGGGCTCAAGGCCCGGGACCTGATGGTCACGGAATTCGAAACCGTGCCCGCCGGGCTGCCCGTCCAGTCCCTCGTCGACGACTACATCCTAAAGAAAAAGGAGCACGTCTTCCTGGTCACCGTGGGCGGAGAGCTCAGGGGGATCGTCTGTCTCGACGACGTCAAGGCCCTGCCGCGCGAGGATTGGGCGAACGCCCCCGTATCGCAGGTCATGACGCCCAAGGACCGCCTCCAGTCCGTGGGGCTCGACGCCGACGGCAACGCCGTCCTGGCCAGCCTCGCGACGCGCGACGTCAACCAGGTCCCGGTCATGGAGGGGGACAGGGTCGTCGGCATCATCTGCCGGACCGACGTCCTGAAGGTCCTCCAGCTCCGCTCCGACCTCGGAGTCTAGGGAAGGGAGGCCCGGCCCATGGATGACACCGCTCGCCGCGTCCGCGAGATCATCCGGCTCCTGCGCAGGCACTATCCCGTCAGCCGGACGGCCCTCGAGTTCCGGGACCCGTTCGGAATCCTCGTCGCGACCATCCTGGCCGCCCAGTGCACGGACGAGAGGGTCAACAAGGTCACCCCGGCCCTCATCCAAAAGTACCCCGGCCCGGCCGAATTCGCCCGGGCCGACCGGGCCGAGCTCGAGGCCGTCATCCGGCCGACCGGGTTCTTCCGGAACAAGGCCAAGTCCATCATCGGCGCTTCGCAGAGGATCGGCGAGGCCTACGGCGGCGTTGTGCCGGACACCATGGAGGAGCTCCTGACCCTGCCGGGGGTCGCCCGCAAGACGGCCAACATCGTCCTCTCCGCCGGCTTCGGCAAGGCCGAGGGCATCGCCGTCGACACGCACGCCCGGCGGCTGTCCCAGCGGCTCGGGCTGAGCCGCGAGAGCGACCCGGTGAAGATCGAGCGGGACCTCCTCCGCCTGGTCCCGAAGAAGGACTGGCTCGACTTCAACTTCCTGCTCGTCGACCACGGCCGGGCCGTCTGCCAGGCCCGCAAGCCGCGCTGCCCGGAGTGTTTTCTGCGGCGGCTGTGCCCGTCGGCGGCCGTGTTCTTCCCGGAGCTCAGGAAAAAATGATCAAGGAAGCGATGCTCTGGAGCCCGGCCGAGGAGGGCAAGGTCGCCTGCGCCCTTTGCGCCCACCGCTGCCTCATCGCCCCGTCGAAGACGGGCCTGTGCGCCGTGCGGAGGAACCGGGACGGGCGGCTCGAGACGCTCGTCTACGGCGAGGTCATCGCCGCTCACGTCGACCCCATCGAAAAGAAGCCCCTCTACCATTTCCACCCCGGCTCGAAGGCCCTTTCGATCGCGACGCCGGGCTGCAATTTCCGCTGCGGCTTCTGCCAGAACTGGCAGATCTCGCAGGCCCCACGGCGGGAGGGCGGCGCGGTCGGCGGCGAGCCGTTCCCGCCCGAGGACGTCGTCCGCGAGGCCCGCACCCAGGGCTGCCGGAGTATCTCTTACACCTACACCGAGCCGACCATCTTCTTCGAGTACGCCTACGACACGGCCCGGCTGGCCAAGGAGGCCGGGCTGGACAACAACTTCGTGACCAACGGCTACATGACGGCCGAGGCCCTGACCGCGATCCGGCCGTACCTCGACGCGGCCAACGTCGACCTCAAGGCCTTCAAGGAGGGAACGTACAAGCGAGTCTGCGGGGCCCGGCTCGGGCCCGTCCTCGAGACCATCCGGCTGATGCGGGAGCTGGGCGTCTGGGTCGAGGTGACGACGCTCGTCGTGCCGGGCCTCAACGACGGCGACGAGGAGCTCAGAGGCATCGCCCGGTTCCTGGCCGGCGTCGACACCGAGATGCCCTGGCACATCAGCCGGTTCCATCCGGACTTCGAGTACACCGACGCGCCGCCGACGCCCATGGCGACCCTGCGGCGGGCCTTCGAGGCGGGGAAGAGCGAGGGACTCCACTACATCTATATAGGGAACGTGGCGGGCGAGTCCGAGGACACCTCCTGCCCGCAGTGCGGCGCCGTCCTCATCCGGCGCCGGGGCTTCTCGGTCACCGCGAACCGCGTCGCCGGCGGCGCCTGCCCCTCCTGCGGCCGCCGCATCGCCGGCGTCTTCGGTTGAGGCGAGCCATGGAACGCTACCGCATCCTCCCGCACACGGCCGACGGCAAGTTCCGGGCTTACGGCCGGACGCTCGAGGAGGCCTTCGGGAACGCCGCCCTGGCCACGGCCTCGCTCATGTGGGACTGGGAGAAGGTCGAGCCGCGCGTCGCGCACACCGTGCGTGTCGCGGGCCGGGACCGCGAGCAGCTCCTGGTCAAGTTCCTGGGCGAGGTCGTTTTTCTCCTCGAGACGCAAAAGTTCCTGCTGGCCGGCGTGTTCGGCCTCCGCATCCGGCAGGAGGAAGGAGGCTGGGCCCTCGAGGCCGATTTCCGGGGCGATACGCTCTCCGGCCGGTACGAGCTCCACGGCGACGTCAAGGCCGTGACCTACAACGAGATGAAGATCGAGCTCGGCGACGAGGGCGGCGTCGTCCTCCAGGTCGTCGTCGACATGTGAAGAGTGATGGACCTCCGCAAGGTCGGCGACAACGTCTGGGAGATCCCGAAGCAGGGGGAGATGAAAGTCCCGGCGCTCGTCTACGCGTCGGAGCGCCTGCTGGCCGACGTCAGGCGAGACCTGACCCTCACCCAGGCCCGGAACGTCGCCTGCCTGCCGGGCATTCAGCGCATGTCCTATGTCATGCCCGACGCCCACCAGGGCTACGGGTTCCCGATCGGCGGGGTGGCCGCCTTCGACCTCGACGAGGGCGTTATCTCTCCCGGCGGCGTCGGCTACGACATCAACTGCGGCGTTCGTCTCCTGCGCTCGGACTTCGCCGAGCCCGACATCACAGCCCGAAGAAAGGAGCTCCTGGCCGAGATCTTCAAGGAGGTCCCGGCCGGGGTGGGGAAGGGGGGCGTCACCAGGCTCAGCCGCGGCGTCCTCAAGGACATCCTGGCCAGGGGCGCCGAGTGGGCCGTCGAGAACGGCTATGGCACCGCGGACGACCTCGAGAGGACGGAGGAGCACGGCCGGATGAGGGAGGCCGACCCGGCCGGCGTTTCCGACCGGGCCCTCGAGCGGGGCATCCCCCAGCTCGGCACTCTCGGCGCGGGCAATCACTTTCTCGAGATCCAGAAGGTCGAGCGGATCTTCGACAGGGAAGCGGCGGCGGCCTTCGGGCTCGACGGATCAGGGCAGATCCTGGTCATGGTCCACTGCGGCAGCCGCGGCCTCGGCCACCAGGTGGCGACGGACTACATCGAGATCATGGAAAATGCCCTCGGGACCGTGGGGCTGCCGGACCGCGAGCTCGTCAACGCCCCCTTCCGGTCGGAGCTCGGGCAGCGCTATTACCGGGCCATGTCGGCGGCCGTGAACTACGCCTTCGCCAACCGGCAGATGATCGCCCACTGGGTCCGGGAGGTCTTCGCCAGGGTCCTCGGGAGGGCGGGGGGGATGCGCCAGGTCTACGACGTTTGCCATAACGTGGCCAAGGTGGAGAACCATGCCGAGGGCGGCCGGACGCGGCCCCTCTGCGTCCACCGCAAGGGCGCGACGCGGAGTTTCGGCCCGGGCCGGGCCGAGGTCCCCGAGGCCTACCGGGCCGCGGGCCAGCCGGTCATCATCCCCGGGAGCATGGGCACGGCCTCCTATCTACTGGTCGGGACGCCGGAGGCCGAGGAGCTGAGCTTTGGCTCGACGGCCCACGGCGCGGGCCGGGTCATGTCCCGCCACGAGGCCCTGCGCCGCTTCAGGGGCGAGCAGATCCGCGACGACCTCGCCCGCCGCGGCATCGAGCTCAGGTCGACGAACTGGAAGGGCGTCGCCGAGGAGGCCTCGGCCGCCTATAAGGACGTCGACGAGGTCGTCCGCGTCTCGGACGAGGTCGGGCTCGGCCGGCTCGTCGCCCGGCTCCTCCCGGTCGGCGTCATGAAAGGCTGAACTCCGGCGTCGATCTCATTTCTTCCGGGTCGCCCCTCCTCGTCCGGACAAGACTACCGTCCCCTCTTTCGGCCGGGCAGCTTCCCGGTCTGTGTCCGCCTCAGCAGTTCATCGGCGTCGAGACAGTTGAGGATGTCGGCCTTCCCGAGCCAGGCCCGGCGGGCGATGCCGACCCCGAAGCGCATCATGGCCAGCCCCCCGGCGGAATGGGTGTCCGTGCCAATGGTGATCTTGACGCCCTTCTCTTTGGCCTTCCTGAGGCGGAGCTCGTCGAGGTCGAGCCGGTCGAAGTAGGCGTTGAGCTCGAGGGCCTTGCCGTTGGCCGCGGCCGCGGCGATGACCCGGTCGAGGTCGACCTCGTATCCCTCGCGGCCCGAGATCAGCCGGCCCGAAGGGTGGGCGATTGTCCGCACGTACGGGTTCGCCAGGGCGCGGACCATGCGCTCGGTCACGTTCTGCTTGAACCCGGAGTGGACGGAGGCCACGACGAAGTCCAGCCGGGCCAGCAGCTCTTCGGAGAGGTCGAGGGACCCGTCGGCCAGGATGTCGACCTCGCTGCCCGCGAGGACCCGGAATCCCCGGAGCGTCCTGTTGAGCGCCTCGATCTCCCCGATCTCGGCGTGCAGTCGGTCGGCGGCGAGGCCGTGGGCGTAATGCGCGGCCTGCGAATGGTCGCAGATCGCGATATAGGAGTAACCCATCTTGCGGGCCAGGCCGACGACCTCGCCCAGGGAGAGATTCCCGTCGCTCGCCCTGGTGTGGACGTGGAGATCGCCCCGGATGTCGCCGGGCTCGACGAGCCGGGGCAGGCGGCCGGACATGGCCAGCTCGATCTCCCCCGTGTCCTCGCGCATCTCGGGCGGGATCCACGGCATGCCCAGGACCCGGTAGCAATCCTCCTCCTTTCGGCCGGCCAGCCGCTTTGCGCCCATGAAGACGCCATACTCGGAGATCTTGAGGCCCCGCTCCTTGGCCAGCCCACGGAGCTTGATGTTGTGAGCCTTGGAGCCGGTGAAGTAGAGGAGGGCGGCGCCGTACTCCGCCTCGGCGACGACGCGGAGGTCGACCTGTCGCTCGGTGTCGGCCGCGCGGACGACGATGGAGCCCTTGGTGTCCCCCTCGGCCAGGACCCGGACCGCGTTCGGGTTCCGCACGAAGTGGCGGATGATCTCCGCCCCCTTCCTCCCGCAGGCGAGGATGTCGATGTCGCCGACGGTCTCCTTCATCCGGCGGAGGGAGCCGGCGGCGGAGACTCGGCTGATGCCGGGCGCCTTCTCAAGATAGGCGATGACGTCGTCGGCGACGACGGCGGCTTCGCAGATGGAGATGCGCTCGGCGACGCGGGCCCGCGTCTCGATGGACCGGCGGATGTTGTCGACCTTCTTCTCGCCCATGCCCTTGAGGGCGGCCAGGGAGCCGTTGGCGATGACCCGCTTGAGGCCGTCGAGGCCCCGCACGCCGAGCTCCTCGTGCATGAGGTGGATCGTCTTGCCGCCGAGGCCCTGGATCTCGAGGAGGTCCAGGAGGCCCTCGGGCAGGCCCTTCATGACCTCGCGGGTCTTGGCCATCTTGCCGGTCTTGAGGTACTCCTCGATCTTCTCGGCCAGGCCGCTGCCGATGCCGGGGATCGTCCGGAGGCGGCCGGCGCGGGCGACGTCCTCGACGTCCTCGGCCATGTCCTGAAGGATGCGTGCGGCCTTGCGGTAGGCGACGACCTTGAAGCCGGACTCGCCGCGGATTTCCAGGGCGTCGGCGATGCGGTCGAAGAGGCCGGCGATGTCCCGGTTCTTCATCGGATTCCCCTCGGCTCTAGACTAGTCCAAGCCGTCGCGCGATTCAATGGCATAAGGAGGTCGAGCTCGGGGTGTTCCCTTCGTTCGGACGCGGGTTGGCCCCGGCGCCTATTTGGAGGGAGGCCAGAGCCCCCCTTCCAACGCTCGCTCTACTCGCTCCTCCCCTCCTCGGCCAGAGCCTGCGGCCAAGGGGAGATATCCCCTTGGATGCCCTTCCAAGTCAGTCCAACCCGCTCAAGGACAGGCCTCGCCCCACCGACCCCCGGTCGGTGTCCGTGCCCTAAAGGGACCGGCTCCTTTGGAGGCAGTCCCTTTAGGACATCGGGGCCCGCTCGGCCTGCCCATGCCTCACTCCGGGAAGCACCCCTGCGCTCTCCGATTAAAAGAAACGGAGGGGTGACCGGTGCCAGTCCCTTCTTTTAGAACTCCATGAGGCCCATGGCGCGGAGGCCGAGGAAGGCCGCGCCGAGAACGCCCGCGGAATCACCCAGGACCGCCTTCAGGATGGGGACCTTGCGCCCGGGGACGCAGAAGAGGGCCTTGTCCATGTAGGGCGGGACGCACTCGTACCAGAGCGGGATGTTGGACACGCCGCCGCCGAGGATGACGGCCTGGAGGTCGAGCGTATTGACCGAGTTCGCGAAGAGCTCGCCCATGATCCGGCAGGACTCGGCAAAGAGGACCAAGGCGTGCGGCTCGCCCTTTTCGAAGCGGGCGTAGATCTCCCGGGGGTCGAGCGCCTCTCCGGATAGGTCCTTGTAGCGCCGGGTCAGGCTCGGCCCCGAGAGGTAGGCCTCGCCGCAGCCGCGCCGGCCGCACTCGCAGGGCCGGCCGTTGATGTCGATCGAGGTGTGCCCGACCTCCCCCGCGTTCCCGTTCGGGCCGCGGTGCAGCCGGTTCCCGAGGATGAGCCCCGAGCCCATCCC
>JBBISK010000039.1:0-13590 GCA_037441295.1 Candidatus Aminicenantota bacterium | reverse complement strand
CAACCAGGAGATCCGGGAGGCGACCCGGAAGAAGCTCAAGGCGGCCGCCGCCGGGGCGAAGGCTTGAGCGGACGTCCGCCGGGAGGAAAGCCCTCCGCTGTTGCCTTCCGGCGGCATATGCTTATAATAATGTGTTTTTAACATGTCGCTCTTCAAGCCGCGGAAAAGGACACGGGCCTGCGTCATCGGCCTCGACGGAGTCCCCTTCGACATGATCGCCGGCCTGGCCGCCCGGGGGGTCATGCCGGCCATGGCCCGGCTCATCGCCGCCGGGCACCTCCACAAGATGAAGGCCAGCCTGCCCGAGATCTCCGCGGTGTCCTGGACGAACTTCATGACCGGCCGGAACCCCGGCACCCACGGCGTTTTCGGGTTCACGGACTTCCGGCCGGGCTCCTACGCCGTCCGCTTCCCCAACTCGCTCGACGTCGAGGCCCCGGCAATCTGGGACAAGCTCCGCGGCTCCGGCCGGCGCAGCATCGTCATCAACCAGCCCTCGACCTACCCAGCCCGGCCCATCGAGGGCGTCCTCATTTCCGGATTCGTGGCCATCGAGCTGGCCAAGGCCGTCCATCCGCCGGCGTTCCGGGAGACCCTGGAGAGGATCGGCTACCGGACGGACATCGACACCGTGAAGTCCAGGGAGGATCCCGAATTCCTCTGGCGCGAGCTCTCCGAGACCCTGGCCGGCCACGTCAAGGCGCTCGACCTCCTGTGGGCCGAGCCCTGGGACTACTTCGAGTTCATCATCACCGGCACCGACCGTCTCCATCATTATCTCTGGGACGCCTACGAGAACGAGGCCCACCCCTTTCACGGGCGCTTCCTCGAGTATTACCGCATGGCCGACCGGGTCATCGAAAAGATCGCCACGGCCTACGAGGAGGCGACCGGAGGGAAAGCCGGGCTCTACCTCCTCTCCGACCACGGCTTCACGGGCATCGTCCAGGAGGTCGCCCTCAACGCCTGGCTCGAGCGGGACGGCTTTCTCGCCTTCGACCGGCCCGACCCGGCCGGGCTCGAGGACCTCTCGGCCGGCAGCCGCGCCTTCGCCCTCGACCCGAACCGCGTCTATCTCAATGTCAAGGGCCGTTTCCCGAAGGGAGCCGTCGAGCCGGCGGACGTCCCCGCCCTCAGGCGCGAGATCGCGGCCGGGCTGGCCGGGCTCGAGCACGGGGGACGCAAGGTCGTCCGCAGGATCTTCGAGCGCGAAGAGATCTACTCCGGGCCCTTCGCCTCGCGCGGCCCGGACCTCCTCGTCCTGGGCGAGCCGGGCTTCGATATGAAGGGCTCGGTCAAGAAGAAGGACGTCTTCGGCCGGACGAGCCTCCAGGGCATGCACACCTGGGACGACGCCTTCTTCTGGGCCGCCGACGACCATGGGCAGGACTTGGCCATCGAGGACCTGGCTGCGATCATCCTCGGGAGGTTCTCGTGAGACGCCCGCCGACTCCCCTCCCCCGCCTCGCCGTCCCGCTCCTCGTCCTCGCCGCGCTGGCGGCGCCGCTCCAGGCCTACGTCGGCCCCGGCGCCGGCTTCGCCTTCCTCTCGTCGTTCCTTGTCCTCTTCCTGACCTTTTTCATGGCCCTTTTCTCATTTATCGCCTGGCCGTTCCGCTTCCTGTGGAAGCTCCTGCGCGGCCAGAGGGCCTACAAGGACAGCCGGATCGACCGGATGGTCATCCTGGGCCTCGACGGCATGGAGCCGACCCTGGCCGAGAAGTTCATGGCCGAGGGCAAGCTCCCGAACCTGGCCCGGCTCCGCAAAGAAGGGACCTATGCCCGGCTGCGGACGACGACGCCAGCCATCTCGCCCGTGGCCTGGTCGTCCTTCATGACCGGGTCCGAGCCGTCCAAGCACAACATCTTCGACTTCCTCAGCCGGGACCCGCGGACCTATCTCCCCGACCTTTCCTCGGCCCGCGTCGGCAAGCCCCGCCGCGTCCTGTCGGTCGGAAAATACCGCATCCCGCTCGGCAAGCCCGAGATCCTCGGCGAGAAGGGCATCTTCAGCACCGTCCTCCGCGTCCCCATCACCTTCCCGCCGGAGAAATTCAAGGGCCATCTCCTTTCGGGCATGTGCACGCCCGACATGAAGGGCAGCCAGGGGACGTTCTCCTTCTACACGACGGACGAGGAGAAGGTCCGCAGGCACGAGGGCGGCATGGCCATTCCCGTCCGGCGCGACGGCGACACGATCCGCACTTACCTCTCCGGGCCCGAGAACACCCTGCTCGCCAAGCCCGAGGAATGCCGCCTGCCGCTCGTCCTGACCGTCGACGCGGAGAAGCGCGGCGCGTGGGTGGCCGTGCCCGGTGAGAAGTTCTTCCTCGAGCGGGGGACGTTCAGCCCCTGGGTCCAGGTCGCCTTCCGGCCGGGGCTCGGGGTCAAGGTCCGGGCCATCTGCCGCTTCCGCATCAACTCTCTCGAGCCGCATTTCGAGATGTACGTCACACCCCTCAACATCGACCCGGACAAGCCGGCCCTGCCGATCTCGCACCCGTTCATCTACGCCGTCTACCTGGCGAAGCTGCTCGGCCGCTACATCACGCTGGGCGAGGCCAACGACACCTGGGCCCTCAACGAGGGCGCCCTGGGCGAGCAGGCCTTCCTCGACCTCACCTACTCCAACCACGCCGAGTGGGAGGCGATGCTTCGCAACGCCATGGAGAAGACGCCGCGCGGCCTCGTCGCCATCGTCTTCGAGACGACCGACAGCATCCAGCACATGTTCCTCCGCTACCTCGAGAAAGACCACCCGGCGCTCCGCAAGCCGGGCCAGTCGACGCTGAGCGCCAAGGTCATCGAGGACCTCTACACGAAGATGGACGACCTGGTCGGCCGGGTCCGCAATGAGCTCGGTGAGCGCAGCGTCCTCATCGTCATGTCCGACCACGGCTTCAAGTCCTTCCGCCGGGGCCTCAACCTCAACTCGTGGCTGTGGAAAAACGGCTACCTCGCCCTCAAGGACGGGGCGGACCGCAGCGGCGAGTGGTTCAAGGACGTCGATTGGGAGAGGACGCGGGCCTACGGCCTCGGCCTGGGCGGCCTTTACCTCAACCTCGCCGGCCGCGAGGCGAAAGGCGCGGTCAAGCCGGGCGAGGAGGCGCGCCGCCTCAAGGCCGAGCTCGCCGCGAAGCTCAACGGCCTCAAGGACGAAGCGAAGGGGGCCGTGGCCATCACCAAGGTCTATGACGCCGACGCGGTCTACGCCGGGCCCTACAAGGACAACGCCCCGGACCTCATCATCGGCTACAACGTCGGGTACCGGGCCTCCTGGGACGGGGTCACGGGCATCGTCAACGGCGTCGTCATCGAGGACAACGACAAGGCCTGGAGCGGCGACCATTGCATCGATCCGGCCCTCGTCCCCGGCGTCCTCTTCTCGAACCTGAGGATCCGGACCCCGGACCCCTCGATCATGGACATCGCCCCGACCGCCCTCGAGCTCTTCGGCCTGCGGCCGCCGGCCCACATGGACGGGAAGAGCCTTCTCGTCGACGCCGCGGACCCCTTCGGGACGGCCGCGGGAAAGAGGCAGCCATGAGCCAACGCCGATTCTCGACGCCGATGAGCCGCCGGGACTTCATCAAGGTCGGCGCCGCGGCCACGGCCGCGCTAGGCGCCGGCGCGAGGTCCTTTGTCCCCAAGGTCTACGGCAAGGCCCGGGCGACGAAGAAGGTCATCGTGCTCGGCATGGACGGGCTCGACCACGGCCTGGTCCAGCGATGGATGGACGAGGGCAAGCTGCCCACCTTCCGCCGGCTCCTCGCCGAGGGCGGCGACTTCCGGCCCCTGCGGACGAGCATCCCGCCGCAGACTCCGGTGGCCTGGTCGAATTTCATCACCGGCACGGACCCGGGCGGCCATGGCATCTTCGATTTCTTCCTGCGGGACCCCCGGAACCTCGACCCCGCGCATATCCTCAACTTCTCGGCCACGGAAACCACCGGATCAAAACACACCGTCCGGATCGGCCAAACCATCCTGCCGCTGTCCGGCGGCACGGTCCGGAACCTCAGGGGCGGCAAGGCCTTCTGGCAGGTCCTCGAAGAGCACGACATTCCGGCGACTGTGATCAGGATGCCTTCCAACTACCCACCGTCCGGGACGCGCCAGAGGACCCTCGCGGGAATGAACACACCCGACCTCAAGGGAAGGTACAACACATTCAATTACTACACGAATGAGAGCAAAGCGATCACGGAGGATGCCGGCAACGGCGGATACGTTCATGACGTCTTTGTCGTCGGCAACCGCGTCGAGGCCAAGCTCCCGGGTCCGAACAACAGCTTCCGGGCCGACAACGCTGAAATGGAAATCGACTTCCAAGTCTTCATCGACCCCGCCAACGCCGCGGCCAAGATCGTCATCCAGGGCCAGGAGTTCATACTCAAGGAAAAAGAATGGAGCGATTGGAAGAGGGTCAGCTTCAGCCCTTTCCCCACGCAATCGGTGAACGGTATTTGCCAGTTCTACCTAAAGGAAGTTCGCCCGAAGTTCAAGCTCTACATCGGTTCGATACATATCGACCCTGGCCGGCCGGCGCTGCCGATCTCGACGCCGGAATCCTACAGCCGCGAGCTCGAGCGGCGTTTCGGCCCGTTCTTCACCAAGGGGCTGCCCGCGGACACGGCCGCCCTGGATAATGACATCCTGGATGAGGAAGAGTTCCTAGGCCAAGACGACTTCGTCCTCCGGGAGAGCTTGGAGCAACTGGACTATGAGCTGGGGCGCTTCAACGAGGGCCTGTTCTTTTATTACTTCTCGAGCACGGACCAGCGTCAACATATGTTCTGGCGGCTGATCGACCCGGACCACCCTAGCTATGATTCGAAGCTCGCGGCCCGTTATGGAAACGTCATCGAAAATATCTACATCGAGATGGACAAGGTCCTGGACAAGGTCCTGCGGAAAGTCGACAAGGACACCCTCTTGTTGTGCATGTCCGATCATGGTTTCAATCCTTTCCGCCGGGCTTTCAACCTCAACACCTGGCTTCTTCAAAACGGCTACCACCGCTTGGCCAAGCCCTGGAAGCAGCAGGAGTCTCTCCTTTTCGATAACACGGACTGGGCCAGGACCCGGGCTTTCGGAGTGGGTCTCAACGGCCTCTATATCAATGAGAAAGGCCGCGAGCGGGAAGGGATCGTGTCCCCCGGGCCCGAGAAAGATAACCTCGTCCGCGAGATCGCCCGTAGACTCGAGGCCCTGACCGACCCCAAGACGGGCGAACGGGCCATCCTTCATGCCTATGTCGCCAAAGATGTCTACCATGGCCCCTACGTCGACAAGGCCCCGGACATCGTCCTCGGCTTCAACCGCGACTATCGGATCTCGTGGCAGTCTCCGCTGGGAGGCTTCCCCAAGGACGTCCTCGAGGATAATACCAAGAAGTGGAGCGGCGACCACATGACGGCCCCGGACGTCATTCCCGGCATCGTCTTTGCCAATCGGAAGATCCGGGAGGAAGCGCCGGCCCTCTACGACCTGACGGCCACGGTCCTCGACCTCTTTGGCGCCGAGAAGCCGCGAGAGATCATCGGCACGACAATCCTCTGATAAGGAGCAGCAATATGGGAAGCGCGAAGGTCAGGATCAGCAAGGACCTCTACGCCAAGGTCAAGAAGTACGCGGAGATCTGCGGCTACTCCTCGGCCGACGAGTTCATCACCCACTGCCTGGAGAAGGAGGTCGCCAAGATCGAGGAGGCCGACTCGGAGGAGGAGATCAAGAAGAAGCTCAAGGGGCTGGGCTACATCTCCTGAGGGCCATGGGCGTCGTCAACCTGGTCATGGGCGGGATCTTCGACGTCCTGCTCTATCCCTTTCGCGGCCTCTCGCCGTGGTTCGGGATGGTCCTCGTCTCGCTCCTCACGGCCTTGCTCATGCTCTGGGTCTTCAAGCTGACCTCGAACCAGGACGGCATCCGGTCCGCTAAGACCGCCATCAAGGCCCACCTGCTCGAGCTCCGGCTCTTCCAGGACAACATGCGCGTCTCGCTCCGGGCCCAGGGCCGCATCCTGCGGGCCAACGGGCGCTACCTCGCCTGCAACACCAAGCCCCTGCTGGTCATGATCGTGCCGCTCGTCCTCATCCTGGCCCAGATCAACCTCTGGTTCGGCGCCTCGCCCCTGCGGCCCGGCGAAGCGACCCTCGTCAAGCTCAAGCTGGCCAAGCCGGCGGTCCCGGTAGGCACTGAGGTCGCGATCGAGCCGTCGCCGGGTCTTGTGGTCGAGACGCCGGCCGTGCGCATCGCCGACCTCGGCGAGGTCGCCTGGCGCATCCGGGCCCCGGAGAAAGGGCCGGCCGCGTTGACCTTCCGGGTGGCGGGAAAGGCCCTCGTCATGCCCGTGGCCGTCGCCGGCCGTCGCCTGACCAAGGTCCCGACCCGGGCCGTCGGGCATTCGGTCCTCGAGGAGCTTCTCTACCCCGGCGCCGACATCCTGCCCGGGGACGCGCCCGTGACGTCGATCGAGGTCCTCTACCCGTCCGGCGGGCTGCGCTTGCTCGGCCTCGCCGTCCATTGGCTCGTGGCCTATTTCCTCCTGTCCATCGTCTTCGGCTTCGCCCTCAAGGGACTGTTCAGAGTTGAAATATAGGCACGGATTCTCCGAACCTGCATGCGGGAGGCCCGGGTCCAAGCGGCGGCCAGCCTGGGTCCGGGGAACGAGAATGACGGGATACCCGGAAACCGATTTGGACCTCGAAGGGCGGCCCGGTGGCCGTCCGCAAGACCCCGTTTGGAAGGGGACCCGTGCCGTTCCGCTGCGGAACGGTACGGGGGAACCGGGACAGGTTCCCGGGGTCGGGGGATAAGGACGGCCGCAGGGCTCGCCGAAGAGGGCCTCAAGCGAATCGGATGATTTCCTTTCAAACCTGGGGAGAGAGCGAATGAACATCGAAACCTTCAAGATGGAGCGGATGCAGTCGACGTGGGAGAACGTCGTCGACTACAACCTCTCGGAGAGCGGCGTCCACCCCCTGGACCTGAAGGAGCTACTGACGCCGGACGAGGTCGAGGAGCTGACGCGGGTCGAGATCGGCTACACGCAGACCAACGGCACGGCCGGCCTGCGGGCCGAGATCGCCCGGCTCTACCCCGGCATCGGCCCGGACCAGATCCTGACCACGGCCGGCTCCTCGGAGGCGAACTTCCTCCTCATGTGGAGCCGCATCGAGCCGGGCGACGAGGTCCTCTTCGAGCTCCCGAACTACATGCAGATGTGGGGGCTCCTTCGGGCCTTCGGCGCACATGTCAA
This sequence comes from Candidatus Aminicenantota bacterium, assembly GCA_037441295.1. Taxonomy (GTDB): domain Bacteria; phylum Acidobacteriota; class Aminicenantia; order Aminicenantales; family Saccharicenantaceae; genus DATKJS01. Next base: position 6,330 of record JBBISK010000039.1, on the reverse strand, counting down.
GCCCTTCCACCTTCGTCAGGGCCTGGGCTGGCAGCCCGACCTTGACGAGGTGCGCAAGCTCGTCACGCCGAGGACGAAGCTCATCGTCCTGACCAACCCCAACAACCCGACCGGCGCGGTCCTGTCCCCGGAGGCCATGAACGCCATCGTCGAGATCGCCTCGGGCGCCGGAGCCTGGATCCTGGCCGACGAGGTCTACCAGGGGGCCGAGCTCTCGGGCGAGAGGACGCCGAGCTTTTGGGGGCGCCACGACAAAGTCCTCATCACGAACGGGTTGTCGAAGGCCTACGGCCTGCCCGGGCTGCGCATCGGCTGGATCATCGGCCCCGAGGAGGTCATCAAGAGGACCTGGCCCTACCACGACTACACGACGATCTCTGCCTCGGCCTTGAGCGACCGGCTGGCCACCCTAGCCCTGGCCCCCGAGAGGAGGGAGCGCATCCTCCGGAGGACGCGGGGCATCCTGACGGCGAATTTCCCCCTCCTCGAGGGCTGGTTCAAGATGCAGGAGGGGCTGTTCGAGTTTCGCCCCCCCCAGGCGGGGGCCATCTGCTTCGCCCGTTACGCCCTTAAGACCGGCTCGACGGCCCTGGTCGAGCGCCTGATCAGGGAAAAGAGCGTCCTCCTCGTCCCCGGCGACCACTTCGAGATGGACGGCCATCTCCGCTTCGGGTACGGCCCGGAGAAGGGCTATCTCCTCGAGGCCCTGGCCCGGGTCGAAGATTTGCTTAAAAAAATCCGCTGAACGTGGTAGAATCGAGAATCCATTCCCCCGGGGAATGAGTTTAACGATAAAGTACAGACAGGAGGTTGTCATGAGAAACGCCAGAACCATCGCCGTCCTCGCGGCCGTCCTCGTCCTTGTGCCCGCCGCGGCCCTCTTTGCCCAGCAGCCGCAGGCCAAGATCGTGGTCGTCGACTCCGCCCGGGCCTTCCAGACCTCGACCGAGGGGAAAAAGGCGTTCGTCCAGCTCCAAGAGAGAGACTCCAAGATCAAGGGGGACATCCAGAAGCTCGACGACTCCATCCGGGCCCTCGAGAACCGGCTGAACACGGGTCGGCTGACCATGACCCCCGAAGCCATTCTGGCCACCCAGGCCGACCTCGAAAAGAAGAACACCGAACGCAAGCGCTACGAAGAGGACGCCACCCGCGACTTCCAGCAGCTGCAACAGAACATCATGACCCGCGTCCGGGCCGAGATGATCACCATCATCGAGGCCCTGGCCAAGGAAAGAGCCTACGACCTCGTCCTCGACCTGCAGACGAGCGGCGCCGCGTACTTCAACCCGGCCATCGACATCACCGACGAGGTCATCCGCCGCTACGACGCTACCAAGGCCGCCGTTCCTCCGGTCAAGAAGTAACGCCCGACCCGGAAGATCCGCCTAATAGCGGACCTCCGTCTCGACGACGAAGAGCTTGTCCGTCAACTCTTCGCCCGGATAACAACGTCCCGCCTCGAGAATTCGCCGGGCTTCCCGGCCGGGAAGGAGACCGTCAGGCGCCGGCCGTCGAAGACGCCGCCGGTCGCCGCATCGACCCGGCCGCCGTTCACGATCTCCAGGACATAGGTCTCTCCCGACAATCCCTCGACCGTGACCCTGAGCTCGGGCCCTTCGCGCTTCATGCGGACGATCTTCAGGCCGCGGTCGGCGTCGCCCGGCTGCGGCGACGCGTCGGGCGGCACGATCTCCGGGGCGGGCACGAGATCGAGCTCGACCGAGTCGTCCCCGCGCAGGGAAAACTCCGTCGACGGGCGCACCGCTTGACCGGAGACCGACGTGTCCGGCCGGAAGGGCAGCGCCGCGCCGTTCAGTCTGGCGGCCCGGACAACGGTCCCGGGGCCCAGGGCCGGGCGGAAGACCAGCTTCAGTCCTGACTTCGCTTCCGAGCGGACCCGGAGAAGGACCTTTGCCTCCCGCCGTTCATAATCGAGGGAGAGCGTCGCGCCGCCGACCTTCCAGTTCACGACGGACACGGTCCGCCAGTCGGCCGGAAAGGCCGGCTCGAAACGGGCCTCCTTCGCGAGCGCGTCCTGGTCGAGCCCGAGGAGCCCCCGGACGAAGGGCAGGACGATGCCGGTCGTGGAGAACCCCTGGTGCGGCACACCCTCCTGCGGCCAGATGTCCAGGGACCCGGAGTAGAGCTCGGTCGCGACGCCCAGGGCGTTGTCGGAAGCGTGCCGGACGTTGGCCCTGAGCAGGCCGAAGCCCTGGGCGGCGAAATCGGACTTGAAGAGCGCCGTCGCGACCCAGCCGTTGAGGAACGGCCAGACGGCGCCGTAGTTGTAGTTCAGCGGCTCGAAAAGCGGGCTTCGGCCGGAGAGCATCCGGACGCCCCAGTCCGTGGTCATGTCCGGAGCGTTCATCGCGGCCATCGTCTCCGTCGCCCGCTCCGGCGCGCCCAGGCCCCAGGCCACCCCGACCGCGCTCCACGGCGTGAGCTCCTGGACGAGCCGCCCGTCCTTGGCGAAGGCGTAGGAATACCTGTCCCGCGCCGCGTCCCAGAACTTCGCGTCGAAGGCCCGCGCCGCGCGGGCCGCGGCCTTGTCCGCAGCCGCCCGGACCGTCCCGTCCCCCATCGCAACGGCCAGCGTCCGCATCGCCGCACAGGCCCGCGCCCAGACCGCGGCGAGATAGATGTCGGTCTGGATCCCCGTCAGCGAGCCGAACTCGAGGGCCCCGAGCCCGGCCCGGGCGTTGTCCATGAGCCCGTCGCCGTCGGCGTCGGTGGTCAGGCACCACTCGTAGGCCTTAAGGAGCGACGGCCAGCTCGCCCTGAGGAACTCGAGGTCGCCTGTCGAGCGCACATAATCCTCGACGGCGACGATATAGTAGGGCGTCGTATCGCCGTGGATGTAGCCGTAGGGATAGTCCTCCCACCACTTGATGTAGCCAGCCGCCTGCGACAGCTCGTGGGCCATTTTGCCGTCTTCGCGCTGCCACTTCCGGGTGAAGGCAAGGGCCGTCCGGGCCGCCTCGCCCGCCCCCAAGCCGTTGAAGCTCAACGAGTTCAAGTAGGCGTCCGTGCCGAAGAACCAGCCGAAGCCCGGCCGGCCGCCCGTCCCCGACGGCCCGAGCCCGGCCACGAGGCCGGTGCCGAGGTCGGGATTCTCGACGACGAGAGCATCGAGGGCGACCTTGGCCCACTCGAGGGCCAGGTCGAACGCACGGTCGGGGGTTCTGACGCTGAGCGTCGAGGCCCGCAAGGCGCGGAAGTGCTCGGCCGCCTCCCGGTAGCATGCCTCCGGGTCGGCGGCCAGCCGCCCGTAGACCTCCCGGACGTCCTCCCGCTTCCCCTCGCCTCCGGCCACGACCACCGGCAAATAGACGCCGGCGACCGCCTTGGGGTCGGCAATCTCGATGGCGAACTGGCTGGGCGCGTCCGAGAGCATGTGAGCGGGGGTGTAGGAAAGGCCGCGCGCCGCCGGCGAGCCGACGAAGCCGTGGTTCTTCCGCGTCGGCTCGGAGATGAGGTAGGCCTTGAGCGCGTCGTCCCAAGCGGCGTATTGGCCACCGAGGCCGGCCGGCCACATCGGCTGGAGGACCGGCAGGAAGCTGCAGACGATCGTCAGCGGCTCGGTCGCGTCCACCTCGAGGAGGATGACGGCGCCGGGCTCACTTATGGAGGCCACGTAATGGGCCCGGACGGTGAAGGACTGGCAGGCGAACGTCAAGGTCGTGACGGCGGGGTCGACGGAGACCGCGCGGACGATATCGCGGCCCTGGACCGGCTGGGTGCTCGTGCCGAGGAGGAAGGAGAACTCGAAGGCGCGGAGGATCTTGAGCGGCCAGGCCCAGGCCTCGAAGGCTCCTCCCTCCGTGGCGAGGAGGGCGAACTTGCGGCCGGCCTTGTCGAAATAGGTGAAAGGCTGGGCGGGGCGGGAGAGCCCGATATCGGTCGGCTCGATGCGGAACCTGGCCACGGCCCCGGCCGGGACGGCGGCCGACGCGGGTGTCGGACGGGAGCCGAGAACGGGCGCGGCCAGGCCCGCGAGACAGAAGGCCAGGACAACCGCCGCCGGCCAGAAGATCTTCCTCATGGCTCCCCTCCTCATCGCGTCATTCGGTCCCGGACCCTATCTTATCGGCTTCCCCGGGCCGGGACAAGGCCGCCTGGTCACTGATCCGCCCTGAAGGTCAGGCGGATGAGGACGATCTCCGGCACACTTCCGGTCCGCACCGGCGGCCCCCAGGTCCCGACGCCGCAGGACACATAATACTGCGTCCGCCCCTTCCGGAGCGACCCCCAGTTCTGCTCATAGATGAGCTTGTTGACGATGTTCAGCGGGAAGAGCTGGCCGGCATGGGTGTGCCCCGAGAGCTGGAGGTCGATCGCGGCCCGCTCGGCCTCCTCCAGCCGGAGCGGCTGGTGGTCGAGCAGGATGAGCGGGCGCCGCGCGTCGACGCCGGCCCGCCTCATGATCTCCTCGATCGGCATCCGGGCTTCGCCGCGGCGCAGAGCCGTCGGGTCCCGGCGGCCGATGATATATATCGCGCCGCCGACGAGGGCCGCCTCGTCCTGGAGGACCGTAACTCCCCACCTGCGCAGGTAGGAGATGTTGCGCTCGAAATCGCCATAGTACTCGTGGTTCCCGGGCACGGAAAAGACGCCGAGTCGCGGCCGCAGCTGCCGGAAGACCTCGGTCATCGCCTCCTCCTCTTTGGCCGTGACGCTCTCGTCGACGATGTCCCCTGGGAGTAGGATGAGGTCCGGACCGAGCGCGTTGAGGCGGTCGACGAGCGCCCGCAGACGCGAGCTGCCGGCGATCGTGCCCAGGTGGATGTCGGAGGCGACGGCCACCGTCAGCCCGCCCAGCCCGGCCGCTGGCTTGTCGATGACCACGACGAGCTCGCGGACGCGCGGCCGGGCGGCGTTCACCGCGCCGCCGGCGACCGTGAGGACGGCCGACCCCGCCACGACAAGGAAGAGGATGAGGCCCGTCCGCCCCGGGCCGCCCGGCGCCCGCGGCACGACCCGCAGGACCGAGTTGAGGAGCCTGAGGACGTCCACGGCGAGCACACCCAGGAAGAGGTAGAGCATGAGGGCCAGGTGGAACGAGCCGGCCTTGACGGCGAGCCCGCCGAGAGAGTTCCGGCCGAAGCCCATGGCGATGCGGCCGAGCGGATAGGCCAGGACAAGGGCGAGGAAGAGGCCGAGAAAGACCCGACGCCCCACCGGGAAGGCGTCGAGGGCCTGCCACCCCCGCCGGCCGATGTAGAAGTTGACCAGGCCGTAGATGCCGAGGGCGACGATGAGGAAAACGGCCATGCCTCCGCCCCTCACTTTTCCGGCGTCGGACTTTTCCCGCATTCTCCGTCCTCCGCTCCCTCGACGGCGCCGTTCCACCAGGCCACCTCATGGAGGGGCATGCGCACCGTCTCCCTCGGCGGACGCGAGGCAGGGTAGCCGACCGGGATCAAAGCCACAACCTTGTAGCGCCGCGGCAGCCCAAGGGCCCGTCGGACGCCGCGGCGGCTGAACCAGCCCATCCAACAGGTGCCGAGCCCCAGCTCCTCGGCCTGAACGACGAGGTGCTCGCCGGCGATGCCCGTGTCGATGAGATGGTATGTCGTGCCCTGGATGCGGCGGCCGACGAAGTGGACGACGATGTCCTTCCGAATGAGGACGACGATGACGACCGGCGCCTGCTCGGCAAAACGGCTGACCCGGTAAATGCCCTTGAAAGCCTCCCGGCAGAGCCTGCCCTTGAGGCCCGGGTCATCAACGACGACGAAGCGCCATGGCTGGGCGTTATGGGCCGATGGGGCCAGACGCGCGGCTTCGAGGCAGGCGGTGATCTTCTCCCTTTCGACGGCCTGGGGCAGGAAGCGGCGAATGCTCCTGCGGCTCCGGACGAGGTCGATGAACGCGGGCATGGCCGTGACGTCCCCTACTTGATGAGGTGGAGCCGCGTCTGCCGCTCGTCCAGGAAGCGGGCCCCGGCGGCGGTGAAGGCGGCGTCCTGCTCGAGGGCCATCCGGACCTCCTGCCCGCCCCATTCCGGGACCGCGGCCAGGACGTTGAGCTCGATCGAGTAGACGGTATCCAGGAAGAGCGGGTAGTCGCCCGCCCCGGGGACTCCGCCCTGCATGTCCCAGAGGCCGATGGTCGGGCCGGCGGCGTGGCCTTGGAAGCCCAGGGGATGGCTGTAGATGCTGGGCCTCAGCCCCGCATCCTTGGCTTTTTTCAGGGCCGCCGCCAGGATCTGGTTCCCCGTCCGCCCCTCCTTCATCTCGGCCATGTGGATGTCTTGGAGGCGGTTCCCTTGGGCCAGGGCGTCCTTCAGGCCCTGGGGGGCGTCGGTCTCCCCTTCGTTGAGGACAT
>JBBISK010000038.1:0-13818 GCA_037441295.1 Candidatus Aminicenantota bacterium | reverse complement strand
GGGCGAGCTCGGACACCGGGACCTCGGTCAAGACGGCGACCTCGTCGCCGAACTCGCGGACGAACCGGAAGTAGAGGTCCCAGACGGCCTGGGACTCCGGCGTCCGGCCAACGGCCTCGGCGATGATCTCGTTGAGAGGGATAAGGTTCTGGAACGGGATGCGTCCGGCCGCCCCGACGCCGGGCTCCCGGTCGGCCAGGGCCTCGACGCGATGGAGGACGCCGACCGTCAGCGGCTTGCCGCACTTCGGGCAGAGGTCGGAGACACTCATGCTCTCGCGAGGGGAGAGGACGACGCCGCACTTGCGGTGGCCGTCGTAATGGTACTTCCCCTCCTCGGGGAAGAACTCGATCGTGCTCAGGAACCGGCCGGGGTCGCGGCCGCGGAGGGCGTCCATGAGGCCCCGGTAGCTGAACTCCGTGTCGAAGACGTTGGCCTCGCGGCCGAGCTTAGCCGGCGAATGGGCGTCGGAGTTCGAGACGAGGGCGAAGCGGTCGAGAGCGGAGAGCCGCCAGTTCATGGGCGGGTCGGACGACAGCCCGGTCTCCAGGGCGAAGATCATCGGCGTCATGTCCTCGAAGCACTCCTCGATCGAGTCGAAGCCCGAGTTGGCGCCGAACAGCGAAAACCACGGCGTCCAGATGTGCGATGGGATGACGACGCAGCGCGGGCAGGTCTCGGCGACCATCCGGCAGAAGAGCCGGACGTCGAGGCCGAGGATCGGCCGCCCGTCGGAGCGGAGATTGCCGACGGCGGAGAGCCGGGCGTTGACTCGCTCGACCGACTCGAAGTCAGGGGCGAGGAGCATGACGTGGATCTTGCGGACCTTGCCCCCCTTCGAATAGATGAAGCTCAGCTCCGTCGACAGGATGAAGGAGACGTCCTTGGGCGAGAACGGGACGCTCCGCAGCAACGGGTCGTCGGGGGGCTGGACGCCGGCCTTGAATTCGAAGAAGCCGTTGCCGGAGGGCTTGAGCTTTTCCTTCATCAGGAAGAGCCACTCCGGGTGCGTGAAGTCGCCGGTGGCGAGGAGGCGGAGGCCCTTGACCTTGGCCCAGTAGGCGAGCGTATCGAGGACCATGTCCCGCGACGTGGCCCTCGAAAACTTTGAGTGTATATGCAGGTCGGCGACGAATCTCATGACCGGGATGCCAAGTGTAGAACGCGGCGGCGGCGAATGCAAGCGCTTTCGTCGCGGTTTTTTTTGCGGCCGGCGCCCGCTGGCGTCGGCGCTCAGCGGCTCCGGCCGAGCGCCGCGGCCAGCGCGCGGGCCTTGTCCGCGCACTCGCGGGCGCGGGCCTCGTCGCCCGTGCGCTTGTAGAGCTCGGCCAGCAGAGAATAGCCGAAGGGAAGCTCCGCCGGCGCCGGCTTGAGGTCAAGGCCCTTGCGAGCGAGCTCGATCCCTTCCGCGTAGCGCTCGCCCCGTTCGAGGTCGAGCCGGGCGAGATAGAAATAGGTCGGCGCGAACTTCGGGTCGGCCTCCAGGCACTTCTCGAGCGCCTCCCGCTCCTGGTCGGGTCGGCCGGTCGCATGGTAGACCCTGGCCAGGTTGTAGAGGGCCTTGAAGTGGCCGGGCGTGATGTCGATCTCCTTTTCGTACTCAGCCGCCGCTTCGGGGAGCCGGCCCTGCTTCTCGGCGATCCAGCCGAGCCGGTAATGGGCGTTCATGAGCTCGGGGTCGAGGCTGAGGGCCTTGCGGAAGTTCTCGGCCGCCCGTTCGAGGTCGTTCTTGGCGATGTCGCTCGCGCCGAGGATGTCGTACGCGGCTGCGCTGGCCTCCGGGTCGGCGGCGAGGATGTCCCGGACGATCCGGATGGCCTCGTCGGGCCTGCCGGCCAGTCCGGCCTCCCGTGCCCGGGCCAGCCCGTTATAGACGGCGATCTTGTCCTTGGGGTCGGCCGCCGGCTTGCCGGCGCTCCTCCCCGGGTCGGTGAACGAGCCGACGTAGCCGAGGGCGGCCAGCCGCTCCCGGGTCGCTGCGTCGACTTTGGTCGGCCCCGAGGCGTAGGCGCTCCGGCCGGCCTCGCGGATAAGGGACTCGGCCGCGGCCTTCATGTCCCGGAGGACGTCCGGCCGCGAGCCGGCCAGGTTCCTTTCCTCGCCCGGGTCGGCGGCGACGTCGTAGAGCTCCGGCGCCGGGGCGAGGATCAGCTTGTAGCGGCCGTCCTGGACGCCCTTGAGGTCCGACCAGCCGTAGTGGAAGCGGGGGTAATAGGTCTCGCTGTAGACCAGGCCGTGTCCTTCCCGCCGCCCGCCGGAAAGGGCCGGGACCAGGCTCTTGCCCTGGACGCCTTCCGGGACAGGGAGGCCGGCCAGCTCACAGACGGTGGGCAGGACGTCGACGAGGCCGACCGCCTCGGAGGAGACGCGGCCCCGGAGTTTCGGGAAGGGTGTCGCGATGATGAGCGGGACGCGGAGCACGGCCTGGTAGATGAAAAAGCCGTGGGTCTCTTCCGCGTGCTCGCCCAGGCTCTCGCCGTGGTCGCCGGCGATGATGACGATGGTCGTCCCGAGGAGCCCGTTCGACTCGAGGAAGCGCAGCAGGCGCCCGAGCTCCGCGTCGGCGAAGGCGATGGCGCCGAGGTACGGTCGGCCGACGTACTCGCGGTCGAACGGCGCCGGCGGCTGGTAGGGGGAGTGGGCGTCGTAGAGGTGGATCCAGGCGAAGAACCGTTTGTCCTTCCGCGCCTCGAGCCAGGGCAGGGCGGCGTCCAGGACCTCGTTGGCCGGCCTCCGAACCGTGTCGAACGAGACCGTTTGGAAGCGGCTCAGGTCGAAGTCGTCGAAGTAGGTGTCGAAACCGCGGTTGAGCCCCCACTTGGAATCGAGGACCCACGCCCCGACGAACGCGCCCGTCTCGTAGCCCTTCTCCTTGAGCAGCCCGGCCATCGTGGGAAGCTTCTGGGGGACGAAGAACCCGCCGTTGTCCCGGACGCCGTGGAAGAGGGGCAGGGTCCCGCTCATGAGGGTCGTGTGGGCGGGGAGCGTCAGCGGCGTCTGGGTGTAGCATTTCTCGAAGCGGACGCCGCGGGCGGCGAAGGCGTCGACCGTCGGCGTCTTGACGTTCGTGTTCCCGTAGCAGGACAGGCCGTCGGCTCGGGTCGTGTCCAGCGTGACGAGAATGACGTTCGGGTCCCGGAGCCGGCCGGCGGGCGTCGGCCCGCCCGACGGGCGCAGGAGAAAGAAGGCGGCCGCCGCACCGGCGAGGACGACCGCGGCCGCGGCCAGGAGCGGGAGCTTTCGGGATCTCATCGGGCCCTCGCCGTCTGCGGCTTTCTCATGCCGCTAACGGACCTCGCCGCGCCCGGCGGCCAGCGTGCGGGCCTTCTCGGCGCACTCGCGCGCTCGGGCCTCGTCCCCGGTGCGCCTGTAGAGCTCGGCCAGCAGGGAATAGCCGAAGGCGAGTTCCGCCGGCTCCGCTTTGAGGTCGATCCCCTTGCGGACGAGCTCGATCCCCTCCTCGTAGCGCTCGCTCCGTTCGAGGTCCAGCCGGGCGATGTAGAAATACGCCAGGGGGGACTTCGGGTCGGCCTCCAGGCACTTCTCGAGCGCCTCCCGCTCCCGGTCGAGGCGGCCGGTCGCCTGGTAGATCCGGGCCAGGTTGTAGAGGGCCTTGAAGTGCCTGGGCGTGATCTCGACTTCCTTGAGGTACTCGGCCTCCGCGTCCTCGCGCCGGCCCTGCTTCTCGGCGATCCAGCCGAGCTTGTAGTGGGCGTTGGCCAGCCGCGGGTTCGCCTCGAGGGCCAGCCGCAGGTGCTCCCCGGCGACGGCGAAGTCGTTCCGGGCGATGCCGATCGCGGCGAGCATATCGTGCGCCCCGGCCGTCTCGGTCCTGAGCGTGAGGCACTTTTCGAGGACGGGGACGGCCTCGTCGTACTTCTTCTGGAGGAAGGCCATCCGCCCGACGAGGTAGGTCAGTTCGGGCTCCTCGAAGCCCTTGGCGAGATAATCGCGGGCGAAGGCCTCCGCCTCGCCGTACCGGCCCATCTTCTCGTAGATGCGGGCGATGTTGATGGCGGCGAAGGTCTCGTCGGGCTTGCGGCCGAGGACCTGCTTGAAATAATCCGCGGCCTCGGCGTACTTCTCCTCCTGGACGTAGAGGGTGCCGATGGAGAAGTAGGCGTCGGTGATGTCGGGGTCAGTGGCGATGATGGCCCGGATGAGGCGGATGGCCTCCTCCGGCCGGCCGTTCAATCCGAGCCCCCGCGCCTCGGAGAGCTGGTTGAAGACGCCGATCTTCTCCCGGGGATTGGCCAGGGACCTGCCCCGGAGCTTGGCCGGGTCGGTGAAGGCGCCGACGTAGCCGAGGGCGGCCAGCTTCTCCCGCGTCTCCGCGTCGACCTTCGAGACGTCCATCTCGTACGCGTTCCGCTCGGCCCGCCGGATGAACGCCTCGGCCGCGGCGCGCATGTCCTCGTAGACCTTCTTCCGCTCGTAGACGAGGTTCCGCGTCTCGCCGGGGTCGTCGACGACGTCGTAGAGCTCGGGCACGGGGGCCAGGATGAGCTTGTGCCGGCCGTCCTGGACGCACTTGAGGTCCGACCAGCCGTAGTGGAAGCGGGGGTAATAGGTCTCGCTGTAGACGAGGTTTGCTGCCGCCGGCCGCCGGCGGTCGAAGGCCGGAACGAGGCTCCTCCCCTGGACCTCGGCCGGGACCGCGAGCCCGGCCATCTCGCAGACGGTCGGCAGGACGTCGACGAGCCCGACGGCCTCGGAGGAAACGCGTCCGCGGAGCTTCGCGAAGGGGGTGGCGATGATGAGCGGGACGCGGAGGGCCGCCTGGTAGACGAAGAAGCCGTGGGTCTTCTCCTCGTGCTCGCCCAGGCTCTCGCCGTGGTCCCCCGCGAAGACGATCATGGTCCGGTCGAGAAGCCCGTTCGTTTCGAGGAAGCGCCAGAGGCGGCCGAGCTCAGAATCGGCGAACGCGATCTCGCCGAGATAGGGCTGGGACGCGTACATCTTGTCATAGGGCGGCGGCGGCTGGTAGGGCGAATGGGGGTCGTACAGGTGGACCCACGTGAAAAAGCGCTTGTCCTTCCTCGCCTCGAGCCAGGGCAGGACCCGGTCCATGACCTCGTTGGCCGGCCGCTCGACGGCGTCGAGCGAAACGCGCTGGAACTTGTTCAGGTCGAAGTTGTCGTAGTAGGTGTCGAAGCCCTTGTTCAGGCCCCACTTGGAATCGAGGACATAGGCGGCGATGAAGGCGCCCGTCTCATACCCTTTGTCCTTGAAGAGCTCGGCCATGGTCACGAGCTTCTGGGGGACGAAGAAGCCGCCGTTATCGCGGACGCCGTGGTAGAGGGGCAGGGTGCCGGTCATGAGGGTCGTGTGGGAGGGGAGCGTCAGAGGCGTCTGGGCGTAGCAGTTCTCGAAGCGCACGCCGCGGGCGGCGAAACCGTCGATCGTCGGCGTCTCGACGTCCTTACAGCCGTAGCAGGCTAGGCGGTCGGCCCGGGTCGTGTCCAGTGTGATGAGGATAACGTTGAAATCACGCCGCTTGCGGAGGCGGGCGAAGTTCGGGCCGGCGGGAAGGAGGAAGAGCGCGGCCGCGGCCAGGACGGCCACGACGAGGACGGCCGCGACGAGAATGAGAGGGCGTTTCTTGGCGCTCATGCGGACCCATCAATTCTAGCACAAAGCCCAAAATAGCATAGGGGGACAGGGGCTTGTGTTCCCCCAAAAAAGAAAGGGCGGCGGGTCTTCCCGCCGCCCTTTCGAGCGTCTGCGTGGAGCCGATGCGCTAGAAGATGAAGCGGAGGCCGATCCTCGCCCGCCGCGGCAGGACCAGCCCGTAGAGGTCGTGGCCCTGGGTGGAGGCAGAGTAGGCGGGGTCGTCCGCGACCCAGTCATAGGCGATCCGCGTGCCCCAAGAGGTGATCGTATTGCTGTTGAAGACGTTGAAGACGTCGAAGATCAGCCCCAGGCGGTATTTGGAAGCCAGGACGAAGGTCTTCTCGAGCCTGAGGTCGAGCGAAGTCTCCATGGGATAGTGGTACGTGCCGGCTGGCAGGACGTTGAAGGTGATCCTCCCCTGGGCGAAATCGCGGCTCCCCGTCCTGCGCATCTCCGTCCATGCGTCGCCCGTGATGGCGTGGAAGTAGGCGTTGAAGGAGATGCCGAAGGGCAGCACGTAGGTCCCCTGGACCTTGATCATGTGGGTGGGATCATACGTCAGGTAGCCGTCGGCGTTGAGCCAGTAGTTGGGGTCGTAATAGCTGTTCCAGCCGATGTCGCGGTAGGCGCTGCTGTTGCTCATCGTCCCCTTCGCCTGGGAATAGACGTACGAGGCCAACAACTGCCATTTGTTCGAGAACCGCTTGTTGAACAGGAACTCCAGGCCCCAGTAGTTCCGGTAGGGGTTGGCGCCGATCCCGTAGGTGCTGTTGAGCTGTGCCGCAATTTTGTCGACGTTGGTGAGATGCCAGTCGGCGGCGTCCCCGGAGGTGAGGTCGAAGAATGTCAAGGTGTCGTTCACCATCGTCTTCTGGGCCGGGTCCCAGACCGAATAGGTCTTCTGGACGGGCGCGTAGGTCGCCAGGGCGTTGTAAGCCCCCTGGAAATTGTGGTAGCTGCGGTTGATGTAGGTGATCGAGAACGAGGCGTCCTTGAACAGCTCGCGTTCGATGCCGACCGTGAACTGCCTCATGAACGGCTGCTTGATGCCGGGGTCGATGACCCAGTTGCCGTGGATTCGGCGGTGGTCCTCATACCAGTACTGGCCCCCGACGTCCCAATAATAGTAGATCTTGTCCGACCAGTTCTGGTTCAGCCGGTCCAGCATGCCAGTATACATGCCGTCCGTAAACTCGCCGTAGTGGGCTTTGAGGATCGTCGTCTTGTCGCCGAGGACGTCGAAGGTGAAGCCGAGGCGCGGGGCGGCCCGGAAGGCGCTGTACGGAGTCCCCGAGAGGCCGGGGATCTGGCCCCAGCCCTGGCTGAGGCGGACGCCGAGGCTCAGGTTCAGGCGCTTGGAGAACTGCCAGGAGTCCTGGACGAACCCTTCCAGCCGGCTGACCACGGTGCGGATGTTGTAGCCGTCGTACTGGATGGCGCTGTAGTTCCCGTTGTAGCCGTAGCCCCAATAGTCGAGGTAATACCAGTGGTTCGCGCCCGTGTAGCCGTAGACGTTCCGGGACTCGGAGCGCTCGAACTCGACGCCGAACTTGAAATCGTGGTTGCCCTTGATGAAGTTCTCGGCGTAGGTCGTCATGCTGGCGTTGGCCTGGAAGCGCTGCCGGGGATGCTCGGCGTAGTAGCCGGAGCTGAAGTAGCGGTGGTTGTTCGCCAGGCCGCGCGGGTCCTCCAGCGACTTCGGCCCGGTGAAGGCCGGGTCGTAGAGCTCGTTGTAGATGATGTAGTGGCCGTTCGTGTCCCGGCCCGTCCGGGGGTCGAGGTTGTAGTAGCCGTTGAAGTAGGCGGCCTTGAAGTCGAAGAAGGTCTTGGGGGAGAGGATCTGGGTCAGGTTGAAGTTGAGGACGTACTCGGGGTCGACCTGGTTGACCGTGGCGTCGGGGTCGACCGTCGCCGAGCCGCCGCGGTACGTCCCGTTGTAGTTGTCGTACTCGATGGCGGCGCTGATGTTCGTCTTCGCCCAGAACTGCGAGTTCAGCTTTAAGAAGAAGCGCGGTTGCTTGTAATCCTGGGCGAAGGGGAAGCCCGTGGGAAAGTCCTTGGAGCGGTAGAACTGGCCGCCGGCGAAGAACCAGAGCTTGTCCTTGAGGATCGGGCCGCCGAGGTGGGCGTTGATGTCCCACAGGCTCTCGACGGGCGCGGTGATGCCCGGCCAGTCGCTGACGTAGGACGAGTTGTTCGTCGTCCCCCAGAAGCCCTTCTTCTGGCCCTGGAGGATCGTCTCGAAATGGCCCGAGAACTGGTTGCCTCCGGACTTCGTGACGATATTGAAGATGACGCCGGTGAAATTCCCGTACTCGGCCGGCAGGCCGATGCCCATGACCTTGGCCTCTTCGATGATGTTGTAATCGACGAAGACCCAGGCCGTGCCGCCGTCGGGGTCACTGACGCCGACGCCGTCCATCTGGTAGGAGATGCCGCGGCCGGCGGCCGCGCCGTAGGCGGAGTCGTTGTTGACGCCCGGCGCGAGGTTGACGATGTCGGCCGAGAACTGGCTGTTCGGGATATTGCGCAGGACCTCGTTGCCGAGGGTCACCGAGGCCGTTTCCGTGGACTTGACGTCGACGGTCGGAGACTTGGCAATGACAGTGACCTGTTCCTCCACCTTGGAGGCCTTCAAGGCGACGTCCAGGGTCAGGGTGGACGTCGTCGACAGCCGGATGTTCTCCTGGATGACCGTGCCGAAGCCCTGGAGCTCGGCCTTCACGGAGTACGTGCCGGGAGGCAGGGCGGGGAAGCGGAAGAGGCCGGCGGCGTCGGTGACGGCGGTTCGCGTTCCCATCAGGGCCGGGCCGCTCAGGGTCAGGCTAACGCCCGGGAGCGGGCTCGACTGCTCGTCGGTCACTTTCCCCGTGATGGCGCCCGTTTCCCGGGACTGGGAGAAGGTGAAGGCCGCGACGAGAAGGAGGAGGAGCACTGCGAGGATGGGTTTCTTCATTTTACCTCCGTTTCAGGATTCTCTTGGTGATGATAGCTTGAATGACGCGTCTGCCTGTATCCGTGCGGCACCTCCTCAAAAAAATATATAAGTCCAGATAGAGCTATGGTCATGCCGGGAAATGGCGCGCCTAAAGGCCGGGGTTGAGGATGTAGGCGAGCCGGCAGGTCAGGCGGTGACGGTCTCGGGCTTGCGGAATCCTCATGGGTTCCGCCCCATTATGCGAAATACGTCCGGCCGATGTCAAGGGAATTGAACGTCCGGACATGCCATCCTCCGCCGCCCCGAACGGACGGCCCTGACCTCAACCCGCAGCAACATCGATGCCAAGAGCCGCGTTCATGGCCATCCTGCTGATAAATAAAGATATGCTTCTTTGTGATGGAGGACCTCGTGTCAAGTGTCTTGGCCTCCAGCGGGATCGTCCCCCCCGCCGTGCCCCTGGCTCGACCCACCGCCGCGGTCCCCGGCCGCCTCGTTTGTAACTTCCCGGGGGGTGTGCTATCTTTGTTCCATGTCGCCCGACGTCCGCACGCACGCCCGGACGCTTCGCGCCGCGGCTCTCACCGCTCTCTGCGCGCTCGTCCTCCTGCCCGCGCTCCTGCGCTCCCAGCAGTCGATGACGGACGACCAGAAGATGTGGCTCGAGGACGTCGGCCCCGTCATCACCAAGGTCGAGCGGGAGGTTTTCTCGAAGCTCAGGACGAACGCCGAGCGGGCGAAGTTCATCGTCCTCTTCTGGAAGGTGCGCGACCCCTCCCCGGACACGTCCGAGAACGAGTTCCAGAAGGAGTACATGGAGCGGGTCCGCTTCGCCGACCAGAACTTCGGCCACAGCTCGCCGAAGCGCGGCAGCCAGACCGACCGCGGCTTCTATTATCTCCTCCTGGGCAAGCCGCTCGAGCGCACCATGTACTCGACGAACTCCGAGGTCTGGCCGACGGAGCTCTGGTTTTACAAGGGCGCCGAGGAATACGGCCTGCCCGACTATTTTTACCTCATCTTCTACCAGCCCGAGGGCCTCGGGGACTACCGCCTCTATTATCCGGGCATCGACGGCCCCGAGAAGCTCGCCGTTCCGCAGGTTTATACCGACAACAGTCAGCGCGCCACGGCCATCCAGACCCTCCGCAAGGTCGGCAGCGAACTGGCCGCCGCCGCCGTCAGCTACCTCCCCGGCGACAGGCCCGGCGGGCTGGGCAGCTTCTCCTCGGACACGATCATCGCCTCGATCAAGGAGCTGCCTGAGAAGAAGTACTCGGACGGCTACGCCCGGAACTATCTCTCCTACAAGGACTACATCGAGACGGAGTACGCCGACAAGTACTTCGCCAGCGCCTTCCAGGCCAAGGTCTTCAAGGCCGGGGACCAGAGCTTTCTCCACTGGACGATCGAGCCGGAGAAGATGGACTTCGCCGCCGAGGGGGGCGGCGTCTACGCCAGCTACGAGCTCGTGCTGCGGCTCGAGGACGGCCGGGGCCGGTCGTTCTTCGAGCGGACGCAGGAGATCCCCCTCCGCCTCACCCCCGACCAATATAAGGCCCACGAGCGCCAGCGCTTCGCCTTCCAGGACCTCGTCCCCGTCATTCCCGGGGACTGCAAGGCCCTCTTTCTCCTGAAGAACAAGACGGCCCGGGAATTCACGTCCTTCGAGTTCCGCATCTCGGTCCCCGGCGGCGGCCAGGCCCGCCTGAGCTCGCCGATCCTCTACCACGGCCGCGACGCCCTGCCCGGGGCCCAGGCCGCGAACTTGCGGGCCTTCGCCTTCGACGGCGCCCAGTACCTCGTCGGCGCCCGCAACGAGTTCCTGCCGACGGAAACGCCGGGCGTCTTCTTCCAAGCCTGGAACCTCGATGCCCTGAAGCTCCCGGGGCCGCCGTCGTTCGTCGTCGAGATCTTCTCCGCCGACGGCTCCCAGGGCCTGGGCAGCTTCCCGCTCTCCGCAGCGGCGAGAGCGGGCGGCGCCGCCGACGTCTCCGTATCCGGGACGTTCTCCCTCTCCGGGCTCAAGCCCGGGTATTACCGGGCCGAGGTCTCGGCCGTCGCCCCCTCCGGGCGGAAGGTCCTCACGGACAAGGAGAATTTCATCGTCCTCTCGGCGTCCGTGCCCGTTCTGCCATGGGTCTATGCGCGCCAGCACGCCCCGTTCCCGGGGGCGGAGCACCTGACGGCGCTCGGCGGCCAGTATTTCCTGGCCGGGGATTACGGCCGCGCCCGGGCCATGCTCGAGCGGTCGCTCCAGGCCAGGGACGACCCGGCGGCGCGGCTTCTCCTGGCCAAGACCCTCTACGGGCTCAAGCTCTACCGCGAGTCCCTCGACCAGGCCCTGCCCCTCTACTCGAGGGTCCCTGACCGGGAAACGGGCAAGGTCATCGCCCTCGACTACGCCGGCCTCTCCGATTGGTCCTCGGCCGTCGGCTACCTCGAGAAGCTCATGAGCGAGGCGACCGAGGTCCCCGTCCTGAACCTGGCCGCCGAGTGCTACATCAACCTCAACCGCCCCGAAAAAGCGCTTCCCCTTCTCGAGAAATCGCTGTCGCTCGTGCCCGGACAGCCCCAGGCCAGGGAGCTCGAGGAGAAGGCCCGGAAGCGCCTGGCGGAGAGATAGGAGAAAAATATGTTCAGGAGATCCCTTGCCGCCGCCCTCCTCTCCCTCGCCCTGGTCCTCCCGGCCGCCCTGGCCCAGACCCAGGGGCGGATCGAGGGGCGCATCTTGAGCGCCGAGGGCAAACCGCTCGAAAAGGTGTCCGTCAGCATCGTGGCCGCCTGGACCTCGAGCGTCCACTACGAGCTCGTGACCGACCGGAACGGCAAGTTCCTCCAGATCGGGCTCACGCCGGGCGACTACCAGGTCCGGCTCAAGAAGGAAGGCTTCGCCTCGGCCGTCAAGGACCTCCACGTCAGCATTGACGAGACGTCGACATTCGAGGTGCGGTTGGCGACGGTCGAGGCCGCGGCGGCCAAGAGCCTGTCCCAGGCCGACAACCTCTTCCTCAAGGGCAACAAGCTCTACGCCGAGCAGAAGTACGCCGAGGCGGCCGCCGCCTATGAAGAAGCCATCAAGCTCGCGCCCGAGAGCTGGGGATACTACCTGAACCTCGGCCTGGCCCGGAAAAAGCAGAACCAGCCGGACGAAGCCCTGGCCGCCTTCAAGAAGGCCCTCGCCCTCAGCCCGGACAGCATCAGCGCCAACAAGGAGGTCGGCGAAGCCCTGGCCAGGGCCGAGAATTTTGCCGAGGCCAAGACCTATTACGAGAAGGCCGTGGCCCTCAGCCCCGAAGACGCCGAGGCCCGCTACAACCTGGGCATTTGCCTGAGCAGCACGGGCGAGCCCGAGGCGGCGCTGGCCCAATTCCAGAAGGCCGTCGAGCTCAAGCCGGATTTCGCCGACGCCCTCTACCAGATGGGGACACTCCTCGTCGGTCAGAACAAGGTCCCCGAAGCCGTCGCCTGCCTGGAGAAATTCCTCCAGCTGGCGCCGAACCACGAGAAGGCCGGCGTCGCGAAACAGCTCCTCCAATACCTGAAGAAATAGCCGGCCGGCGCCGGCCGCGGCCCGCAGGAGGCCGCAGAGGGGGTGACGCATGAAGACCGGAAGGACCGGACGGCGGCTCCTTTTTCTGGCCGCGCTGGCCGCGGCCGGCGGGGCGGCGGCGGCGGCCCGAGCCGCCCAGACCGCCTCGAAGCCCGACGCCGAGAGCGAGAAATTCTACCAGACCGCCCACCTCATCATGTCCGGGGAGGAGGCCAAGATCTGGAAGCACCTCACGGACGCCGAGAGCCGCAAGGAGTTCATTCGCGACTTCTGGGAGAAGCGCGACCCCGACCCCGACACGGAGGACAACGAGTTCAAGAGGGAGTTCGAGGCGCGGGTGGCGTACGCCAACAAACATTTCAAGGAAGGCGGCTTCGGCATGAACACGGACCGGGGACGGGTTTATATCTTCCTCGGCCCGCCGGACAAGACCGAGGACTTCCTCAACCGCACGTATTCGACCACGAACCGGGGTACCGCCGTCTGGTGGCTCTACTACAAGTACGGCGTGGGAGTCCAGTTCGTCGACGAGCGGGGCTACGGCGCGTACAAGATCAGCCAGACCGAGGGGAACATCTTCGAGGCCATGGAGCTCTACAAGCTCGGGCAGTGGGTGGGGCCCAGCTCCGTCTTCAAGACGAGGGTCGTCAGCTTCGGACTCAAGTACGATGACGCGGCCAAGGAGCTCGTCGTCCTCATCCCCGCCAAATCCCTGCTCCTCAAGGAGAACGCCGAGGGGAAGCTCGAGGTCGACCTCGACTTCAAGTTCTACCTCTACGAGGGCGAGGGGTCGAAGCGCGAAGTCTTCACCGACACCCGGGCCTACACGACCGCCGGCGTCGATTACGAGAAGGCCGGGGACATCCCGTTCCGGTTCGCCCGGCCGCTCCCGACCGGCAAGGACGTCGTCGACGTCGTCATCAAGGCTCGGGCGGGGGGGGAGGGCAAGGTCCGCAAGATCTTCGACCTCAAGGTCGTCCGGCCGCCCCGGCCGTGACAAAAAAAGGGGCCGCCCGCGGACGGGCCGGCCCCCTGGGTCGCTTGGCGTCCCTTACTTCACTTCGAAGGCGATTCTCTTTTCGAGCGTCAGCGTCGAGACCTTGTCCGTGATCTTGAGGACGAGGTTGTACTTGCCGGTGCCGAGGTCCTGGACCTCCGTCTTGTCGCCCTTCTTCAGCGTCTGCTTCAAGGGAAGGGTCTGGTCGATGAGCGTGCTCGGGTAGGTCTGCGGCTGCCACTTGATGGCCGGGCTGCCGTCGGGCTTCTGGACCTCAAAACTGACCTCGATGTCGTACTGCGGCTGCCCCTGGCTTGCGGTCTCGGGCTTGGGCTTGGCGCCGAGGACGAAGAACAGGGTCTCGATCTGGCCCTTGTCCTCAGCCGTGATGACGTCGTCGATGTTCGGGGTGATCTTGAGGATGGAGTAGGTGAAGTAGCCGCGGTGGATGGCCATCCGGGCCTCGTAGGTCGGCATCGGCTCGATGTTCTTGGCGAAGAACAGCGGCGTCGTATCGAGGACGTTCTGCAGGGCCTCGGGCGTGGGGAGGTCGAGGTCGACGTACTCGACGCCGACCTTCTTCAGGTCGGGCTGGTTCTTCTTCAGGTCCATGGGTGCGAGCAGGAGGGCCATGGTG
Organism: Candidatus Aminicenantota bacterium; assembly: GCA_037441295.1. Taxonomy (GTDB): domain Bacteria; phylum Acidobacteriota; class Aminicenantia; order Aminicenantales; family Saccharicenantaceae; genus DATKJS01. The sequence goes on along the minus strand of JBBISK010000038.1, from coordinate 80 downwards.
TATTTCCCGTAGGGGATGGGGTAGCCGATGGAGTACCACTCCTCCTTGTTCGGGTCGTAGCCGGCGCTGTCCGTCTGCAG
>JBBISK010000037.1:0-13832 GCA_037441295.1 Candidatus Aminicenantota bacterium | reverse complement strand
AAGGAAACATCTTCGGCCCATTAACGATCAAACAGCTCCCATCTGGACATTCTTGGAGGAAAGAGGGGATGCGTTCTACGGGGAGGTTCTGGCGGACGATTATTCACGCTTGTTCGGAACTTATCCGGAGATCATGACGAAGGCTCTGAAAAAGAGCAAGGACTGGAAGCGGGTCGTCAGTGGTCTGCGTGCCGGAGATTGGATAGCATTCAAAGCGGGCTTGAACAAACTCGGAGCCTCGCCATTTGAGAGCGAAATAAAGCAATATGTCTCGGACCTAGAGAGTGAGCCTCGACTTCCCGACTGGGATCTTCACCTGGCCTATGAAGCCGCCGCCCAGAAGAACGTCCTGGCCGCTGTCAATCCGAAGGCTTTCTTCGGCTACTGGTCGGTGTGCGCGGACGGACAGGGATTCGGTTACGGCTACACCTATCCTTCTCTCGACGGCCACCAAATGACGGACGCGCTCCTCTGGCTGGGCCGGGTCGACGCCGTCAAGGCCAATTGGGATTATGTTCGTTCGTTCCAGCGCGCCGACGGATCGTTGCCCATCGCCATCCTGCCGAACCTGGCCGGGAAAAGGGTCGGCGAGGGCGATCACCTCGCCCAGGTCGCGGCCAACGGCGGACTTTACTCACACTGGGTCCCCGGCAACCCTCTTCAGGCCCTGGCCGACCCGACCTACATCCAGAACGCGGACGAGATCTTCCGCATGACCCTCGACCGGCAATGGCTCGAAACACAGCTGCCATCGGTCGATCTTTCGGCCGACCATCTCGCTTCCCTGGTCACGGAAGAGGGTCGCGTCAGGGGCGCGGGCTACTATGTCGAACGCCCGGCGCGGATCGAATCGGACGGAGTCGCCCAGTGTCACGCCGTCGACGCCTTTCGGCGCGTCGCCGCGTTGCACCGAGTCGCGGGCGACGTCGCGAAGGCCGAACGATACGAGTCGCTGGCCGAACGAATCCGGAACTTTTTCGTGACGCAGTTCTGGGTCGAAAGCAAAGGGCAGTTCGCCGAATACTGGCATCCGGAGAAGGGTTTCATTTCGAGCCATGGCCTGACCGACGTGGATTGGGCGGCCGTCGCCCTCGATATCGCGACGCCGCAGCAGCAGGAAATTCTCTGGTCGAAACTCAAAGACGACCGAGGCTTCTATTACGGCGGCATGCCCACGGGCATTTCAACCCGCCCGGAAACCTACGCGGACTGGGAGTTCACACATACCGACCGCCACGACCTCGCGGCCATGGGCCGCGTCTGGGTCCTCGACGCGCAGGCCCGGGCCCGCATGAGAGATGCCGAAGGCCTCATGCGCGGAATCCTGGAGGTCTGTGACGTTGGCGCCAGGAACGGTTTCCTCTGGCGGGAGAGATACGAGCCGGACGGCAAGGGTGGCGTCAACGCGTCCGGTCCGAACACGTATTGCGAGTATCCCGCTAACTTGATCCGCATCGTTCAGCGTTTCGTCCTCGGCGTCGGCATGGAGCTCGACGGCTCGGTCGTTCTCGCACCCATGGCGCCGTGGGACTGGTGGTCGCAGGGCTTCGGCCAGACCCTTCGCTTCCGCGGACGAGTCCTCGACTACCGGATGACGCGCGATGGCGTCACGGGAAGTTATCTCGGCGACGGCCCCCAGAAGTTGGGCGTGACGCTGCCGGGGCTAAGCCCGGGGAATAAGTTCAAGGTGTCGATTGACGGACGGACTATTGGGTCCGAGGCGGAGCGCCGCGTCTTCTTTATCACACTCCCGGCGACTGCCGCCAAGACCCCCTGCAAATTCGAGATTATACGGACGGCGCCACACTAAGACCGTCCGAGGAGGGAGGTATTTATGAACCGAGCGAGTCTTCTCCGAAAGTTGTTCCTCTGCATGGCCTCGATGCTTCTTTTTATCGAGGTCCTATGGGTCCCGACCGCCGCTGCGCCGCCCGCCGCGTCCACGGAGCTCCGCTTCGCCGTGAGCTTCCCGGCTGAGCGCTCCAAGACCCCTCTCGACGGCCGCCTGCTCCTTCTCATCTCGACCGACGGGAATGCCGAGCCGCGCTTCCAGATCTCGGAGGGACCCGATACTCAGCTCGTTTTCGGCATCGATGTTGACGGTCTCGCTCCCGGCGCCGAGGCGGTCGTCGACGCCTCGGCTTTCGGCTATCCCGTGCGCAGCCTGGCCGCGCTCCCGCCCGGCGAGTATTACGTTCAGGCCCTGCTCCATCGCTACGAGACCTTCCACCGCGCCGACGGACACATCGTCAAACTGCCCATGGACCGGGGCGAGGGCCAGCTCTGGAACGCCGCGCCCGGGAACCTCTACAGCGCGCCGCGCCGGATGACCCTGGACCCGGCGAAGTCCGGGACCGTGCGGATCGCCCTCGACCGCGAGATCCCGCCCATCGCGCCGCCCAAAGATACGAGGTACATCCGGCATGAGAGGATCCAGAGCGAGCTCCTGACGAAGTTCTGGGGCCGGCCGATGTTCATCGGCGCCTGCCTGCTCCTGCCCGAGGGCTTCGACTCCCATCCCGGGGCGCGCTACCCGCTGATGGTCTTCCACGGGCATTTCCCGTACACCGTCTCGGGCTTCCGGGAAACGCCGCCCGACCCGAACCTCAAGCCCGACTGGAGCGAGCGGTTCCGCATCTCCGGCTACAACCGGACGCAGGAGGAGCTGGCCTACGAGTTTTATAAGGAATGGACCGGGCCGGGCTTCCCCCGCGTCATCGTCATGGAGATCCAGCACGCCAACCCCTACTACGACGACTCCTACGCCGTGAACTCGGCCAACCTCGGCCCCTACGGCGACGCCATCGTCCGCGAGCTCATCCCGTATATCGAGAGGAAATACCGCGGCATCGGCCAGGGCTGGGCCCGGTTCCTCTACGGCGGGTCGACCGGCGGGTGGGAGGCTCTGGCGTCCCAAGTCTTCTACCCCGACGAATTCAACGGCTGCTACGCGGCCTGCCCCGACCCGATCGACTTCCGGGCCTATACCATCGTCGACATCTACCGGCACCAGAACGCGTATTTCCTCGACAGCCGCTGGAAGAAGACGCCGCGGCCCGGGACTAGGAATTACCTGGGCGAAGTCAGCCTGACCCTAGAAGAGTCGAACCATATGGAGCTCGTTCTCGGCACGCATTCCCGTTCGGGCGGGCAGTGGGACATCTGGCAGGCCGTCTTCGGCCCCGTCGGCGCCGACGGCTACCCCGCGCCGATCTGGAACAAGCTCACGGGTCAGATCGACCGCAAGGTCGCCCAGGAGTGGAAGGCCTACGACCTCCGCTACAAGCTCGAGACCGAGTGGAAGACGCTCGGCCCGAAGCTCAAGGGTAAGATCCATATCTACGTCGGCGAAATGGACAACTACTACCTCAACGACGCCGTCTATCTCATGGAGGCCTTCCTCAAGGCCACGAAGGACCCCCACTACGACGGCGAGGTCGACTACGGCGCCCGGGCCGAGCACTGCTGGAACGGCGACCACACCCGGCCGAACTACCTATCGCGCCTCCGCTATCACCAGATGTATATCCCGCAGTCCGTCCAATGGATGGAAAAGACGGCGCCGCCCGGAGCCGACCTCAAGAGCTGGAGATATTGAATGAGGGTGAGGCCCGACCCCATCATCGCCCTGCTCGCCCTGGGCGCCGCCTGCGCCACGGGCGGGCGGGGAGGGACGGGCGCGGCCGCGGTCGAGTCGAGCCCGTGCACGCGGGCGTTCGTCTTCGTCGAGCGGGGCCGGGCGGCCTGCGCCATCGAGATCCCCGAGAACGCCGCGGAGCCCGAGCGGCGGGCCGCGGAGATCCTCAAGTCCGCGGTCCGGAAGATGAGCGGCGCGGCGCTCGAGGTCCGGACGGCGGCCGAGCCCTCTCCAAGCGGCGTCGCGGCGATCGGCTTCCCCCCACAGGCCCTGCCGCCCGAGATCGCCTCTCAAGTCGGCTCCCTGCGCCGCGACGGCTTCCTTGTCGCCACCTCCCACCGGGACCTCTATATTGCGAGCGGGGGAGGCCGGGGCTCGGTCTACGGTGTCGTCCACCTCCTTGAGAAATACTTCGGTTGCCGAAAATACAGCCCTACGGTCGAGGTCTTCCCCAAGCGGACGGATCTCGTCCTCGGTTGCACCTTCGACGCCGACAACCCCGTGAACGAGGTCCGCATCGTCCACGGCGAGTTCGCCCTCGACCCGGACTACCGCGACTGGATGCGGCTCCACCTCCAGGACGACCTCTACGGCCGCGGCTATTACGTCCACACCTTCCAGAAGCTCATCCCCTGGCAGACGTATTTCGCGGACCACCCGGAATACTTCGCGCTCGTTAACGGCAAACGCGTCATCGACCAGCCGTGCCTCTCGCGGCCCGAAGTCTTCGACATCGTCGTGGCGAAGCTGCGCGAGGAGATGGCCGCCCAGCCCGACCGGGCCCTCTGGTCCGTCAGCCAGAACGACAATTCGACTTATTGCCAGTGCCCCGATTGCGCGAAGGCGATCGAGGAGGAGGGCTCGCCGGCCGGGCCGCTCATCCGCTTCGTCAACCGCGTCGCCGCCCTCTTCCCGGACAAGACGATCTCCACGCTGGCTTACCAGTATTCGCGGACGGCCCCGCGCCTGAGCCAGCCGGCGGCGAACGTCCAGGTCATGCTCTGCACGATCGAGCTCGACCGCAGCCAACCCATCGCCGAGGCGCCCTCGAGCCGTTCGTTCGTCCGGGACATCCGCGACTGGAGCCGCCTGACGAACAACCTCTACCTTTGGGATTATACGGTCGATTTCGCGCACTGCGTTTCGCCCTTCCCGAACCTCCATGTCCTCCAGCCGAACATCAAGTTCTTCGTCTCCCACGGCGTCCGCCAGCACTTCCAGCAGACGAATACCAGCCCGGGCCACGAGTTCAGCGAGCTCAAGTCCTATCTCCTGGCTCGGCTGCTCTGGAACCCGGACATCGGCGCCGACGCGGTGATGGACGACTTCCTCGCCGGCTATTACGCGAAGGCGGCGCCTTTCATCCGGCGCTACATCGACGCCCTCCGCGCGGTCCTCGAGCGGACCGGGGCGAAGCTCGACATCTACGAGCCGCCGGCCGTCCACGCCGACGATTTCCTCTCGGCGCCGGACGTCGCGGCCTACGACGGCCTCTTCGACAAGGCCGAGGCGGCCGCGGCCGGCGACGCCGCCGTCCTCGGGCGCGTCCGCACGGCCCGCCTGCCGCTGATGTACGCCAAGCTCGAGATCGCCAAGAACGACATGTTCGGGCCGCGCGGCTTCTACGCCGAGCGGGGAGGGCGGTTCGCGCCGCGGCCGGAAATGGTCCGCCTGCTCGATGAATTCCGCGCCCGATGCCGGGCGGCCGGCGTCCGGACGCTCAACGAGTCGGGCCTGACCCCCGAGGATTACTATGAAGCCGCCAAGCGCTTCATCGACGTCCAGGTCGAGGGCAACCTGGCCTTTAGGCGGCCGGTCACGGCCGACCCGCCGCCGTCGCCCAAGTACGCCAAGGGCGACCTTGCCGTCCTGACCAACGGGGTCCGCGGCGCGAGCGACTTCAAGGTCCACTGGCTCGGCTGGGAAGGCGTCGATTTCACGCTGACGCTCGACCTCGGAAAGCCGGCCGCGCCGCGCGAGATCGCGCTGAGCACGCTCTCCGACTTCCGGAGCTGGATCCTCCATCCGCGGAGCGTCGCCTGCGCCGTCTCCGAAGACGGCGTCGCCTTCCGGGACGCGGGCACGATCGCCGTCGAGGACGACCACAGGGGCGAGGCGGCCGTCCGGCCGTTCGTCTGGAGCGGGCCGTTCGGAGGCGCTGTCCGGTACATCCGCTTCCGGGTCGAGGGGACGAAACGCCTGCCCGACTGGCACGTCTCGGCCGGCGGCCTGTCCTGGGTCTTCGTCGACGAGATCGTCGTGAGATGAGCGAAGCGCAGGTCCCGGCGACGCCAGCCCCGGCCTTTGTGATATAATCCGGCTCTGAGAGCGAGCATGACGAAGAGCGTGCCTTCGAAACTGCCGATAGCGTCCACGCTCGTCCTCTTTCTCGCCCTGAGTGCCGCCGGCTGGGCGAGCGTTCCCGCGGTCCGGAGCCAATGGGCGGCGGCGCCCGTTGCCGTCGACGGCCGGGCCGACGACTGGGCCGCGCAGGTCCTCTCCCACGACAAGAAGTCCGGGGCGGATTTCGCCTTCCGGAATGACGGCCGCGACCTGTACATCCTCGTCGTGCTGAAGGACCCCGAGGCCTCGAAGGCGCTCCTGGCTGCGGGGCTCAAGGTCTTCGGTCGCCCCTCGCGCTCCGGCGCGGCCGCGAGCGGCGTCCTGTTCGTGGCCAGGTCGGTTTCGGCCGACGCCTACATCGGCTGGGAGGTCAGCCAGGGGACGGTCCTGACCGAGTCCGAGAAGGGGGCGCTCAGGAAGGCGGGCCGGCGCGAGCTCCATCTGGCTTACGCGATCGGGGCGACGGGCAGCATCTTCGGGCCCATCGGCCGGGCCGCCCACGGCATGAACCCCGACTTCGCCGAGGCCGGGCCCGAGGACGGGACGGCCTTCGAATTCCGCATCCCGCTGGCCTCGCCGCGGGAGACGACGGGCGCGATCGGGGCCGCGCCGGGAGAAACGCTCCGCGTCTCCTTCGACTGGGGTGGCGGCCAGAACCGGGAGCTCTCGACGCCGGGGAGCCGCGAGAGGCAGGGCTCGAACAGCGGCTATCTCTCCGGAACGGGCCGGACATGGTCCCAGGAATTCCTGGATACCTTCGACTCGATGGCCCGGCCCGGCTCGAACGCCAAGGAATATTCCTTCTCCGTCGACGTCACGCTTGCCGGACCGAAATAACCGACTGGACACTTCGTGAGGCCCTCCATGAGAGAAACTAAAAAGCACCTCCTCGCCTTGGCGGTTCTCGCCCTTGTCCTGGCCGCATCCGCGTGGGCCGGGACGCGGCCCGGCGACGACTGCTTCACCGTGATCGTCGGCAAGAAGGCCAGCGCCGACGGCTCGGTCATCGTCGCCCACAACGAGGACGACCCCGGCGACATCATCGTCAACGTCCGCAAGATCCAGGCCCGCGATTACGCCGGACGGCGCCGGGTCGCCCTGGGGAACGGCGCGACGTACGAGACGGATGGCAAGGTCGCCGGCTTCCTCTGGATCGAGGCGGCCGGCCAGGAATTCGCCGACAGCTTCGTCAACGACTACGGCGTCGTCATCACCTCGGACAGCTGCCCGTCGCGCGAGACCGCGGAGGACCTCACGGACGGCGGGATCGGCCACATGCTCCGGCGGCTCATGGCCGAGAAGGCGCGCTCGGCCCGCGAGGCGGTGAAGCTCGCCGGCGAGCTCGTCGAAAGATACGGTTACCGCGGCTCCGGCCGGACCTATTCCGTTGCCGATAAGGACGAGGCCTGGATGATCGCCATCATCCGCGGCCGCCACTGGTTCGCCCAGAGGGTCCCGGACGACGAGGTCGCCGTCATCCCCAACTGGTACACGATCCGGCGCATCCGGACGGACGCGCCGGGCGAGTTCATGGGCAGCCCGGACATCGTGGCGTACGCCCGCGGCCGCGGCTGGTACGACGAGGCCAAGGACGGCCCGTTCGACTTCAAGAAGGCCTTCCAAAGGCCGCCGCGCCCGGACCCTTTCATGGACGGCAACACGCTGCGCCACTGGCGAGGGCTGGCTTGGCTGAGCGGGCGCGAATGGGAAAAGAACGGGGACTACCCGTTCTCCTTCAAGCCCGCGAAGAAGGTCTCCGCCGAATCGCTCACGGCCCTCCTGCGGGACCATTACGAGGGGACGCCTTACGACGCGACCGACGGGTATAAAACGGGGACTCCGAACCACACGAAGTTCAGGACGATCTGCACCACGACGACCATCAACTCGTTCATCGCCTCGCTCAATGGCCGGCGGCCGGCGCCGATCTCCGCGACGCTCTGGCTGGCCTTGGGCAGGCCGGATTCGACCGCCTACCTGCCCGTCTATTACGGCGTCGACGACCTGCCGCCCGGGGCCGGGCTTGGGCCGCGGACGCACGACGACGCCGTCCTCTACGCGCGCCATTTCGACGATGCGTGGCTTCGGGCCGAAAAGGACAAGCTGCTCGAGACCAAGGTCGCCGAGTTGGCCAGGGCGGTCGAGGCGGACTACGGCCGGATGATCGGGAGCGTCCGCCGTGAGCTCGGCCCGGCCGAAGACTCATTCATTAACGGGCGCAGGGCTTTCGAATCGGAATTCTCGGCCCTCTACGGCAGGGACAAGGCAGCGGCGATGAAGAAGCTCGACGGCCACGTCGCCGCGGCCTTCGCCAGGGTTTCGGGCCTTTACGACAAGCTCCTGTCGAAGCCGCAGGCGGCTTCGTCTCCGGGACCGGGAGGGGTAAATGACTCCGGGAGCCTGCGCCTGTCGGCCGGAGACTGCTGCGTCTCGTTCACGGCGAGCGGCGCCGTCGCGGCCGTCGAGAGGAAGGGGCTGACGGTCTGGACGGCCGGTGCCGGAGCGGCCGTAGAGATCATCCTCGGAGGGCGCGCCTCCGCGCTCCTCCAGCCGTTGAGATCCGAGGGGGGAACGGACCGGGTGCGTTTTGTCTATGGCCTGTCCTTCTCTCCGCCGCTCCGGGTGGAGCTCGTCTACCGGCTGACGTCCGACGGCGGGTCCGCGACCCTATCGCGCGAGGTGGACCTTTCGTCCCCGTTCCCGCGCGCCAAGTTCGCCGCCGACCTGACCGTGCGCGTGCCGCTCGCCCCGTTCTCCCTCCCGGCGGAAACCTGGCTCCCGAGGAAGGACGGCGTGGGCGGGGTTTTGGGCGCTGACAAGCGGGCCGCCTATCGTTTCGCCGGGACGATCCGCGCCGACGGAGTCCCGCTCGCGCTGCCCATGGTGAGTTTCGCCGGCTTCGGGAACAGCAGGGTCACCGTCGCGGCCGACCCCTATTTTTCGACGCTCTTCTCCTCCGACGCCGTGGAATGGACCTATCCCGCGTCCGTGGGACTCGAGAGCGGCCCCGAAAGCCGCTCCGTCTCCCTCATCCTCCACGAGGGGACGCCCGCCGACGCCGTGGCCCAGTTCTATCGGACGGCCCTCCCCGACGTGCCGCCCGGCCCGGCCTGGCTCCACGATATCGCCATGGTCGATTACGACTACCTGAGCGACGGCGGCCGCGGCTGGTTCCGGGACATCGACGCCCTGAGTGCCGCCATTCCCGTGGAGGATCGGGCGAAAGTCCTCCTCTGCCTCCACGGCTGGTACGATTTCGTCGGCCGCTACACGTTCGATCGCTCCACGAAAAAGCTCGACGCTTCATGGACCGCCTTCTCCAACTATCCCAACGTCAAGAAGGATTTCCCCTCGAACGTGCCCGTGGCCATGACGCGCCAGGACCTCCATAACCGCCTGGCCTACGCCCGTTCCCGCGGCTTCCGCGTCGGCCTCTATTTCGCCGACGGCATGAACGGCGGCGACGGATTGCCCGACATCTACGCCCCGGAGCGCGTCCTGCGGTGGGGCGGCTGGCAGGGCCCCGACACGAAGGGGAAGACGTACGTCCAGAACCCGCTTGCGCCCGAGGTCCGCGGCTTCTTCCTCGATTACGCCAAGGCCCTCCTCGAGGAATACGGGAAGGACCTCGACGCGCTTGTCTGGGACGAGACGTTCCATGTCGGCGAGGGCAGCCTGGGTTCGGACGCGGCCCCCGGGTACGCCGACCGGGCCATGATGCGCTTGACGAAGGACATCACGGCCGAGGTCCGCGCCTTCAGCCGGCGGACCGGCCGGGAGCTGGCCTTCCTGGCTTCGGACTGCATAGGCGTTTTCAACTGGGTGACGAAACCACCCTACGCCCTTGTCGCCGACGGGACCTACCAGGACACGCACTGCGCGCCCGAGGCCTGGTCCTACGGCGTCTTCCCGAACTTCCGCAATGTCCTCTGGTCCTGCAACTGGGAGCCGGTGACGCACTGGGATTACACCGAGTTCGGCGTCCGGGACTACCAGACGCCCGTGGCCATCTCCAACGGCTGGGGCGACTACTGCGGCTTCGCGGACATGTCGCCGGCGATGAAAAAGAAGGTCCTGGCCCTCTTCGATTGGCGCGGGAAATCCCCGACGCGCTTCGAGGTCATGGACAAGCTCCCCGAGTACCGGGGGAACCCCGTGGTGAAGTGTCTGGCCGCCGAGGATTCGGCCGGGATCTCGTTCCTCAGTTGGGATACCGAGGGCGGGGATAAAGTTGACGCCAACCTGCTCAGGCCGGACTCGGCCGCCCGGCTGCAGTTCCCGGAGAACGGGGCCTGGCGCGACGCGGCGGCGAAGAATTGTCGTCTCGAACCGGACGGCGCCGTTATCCTGGACCTCGAAGCCGGTAAGGCGCGGTTGACCTGGAAGGTGGAGCCGGGGACCATCCGCGCCGCGGCCCGCGATATCACGCTCAGCATCGACGCCGCCGGCGGGAGCGCCGACGGCCTGCGCCTCGTCTTTCCTTTCGACCCCAAGGTCACCCCGACGACCGTTCTCCCGGCCGCCTGGCTCGACGACGGCACGTTCCGCCTGCCGGCCATCCTCAACGCGCCCGACTTCGGACCGATGCTCCTCAAGGAGACCGGCGGTCGCGAGGTCCGCGGCCGGCTCGAAGGGAGTCGCAAGGACAAGGTCGACGACCTCATCCTGGAGCTCCCGGGGATCGCCGCCGGCGCCTCCATCGAGCTGACGATGACCCCCGTCCTCCTCGCTCCGCCGCCCGGCCTGCGCGACGCGGAGATGTGGCGGCAGGCCCGCCGCGGCTGGCTCAACGCTCTCCAGCCCTGCGCCCGCTGGGGCGAGCAGGGGAAGCCGTTCAGCTCGCCGCCCGGCATCCTCGGCAACAACGTCATCAGCGACCCGGCCAGCATCTCCGTCTGGTTCTACGCCGACCAGGCCTTCTTCACGCCGGAGCCCGCGCCCGGCGTATCGCTCATGCCGCTTGTCCGCCGGACGGTCGACTACTGGCTCACCGACCGCATGAAGCGCGACGCGAATGGGGCGCTGACCGGCGAGGTCACGGGCTATTGGGATTACGGCGGTTTCCTTGACGCCAACGCCTCGCCGCTCATCGCCGCCTGGGACTACGTCGAGGCCACGGGCGACACGGCCTGGCTGACGTCGAGGATCGGCCGGCTCGAGCTTGTCGCCGATTTCCTGGCCCGCCGCGACGTCGACGGGGACGGGTTCGTCGAGGCCGTCCAGAGCGGCAACCGCGGCGCCCTCGTCCAGCCCAACCGCTCCTGCGCCTGGTGGGACGCGCTCAACTGCGGCCACAAGGACGGCTACACCAACGCTCTCATCTACCGGGCTTGGCGCTCCCTGGCCGACCTCGAATCGAGGCTCGGTCGCGGCGACCGCGCCGCCGTCTACGCGCGCCTGGCCGACCGGCTCAAGGCCGCCTACGCGAAGACGCTCTACAACCCCAAGACCGGCTGGCTCGCCTGGTGGAAGAGCGCCGACGGCGAGCTCCACGACTACGCGTCGCCGACGCTCAACGGCCTGGCCATCGAATACGGCCTCGTCGACCCCGCGCTCGGCCGGCAGATCCTCGACCGGTTGTGGGGGAAGATGCAGGAGGCCGGCTTCACCCGCTTCGAGCTTGGCGTCCCGCCGATGCTCGTTCCCGTCCACCGGAGCGATTATCTCCAGCCCGATGCCATCGGCATCCCCAAGCGCGAGGACGGCACGGACACCTTCGGCTGGTACATGAACGGCGGCATCACGGCCGGCCAGGTCCTGCACTTCCTGGCCGCGCACTATGTCCTTGGCGAGGGCGAGCGGGCCGACCGGGTGCTCCGGGCCATGCTCGGCCGCCAGGCCCTCGGGGGGTTCGAGAACGGCGTCCGCGACGCCGGCGGCCAGGGCATCGACTGGACAGGCTGGGACGGCCAGCCCACCGGCTACGAGGGCTATCTCGCCGACAGCTTCCGCTTCCTCCAGGCGGTCCTGCTGCGCCAGCCGGAGTTCCGGGCGCGGCTCTACCGGCCGCTCGAGGCCGCGGCGACGGGGGCGGGAGAGCGTCAGGATCGGAAAGGAATGGCCGGGGCGCCCGTCTTTGCGGACCGGGTCAAAGAGGATGTCGCGTTCCTGGAGGAGCGAACGAGAGAGCTCCTCCGGGGCTGCGTCATCAAGGCTTCGGACGGGACCCCCCTCTACACGCCGGATGGCAAGGCCCATTACGCCGCCCTCTGGACCCGGGACTTCGCCTCGATGGTCGAATACGCCGGCGAGCTCATGCCGCTCGAGGACGTCAGGCGATGCATCGACTATCTGGTCAAGGGCGTGCGATCGGACGGTCTCGTGCCGGACCGGGTCCAGGCCGACGGCCGGGCGGTTTATGCGGCGGGGGCGGCGGATTCGCCGCTCGGCGGCCCCAACCTCGACAACGCCCAGTTCCTTGTCTTCGTGGTCCGGAGCTTCCTCGAGAGGCTCCCGGAAGAGAAACGTGCGGCGCTCTACGCGGATTGGGCGCCCGCCCTCCTTCGAGGCATGGACTGGATCCCACGCGGCGCGAACGGCCTTGTTTGGAACGACCCGCGGCGGCCCCATTCGCCCTACGGCTTCACGGACACCGTGGCGAAAACGGGCGACCTGTTCATGGAATCCGTCCTCTACTGGCGGGCGGCACAGATGCTGGCCGGCCTGGAGCGCCGTTACGGGAAAGCGGCAAAGGCGGAGGAGCTCCTGGCGCGGGCCGGGGCCCTCAAGAAGAATATCGGCTCGCTCTGGGATGAGAAGACGGGGATGTTCCTGGCCGCCTCGGTCGACTGCCGGCAGACGGACATCTGGGGCAACGCCTACGCCGTCGCCGTCGATTTCCCGCTCGCGGGGAGGCGAGCCCGCATCGTCGACTATCTCGTCTCGAACTACGACCTCTACGTCTGGCGGGGTCAGGTCCGACACCTGCCGCGCGGCGAGTACTGGCAGCGCCAGCTCTACCCGGTCGAGAAGGACCGGTATCAGAACGGGGCTTTCTGGGGCACGGCCTCCGGCTGGGTCATGCAGGCCGTGGCCGGCCGCGCGCCCGAGCTCGCCCGGCGGATGTTCCGCGACCTGGTCGGAGATTTCAGGGCGGGCGGCATCTGCGAGTGCGTCAACGAGGGCTACCGGCAGCTCGAGAGCTACGTCAACACCGCGACCAACCCCCTCGGCGCGGCGCGAAAGCTGTGGCCTGATGGAGAGAACGACGGCCCTTGGCCGGCCGGCACAGCCGACTTCAAACCTGTGGGACAGAAGCCGGCGCGCCTTCCGCTATTTGAGCGGAGTCGGCTTGACCGGGATCGGCGGAACGTCGGCGAACAGGATCTTGATCTCCTTGAACGCCAGCGGGATGTCGGCGATATAAAAGGTGATCGGTGAGTCGTCGCCGAATTTCTCCCCGCCCTTGAGGGCGCGCTTGTCGGGCTCTGAGCGGGCCAGGGTGATAAGCCATTCGAAACCGTCGAGATGGCTTGACGACGTCTGGAGATTGCCCAGGGCGTGAAACTTCTCCCCATTTTCGTTGATCGCTGAGAGCGACGGAGCCGCGATCTCGCCGGGAGGGCCCACATAGACGAAGCTCAGTTCCAGGGCCAGGTTGTAGGAGTCCTTCTTATAAACCGGAGGTTCCTGGTATTGGTTCGGGTCGTGAGGACTGATCCTCGCCTTGGTGTACATGGCCGCCTTCACTACGGTGACCTGCCAATTTGCGCTCTTGCCCGCGACGGGCGCACGCTCCTGAAGCAAGCCCGTCCCGGCCAGGGCGATCCCCCCCGTCAAAGTGGCCAACATCAATAAACCAGGAAGCTGTCTCATTTTGCGCTCCTCTAGGGCGAAGAAAATGCCCAGGGCG
>JBBISK010000036.1:2774-13975 GCA_037441295.1 Candidatus Aminicenantota bacterium | reverse complement strand
CAAGGCCGTCCTTATCCCCCGGCCCCGGGAACCTGTCCCGGTTCCCCCGTCGGAAGTCCCGCCGGGTCCCCCTCCAAACGGGGGCTTTCGGGCGACCTCGGCGCCACCTGCGCCAGCCCCCGCCCGCATGCCTGAGGGGCCTCGGGGATTGGGCGGAACGTTATGTGCGGTTTAGCCTTCCCGAAGCGTTTTTCGAGGGTATCCTCATGAGAGGGAACTCTCTCTCGAGATTTCCCTCTCATGAGGGCGGCGAGGATGTCTGAGCCTGAGGCATCGAAGTGCAAAGGACGGGGAAAAAACGGGAGAAGGGAAACCCGTTTTTTTAGACTCGGGGCGGGTCGGAGGGTGCTGAGCGAGTTCCGCAGACGCCGAGAAAGAACGATTCGGGGAGGCGTGAAGAACCGCACTCTGGAGTGGAGGCCAACCCCGAGGCCCAGAAGGCCGGACCGTGACGCGCCGGGTCAGGACCTGTCTGGTCCCAAAAGAATAATGCGAACCACGTGCAAAAAATACGTGTCCCCCACCGCAATTATTCCAGCCAGACCTTGATCAGCGCGTCCTCGTCGACGATCTCGATGAGGGCCATGGGGCCGACCTTCTTCAGCTCGGCGAAGAGGGCCTTGAGGTCGACTTCGTGCTTCCCCCCGTCGATCTTCATGGGCTTGTCGTCGGAGCAGTTGACGAGGAGCTCGATGAGGGACAGCGGCAGGGTGATCCGGACCTTGTCCTTGCCGGTCTTCTGGTCCGTGATGAGGACCTTGAACCACTGGGCTTCCTTGCCGGGCTCATAGGCCGGGTTCTGCTTGACGGCCTTCTGGATGGCCTGGAATTCGTCGCCCCGGTCCGCCCGCGCGACGGGGACGGCGACGAGGGCCAGGGCCAGGACGGCCAGCACGACGATTGTTGATTTCTTCATAGCGGTTCCTCCTTGATGTTTCAATCGATCCAGATCTCGATGACGGACCCGTCCTCGCCCTCGATGCGGAGGATCTTCTCCTTGGACTTGGCCAGGTCGTTCAGGATCCGGTTGATGTCGTAGCCCTTGGCCCTCATGGACGCCTTGTCCTGATCGGACATGGAGCTCAGGGCCAGGTCGGCCAGGGACCAGGGGATGTTGATGGACACGCCCTCCCTCTGTCCCTTCTTGGTGATGCGGATGCGGAGCATGCGGGGCTCGTCCTGGGCCGGCCGCCGGTCCTCCACGGACTTGAGGCTCTCGGGCGAGACGCGGAGGAGGGCGATCCGGGCCCGGTCGGTAAGCTCGGGGTCCTTCTCCGTCCGGACGATGCTCTCGAGGATCGGCACGGCCTTGGCCGCGGCGGCCTTGTCCCGGACAAGGCTGAGCTTGTAGGCGGCATAGTAGCGGACAGCCCGGTTCGGGTGGTCGAGCCGCGATTCGAGCTCTCCGAGCGCCCCCCGGTCGCCCTTCTCGTAGAGGGCGAAGGCCAGGTCAACGATGGTCCCCTCGGACTTCTCGGCCAGGCTCGGGTTGGCGTCGCGGAGCCGGAGGTAGTCCTCGTAGGCCCGGAGGGCGTCCTTCTCGCGGCCCGGCAGGGCGTTCAGGCACTCTCCTTTATAGAAGAGAGCCTGGCCGTAATACGGGCTCTTGGCGTACCCGTCCGTGAGCTGCCCGAGCTTGGCCAGCGCCTCGTCCCATTTCTTGTCGAAGATGAGGAGCTTGGCCTCGTCGAAGAGCTTCTCGTCCTGGGCGGCCTGGGAGAAGGCCGGCGAGGCGAGCCCCAGCCCCAGGACGATGGCGATAACGGTGGCGATGATCGTCTTGTTCATGTCAAACCCCATTCTGCAGTTCTTTCTTGACCAGGCTGATCTTGAGGACGAGCTGGCGGTCCTCGACGAAGCCGCGGATCCTGGCCAGCTCCGCCTCCGGCAGCCCGTCGCCGACCTGGGCCAGCTCGACGAAGAGCCGTTCGATCTGGTCGCAAAGCGCCTTGGCCTTGGCCATCTGGAACTTGTCGAACTGGCCGTTGAGATACTTCTTCTTCGAGAGGAGCTCCCGGACCTGGGCCGCGCTCTCGTCGCGGCCCGCTTTGTCCGGGCTCGAGGCCGAGCCGAGGACGTCGAGGAGGACGTACTGGCTCCGCTCGAGGTAGTCCACGGTCTCCCGGCGGGCCATCTCGAGCTCGGCCCTGTCCAGGAACTCCCGGGACGCGTAGAACGGCCTCTCGGCCGCCGGACCAGAGCCGGGCCGCCGGAGCGCCAGGTACATGCCGAGGGCGCCCACGAGAAGGCCGAGGGCGACGCCGGCCGCGACCGGCCGCAGGCCGGCCTGGGAGAACCAGAGCCGGACCCGCCCGGCCGCGGCGGCCCTGGCCGGCTTCTCCGCCCGGGCGTAGACGTAGTCCGCGACCTTGCCCGGCAGCGCCTCCCAGTCGACCGAGCGGAGGGCCTCCCGGATCTCGCCCCGCACGGCGTCCGCCCCGTCGAGGACGCGGCGGAACTCCTCCTCTTTCCTCCGGCACTCGGGACATTCCCTGAGATGTTCGGCCACGGTCGTTCTCCTTCCCTCCTCCGGGTTCCCCGAGAGGTAGGCCAGCCAATCCGCTTTTTTCATCGGGCAGGCGCTCATCGTTCCATCCCCATTTCCGGCGTCAGCCATTTTCTCAAGTTCCGGACGGCCTTGAAGTGGAGCGACTTGGCCGTCCCGACCGAGATCCGCAGGGCCTCCGAGATCTCGTTGAACTGGAGCTCGTTGTAGTGCCGCATGACGAAGACCATCCTCTGCTTGGCCGCGAGCCTCTCGACCGAGCGGGAAAAAAGCGCCCGCAGGTCGGAATCGCGGGAATCGGTCGACCGGTCCTCGACGGCCACGGGGATCTCGTCGAGCGGCCGGGCCGTCTCGTATTCCAGGCGCCGCTCGCGGTGTTTGCGGTAGTAGTCGATGCTGGCGTTCTTGGCGATCTCGAGGAGCCAGCCCTGGAAGCTGTGCCCCGGGCGGAAGGTCCCCGACTTCTGGTAGAGGCGGAGAAAGGTCTCCTGGACGGCGTCCAGGGCATCCTCCTTGTTGCGGAGGATGGAGAAGGCCATGACGAAGACCTTCTGCTGGTAGCGCCGAACGAGGGCGACGAAGGCCTCGCGGTCGCCGGCCCGGGCCCGCTCGAGGAGAAGGACGGCGTCCGGGGCGTCCGTCATGGGGCGGCCGCCCTCATCCGCGTCGGGGTGGTCGAGCGTCAAGTGCCTTGTCCTCTCCGGGCCTTTTCACAGGTTACTACGGCCGGCCGGAAGGAAAGGTTCACCCCGCCCGGAACGGGAAAACGGGGCAATCCGCGGCCCGCCCCCGTCCGGGGGATGAGGCCGGTATGATGGAGGAGAGCGATCTATAAGGTCAGAACCTCGAGAATCCCCGCCGGTCTCCGCCGCCGCCGGGACGCCGGTCGTTCCGGGGCCCTCCCTCGGCGCGGGGGCGGGCGTCGTTGACGATGAGCTTGCGGCCGTCGAATTCCGTGCCGTTCAGCTTGCCCTTGGCTTCCTGGGCCGCTTCGGGGCTGGACATCTCGACGAACCCGAAGCCGCGGCCCTGCAGGATGTTGACCGAGGTAACCTCGCCGTACTGGGCGAACAGCTGCTTGAGCGTGTCATCCGTGGTCCGGTAATTGAGGTTACCCACATAAAGCTTTTGGGACATAGAAGAAATACCTCCTCTCCGCCCGCCGCTGCCGGGGCCTCGGGCCGGAGGACCGGCGCGACGGGGGTCGAGGTCATTGTCCATATTTCCGCCGAACAAATCAAGTCTCTCCGTCAAGGGCCGCCGGGGCGGGCGTCCTTCCGCCCCCCCGGGGAATCTGTTATAGTTGGGAGGTCCGGACCGCCCCGGCCGCGAAGGAGCCGCCATGAAAAAACGGACGTACGTCCTGCTCATCGTCCTGTTCTTCGTCGCCCTCGCCGTCGCCGGCGCCTTTCTCCTCTTCGTCTCCGAGCTCGGGCAGCCCGCGGCCGAGGTCCCCGGCCGCGCCTACCTGGAGGTCGCCCTGGGCGGCGCCGTGGAGGAGGTCGCCCCGCCGAGCCTCCTGGCCGCCCTGCTCCCCGTGGCCAAGCCTCTCACGGTCTATGACTTTTGGATGAACCTGCGCAAGGCGGCCGTCGACGGCCGCGTCCAGGCCGTCCTCCTGCGCCTCTCCCCTCTCCAGTGCGACTGGGCCAAGGCCTCGGAGCTGCGGGACGCCGTGCGCGAGTTCCGGCGGACCGGGAAGAAGGCCTACGCCTACATCGAGGAGGCCCCCGACTTCGACATGGAGTATTACGTCGCCACGGCCTGCGACAAGATCATCCTCCAGCCGGTCGGCTGGCTGGGCGTCAAAGGCATCGGCGGCTACGTCCCCTTCTTCAGGAACACGCTGGACAAGCTAGGGGTGAAGGCCGAGTTTGAGCACGTCGAGGAATACAAAACGGCTTACAACATGTTCACGGAAAAGGGCTTCACCCCGGCCCACCGCGAGGAGACGGAGTCCCTGACCTCGGACATCTTCGACGAATACGTGAGGACCGCCGCCAAGGCCCGCGGCAAGACCGAGGCCGAGTTCCGGGCCCTCCTCGACCGGAGCTTCTTCCAGGGCGAGCAGGCGCGGCAGGCCGGGCTCGTCGACGTCTGCCTCTACGACGACGAGCTCCAGCGGCTTCTCCAGGACGACGAGGGCCGGAGCCTGGCCCGGGTCAGGTTCGACGAGTACACCCGTGTCTCGCCGTCGTCAGTCGGCCTGGAGGGCGGCCGGAAGGTCGCCCTCGTCTACGCCACGGGCATGATCGTCACGGGCGAGAGCCTGCCGCAGGTCATGGGCGGGACGACGGTCGCCGGCTGGCTCCGCACGGCGCGCCGCGACCCGTCGATCGCGGCCATCGTCTTCCGCGTCGACAGCCCGGGCGGCTCGTCGGTCGGCTCGGACGTCATCTGGCGGGAGGTCGCCCTGGCCAAGAAGGAGAAGCCGGTCGTCGTCTCCATGTCGGACGTGGCCGGGTCGGGCGGCTATTGGATCGCCATGGCCGCGACGAAGATCGTCGCCCAGCCGCAGACGCTGACCGGCTCGATCGGCGTCCTTGCCGGCAAGTTCAGCTTCGCCGGGCTCCTCGACAAGCTCGGCGTCACGGCCGAGAAGGTGACGTTCGGCGAGAAGGCCGCCATCTTCTCTCCCTTCCGGCCGTTCACGCCGGAGGAGCGCAAGGTCCTCAAGGACCAGATCCTCTGGACCTACGACCAGTTCCTGGCCAAGGTCGCCGAGGGCCGGAAGATGACCAAGGAGGACGTCAACGGGGTCGGCCGGGGGCGCGTCTGGACCGGCCGGCAGGCGAAGGAGCGGAAGCTCGTCGACGAGCTCGGCGGCCTGTCCACGGCCGTCGGCCTGGCCAAGAAGCTGGCCGGCATCCCGGCCGAGGAGGACGTCCGGCTCGTCGTCTGGCCGAAGAAGCTCACCCTCTGGGAGTCGCTCTTCGGCGCCTCCTCGTCCGGCCTCGACCTGAAGTCCGCGGCGGGGCTGGAGAAGGCGCTCGGCATGCTCCGCATGATGGAGCGGACGAACATCTGGGCCGTCATGCCCTTCTGGTCCAAGCCCGAGTAGAAAAGTCCGAGGGGTCTGGCCGCTGCCTTTTCAAAGTTCCGGTGGCGCCGAAGTCGCCCTCATCCCCCGACCCCCGGGAACCTGTCCCGGTTCCCCCATACCGTTCCATAACGGAACGGCACGGGTCCCCCTCCAAACGGGGGCTCGCGGGCGACCTCGGCACCACCGGCAATGGTCCTAAGAGGGACTGCTCCAGAAAGCGAGACGGGCCCTCTTTTCTAATATGCGTAGGACGAGGGGCAGATCGTCTTGAAGTCGCAGAAGTTGCAGGTGTGCCAGTCGGGCGTCGCGGTGAAGTCCCCGCTGCGGATGCCCTCGGCGGCCCGGCGGATCTTCTCGGCCGCTCGCCGGAGCTCCCGCTCGCCCTTCACAGCGCGCCCGACGACCCCCGATTCGAGGAAGTAGAGCCGCGTCTCGGCCGGCGCGAGCCCCTGGCTCTTGAGGAACGACAGGGCGTAGATGTCCATCTGGAGGCTGTCGGCGGTGCGGCGGTCGGCCTCCTTCACGGAAGCGGCCTCGGTCGACTTGAAGTCGATGATGACGGGGCCCGCCTCCTCGAAGTCGACGCGGTCGAAGCGGCCGGAGAAACGGACCCCGGCCTCCTGCCACCGGAAGGGCTTCTCGAGGAAGGCCGGCACGCGCCCCGAGCTCTCCTCCCGCCCGTAGAAAAGGCGGAGGGCCCGCTCCCCCGCCGCCTTCCTCAGCTCCTCGTGCTCGCGGCTGAGGTAGCCCTCGTTGACCCAGTTCTTCTCGTACTCCCCGATGAATTCGTCCTCGGACATCGCCTTGCCCTTCATCCGGCGCGCAAGGTAGGCGTTGATCGTGGCGTGGAGGACTCGGCCGAAGACGAGCGTGTGATGGGGCATGACGGGGACGCGCATGACGTGCCGGAAGCGGTACTTGAGCGGGCAGAGGAGGTAATCCTCGACCCGGACGTGGCTGAGGGCGAGGACGGCCGGCGCCCGGACCGCGGCCGGCGTCCGCGGCCGCTCCGCGGCCAGCGCGTAGCGGCGGAGCTCCTCGAGGGCCGAGGCCCGCAGGACCTCGTCCGGCATCTTGGGGATGTCAAGGGCCTCGAGTACGAACGGGCTGACCTTCTTCAGCCGCTTCAGCCCGAAATCCTTGGCCCAGGTCAGGTGGAGGGCCCGGCGAGCCCGGGTCATGGCCACGTAGAACAGCCGCCGCTCCTCCTGCAGGATGTTCTCCTTGCCAGGCAGGCTCTCCTTGAGGATGGCGTCCGGGACCGGGATCCTCTCCCGCGGCTCTCGCCCCGGAAAGCGGTCCTCGACCAGGCCGACCATGAAGACCGTCCCGAACTCGAGCCCCTTGGCCTTGTGTACGGTCAGGACGTTGACCGCGTCCTCGTCCAGGTCGGCCTCCGACGTCGCCGGGTTGTCGCCGACCTCGCGGAGGAGGTCGAGGTAGCGGGCGAAGGCGTGGATGGAGTCGTTCTCGGTGAGGTCGGAGAAGCCCCTGATCTTGTCGAAGAACAGCCGGATGTTCTTGATACGGACCTCCGACTCGAGCGAGGGCGTCGCCACCAGGGACTTGAGGAAGCCGCTCCGCTCGAGGAAAGCGTAGACGACGGCGCCGGCGTTCCGGACGCTGGCCTGGTCGACGAAGAACAAGAGGTCGGCGAAGATCCGCCGGACCGCCGCCTCCGTCTCGGCCGAAACCTCGACGAGCTTGCGGCCCTCGGCGATCATCTTCAGGACGTCGTGGAGGGAGGCGTTCGTCTTCTGCGCGTAGCCGGCGATCCGCGTCATGTCGTAGGACGGGGCCCGGTAAATATCGGACAGGGCCAGGTAGAACAGGGCGCGGCTGTTCTCGAAATCCGTCAGGGACTCGATGAAGGCCGTCAGGACCTTGATCTCCTCCTGCTGGTAGAGCCCCCGGCTGCCGGAGAAGCGGTACGGGACCTGCTTGACGTTGAAGGCCCGAAGGTAGGGGTCGGCGTCGGCGTTGCGGCGGACGAGGACGGCCGCGTCGCTCCACGGCGTTCCGCCGACGTGGGCCTCGAGGACGAGCTCGGCGACGCGGTCGGCCTCGTGGGAGAGGGTATCGAACTGGAGGACGAAAATGCTCTTCCCAGAGCCCGGCGCGGCCGCCTTCAGCCGCTTGTCGACTTTGTCCTTGGCCTCGAGCCGGCCCGGGTTGTTGTGCTGAATGAGCTGGTACGAGGCGTCGAGGATGGCCTGGGTCGAGCGGTAGTTCCGGGTCAGGACGACCCGCTTCGCCTCGGGATAGACCTCCTCGAAGCCGAGAATGTTGCTCAGGGACGCGCCGCGGAAGCGGAAGATGCTCTGGTCGTCGTCGCCGACGACGGTCAGGTTGCGGCGGACCGCGGCCAGCATCTTCAGGAGCTCGAACTGGACGAAGTTCGTGTCCTGGAACTCGTCGACGAGGATGTACTTAAAGCGCTCCTGGAACTCCCGGAGGACGGACGGCCGCGTCCGGAAGAGGTCGACGACGAGCGTCACTTGGTCCTCGAAATCGATCAGCCCCTCCCGCCGGAGGACGGCCTGGTATTCGCCATAGACGCGGGCGACCTCGAGGTGCTTGCGGGCCGTTTCCTTGTCCCCCTCCCCGGCCGCCCGTCCGGCCAGGTCGCGGGCGTAGCGCTCGTAATCCTCGGGCCGGACATCCTCCTGCTTCAGCCGCCGGATGGCCTCGAGGAGCTCCTGGATGTGCCGCGTCGGATAGCTTAGCGGCCGGTAATACTCGAGCGAAAAGCGGAAGAGGTTCTCGCGGAAGAAGATGGCTTGCTCGACGTCGTCGAGGAGCTTGAAGTCCGGCGGGTAGCCCAGGTCGAGGGCGTAGTCCCTGAGGACCCTCTCGCCGAAGGAGTTGAAGGTGCTGATCTCGACGAACGAGTAGGTGTAAGGAACGAGGACGTCGACCCGGGCCTCCATCTCGCTCGCCGCGCGCTCCGTGAAGGTCACGGCCAGGATCTCCTCGGGCCGGGCCCGTTTCGAGGCGATAAGGTGGGCGATGCGGTGGGTGATGACCTTGGTCTTGCCCGTGCCGGCCCCGGCGATGATCAGGAGCGGGCCGTCGCCGTGGACGACGGCCCGGCGCTGGGCGGGGTTGAGGGGCGCGAGGAGGTCGGCCTCGTCAGGCTCACTTCTTCGGGGCTTTGGGGACAACGAGGACCTTCTCGCCGGGCTTAATCAGCCAGAGCTTGTCGCGGGCTTCCTTTTCAACGGCCCGGGGGTTCGTCTCGAGGGCGCGGATTTCGGACTCGAGCCGAGCCCTGTCCTGGTCCAGGCGGCGGACCTCGGCCTCGAGCTCGGCCAGCCGCTGGCGGGCCCGGTGGATGTCCATGACCCCCTTCTTGCCGAAGACCGTCGTCACGGCCATGACCAGGAAGAGGCAGGCGAGGCCGAGGCCGAGGACCTTCTTCCGGAAGGCCGGGCCGGTCCGTGGTGTCCCGTCCCTCACAGGAACGCCTCCATCCCCTTCGCCAGCAGGGCCTCGACGCGCGGCTTGGTCGTGGACTCGGCGTAGCAGCGGATGACGGGCTCGGTCCCGGACAGACGGAGGAGGAACCACTCCCCGCCGCCGAGGTCGAGCTTGAGCCCGTCGATGGTCTCGACGCCGACGACCTTGCGCCGCCCGAGCTCCGCCGGCGGGGACTGGGCGAGGGCCTTGAGCCGCTTGGCCCGCTCCGGCGTCAGGGGCACGGACCTCTGGCCGCCGGCGACCGCCCCATAGCGCTCGAAAAGGTCCTTCCGGATGTCCCGGAGGCTCTTGCCCTCGACGGCGATCATCTCGGCGACGAGGAGCCCGGCGAAGATGCCATCCTTCTCGGGCAGGTGGTCCTTGACGGCGATGCAGGCGCTCTCCTCCCCGCCGAAGATAATGTGTCCCCTGAGGAAGAGGTCGGCCATGTACTTGAAGCCGACCTTCGTCTTATAGAGGGGAAGGTCGTAGCGGGCGGCGATGCGGTCGAGGAGGTGGGTCGTCGTGATGGACCGCGCGACGCCGCCCCGCCAGCCCTTGACCCGGACCAGGTAGTCGAGGAGCATGGCCAGGATGTAGTTCTGGTGGATGAAGGCGCCCCCGTCGTCGATGATGCCGAAGCGGTCACCGTCGGCGTCGGTGGCGACGCCGAGATGGCACTTCTTCGTCCGGACGAGGCGCTTGAGCTCGGCCAGGTTGTCCTCCGTGCAGGAGGGGATGACGCCGCCGAAATACGGGTCGAGGTAGCCGTGGATGCCCTCGACGAGGACGCCGTTCTCCTCCAGGACCTCGTCGAGGTATTCGCGGCTCGTGCCGTAGAGGAGGTCGACGCCCACTCTCAGCCCGGCCGCCCGCAGGGCGGCGAAGTTGATCTTGTCCTGGATGAAGGCCAGGTAGTCGGCCTGGAGGTCGATCCGCGTGATGTTCTCCTTCGGAGCGTAGAACGGGAGGTGGGAGAAGCGCGGCATGAGCCGGCGGACCTCGTCCTCGAGCCGGTCCGTGACCTCGGGCAGGGCCGGAGCCCCGGTCTCGACGTTGAACTTGAGCCCGTTGTACCAGGGCGGGTTGAACGAGGCCGTGAAGTTAATGCCCCCCTGGCATTTCCGCCGGATGACCTGGAGGGCGAGGGCCTGGGAGGGCGCGTCCCGGTCGGCCAGGCAGACGGTGACGCCGTTCTTGGAGAGGAGTTTCGCGGCCTCCTGAGCGAAGCGCTCCGAGAGGAACCGCGTGTCGTAGCCGATGACGACGGCGATGGGGCCGCCGGGGAACTTGTGCCGGAGGTGGTTGGCGATGGCCTGGACGACGACGCGGACATTGTGGAAGGTGAATTCCTCCCCCATGAGGCCGCGCCAGCCGGAGGTGCCGAAGCGGATCATCATTTGCGGAAAAATTACCACAGCCACCCGGTAAAATCAAATTCAAGAGGGACAGGCCTGGGCCAGTCCCTCTTTTATTTCTAAGCCCACGCCTCCGGGGCGGTCCTTGCATCATCGTGGCCTCGTCGGCGACGCGGGGATGAGGGGAGCCGTGGAGTCGCCCTCTCCCCTTGAGGGGGGAGAATTTCATCCCCGGTTTCACCCCCGGGGATGATTGACCCGTCGCGGAGGTGAGCCACAATGGCCCCGGAAGGAGAGAAGCCCAGCGGCAAGGGCGCGAGTGACTAACGTGAAAGAAGCGGACATTGGCGCCGGATCCTCAGCCTGCTTCCAGCTTGCGCCAATTATTGTCAACAAATCGCGCCGCGGCCTCGCTTTTCCCCTGTCGGACGAGAGGATTTTCGTTGACAAGGTGCGGGAATTTTGATAATTGGAAGATAAATCTTAATGAGGAATTAAGCCAGAGAGCCGAATCATGGAGAGGCGAGTCCTGTACCCAGGGTCGTTCGACCCCATCACCAACGGGCACGTCGACATCATCGAGCGCTGCCTCGAGGTCTTCGACGGCATCACCATCGCCGTCTTGGGAAATCCCAAGAAGGACCCCCTGTTCACGACTAAAGAAAGAGTCGACATGATCCGTGAACTTTTTTGCCGGCGGGCCGACGTCAAGGTCACATCGTTCCGTGGCCTGCTGGTGGATTTCGCCCGGCGCGAGAGGGTCCGCGTCGTCGTCCGGGGCCTGCGGGCCATCTCAGATTTCGAGTACGAGCTCCAGATGGCCCTGATGAACCGG
>JBBISK010000036.1:0-2752 GCA_037441295.1 Candidatus Aminicenantota bacterium | reverse complement strand
CGCGAGTGGTGATCGTAGTCGAGTCCTTGCAGCGTGGTCATGCTGGGCGGCGCGGTCGACGACTTCGTCCCCGTGTCCGTGGCCCGGAAGCTCGGGGAGAAGCTCCAGGGAACAAAGAACTCCAAATCCAAATAAGGCAGGCGAACATGTTCGGAATGTCTCGGGAAAGAATGCTGGTCGGGCTGGACATCGGGTCCTACTCCGTCAAGGCCGTCGAGCTGCGGGCCAAGCGGAAGGGGGACCACACGGCCTACGAGGTCATGAAGGTCGGCTACGAGGCCCTGCCCCATGACGCCATCGTCGAGGGCACGATCATCGACTCGGCGGCCGTCGTCGAGACGATCCGGATGGTCTTCGAAGAGAACAAGATCTCCAACCGCGAGGTCGGCATTTCCATCTCGGGCAACTCCGTCATCATCAAGAAGATCTCCCTCCCCATCATGGAGAAGCAGGAGCTCGCCGAGTCCATCATCTGGGAGGCCAAGCATAACATCCCCTACCCCTACGAGGAGACGAACGTCGACTACGCCATCCTCAGGCCGGCCCGGGTCGCGGACGACAAGAACCTCGATATCCTCCTCGTCGCGGCGAAGAAGGACAAGATCGCCAACTACAGCAACGTCGTCAACCAGGCCCGCAAGAACCTCCAGAGCATCGAGGTCGACGTCTTCGCCCTTCAGAACGTCCTCGAGGTCAACTACCCCGAGTCGTTCGGCGAGAAGACGATCGCCCTGATCAACATCGGCGCCAACATCACCAACGTGGTCATCGTCGAGAGGGGCACCCCCCAGCTCTTCCGCGACCTGTCGCTCGGCGGCTTCTTCTTCACCGAGAACATGCGCAAGGAGCTCAACATCAGCTTCGAAGAGGCCGAGAAGCTCCTCAAGGGGATCCCCGGCAAGACGGTCACGTCCGACCAGTTCGCCACGGTCCTGTCGATGAACGTCCGAGACCTCCTCGACGAGATCGAGAAGACCTTCTCCTTCTACGAGGCCTCCGAGAAGCGGGAGCGGAAGATCGAGCAGATCTTCCTCAGCGGCGGCTTGGCCAACGTCCCGAACATGGTCGGGGCCTTCGAGCAGAAGTTCCGGATCAAGACCGAGATCCTCAATCCCTTCCGCGGCCTGCAGGTCGACGAGGATAAGTTCGATTCGATCTATCTCAACGAAATGGCACCCATCTTTGGCGTCGCCGTGGGACTGGCGACCCGAAAGGCAGAGAAGTAACCATGATACGGATCAACCTCCTCAAGCCGGAAACCAAGGACATCAAGGAAACGGCCGCGGCGCCCGGGGCCGCGGAGGCTCCGGTCAAGAAAGCGCGGAATCTGGGCAGCCTGGTCTTCCTCCTTCTCGTCGTCGCCCTCGGGGCCTATTTCTACATCCAGCAGCAGGCCTTCGACCGCGAGAACGAGCTCCTGGCCACCGCCCGGCTAGAGAAGGAAAAGCTCCAGTACGTCACGGCCAAGCTCGAGCAGCAGAAGCTCCTCAAGGCCTCGCTCGAGCGCAAGATCAACCTTATCAACGACCTGCGGTCCCAGCAGGACCTGGCCGCACGGATCATGGACCAGCTCAGCCGGAGCCTGCCGGACTGGGTCTGGCTGTCCGACGTGAGCTTTGACACCAAGGGCCTCCAGGTCAAGGGCAAGGCCCTCTCCAACAACCTCATCGCGGACTACATGACGAGCCTCGAGAACAGCCCCGTCTTTATGAACGTCAGCCTGGCCAGCTCGACCCAGAGAAAGACGCAGAGGAACGAGTACCTCGAATTCACGCTCAGCGCCGTCATCGAAAGGGCCGCCCCGGCGGCCTAAGCCCGCCACCAAGAAAGGGGTGACGACATGAAAAACATGCCCTGGTACGGATCCGTCATCATCGTCGTCGTCATCTTCGCCCTGGCCCACTTCCTCTATTTCAGCCCCCAGAACACCAAGCTCGAGGCCCTCCGGGCCGACCGGGTCAAGGTCGAGAACGAGGTCAAGGACCTCAAGCAGAAGAAAAAAGAGCTCGACAAGATCGAGCAGGAGCTCGTCGTCATGACGGCCGAGCTCAAGGGGCTCGAGTCGATCATCCCCCAGCGCAAAGAGCAGGCCGAGATCCTCCGGCAGATCCAGCAGCTGGCCTACGACGCCCGGCTCGACGTGACGAACTTCACCCAGCAGAAAGAGGTCAGCCGCGAGTTCTACGCGGAGTGGCCGATCGTCGTTCAGGTCACGGGGACCTTCAACAACCTCGGGACCTACTTCGACCGGCTGAGCCAGTACGCGCGCCTCTTCACCATCGACAAGTTCTCGGTCAAGGCCCTGAACCGCCAAACGGACCAGTCGACCATCTCGGCCAGCTGGACGGCCAAGACCTATCTCTTCCTCGAGGAGCCCACGGCTCCCGCCCCCAAACCCAAAGCCAAGAGGCCCGGAAGATGAAAAAAGCCGCATCCGTCATCCTCATCCTGGTTCTGGCCGGCCTCCTGCCCCTTCTCGCCCAGGAAACCCCGGCCAACCCCAAGCCCGAAAACAAGCCGGTCCTCCGCACGTCCGGCCCGGTCGCCTTCAACGCCGAGGGCCGGAGAGACCCCTTCAAGGACCTCCTCGGCGGCGGCGACACCAAGGCCGGCCCCGGCGAGGGCCAGGGCGCCATCGAGGACCTGATCCTCATCGGGATCGTCAAGGCCAAGAAGGGTTACACCGCGGTCATCGGCACGGCCCAGGGCTTCCCCCGCTTCATGAACGTCGGCGACAAGCTTGCCGACGGCT
>JBBISK010000035.1:0-14009 GCA_037441295.1 Candidatus Aminicenantota bacterium | reverse complement strand
GCAACGTCGCCTCACCCGATATCCGCCGACCATCGGTTCGGCCGATCAAATGGAAAATGAGTATTGTGTCCCCGGATTGACCGTCGCATCCCCGAACCGGTTGACCGGCCGGGAGGAAAGGGCTAAACTCCGTTGTCTTGGAAGCGCGCCGCCGCGCGGACCCAGGAGGCCCACATGAAGCCGTCATCCCGCCGCCTTCCGGCCCTCGCCGTTCTCGCCGCCGCGTGCCTTGTCATCGCCGCGCCGTCGTTCGCCGCCCAGGTCAAAGCCCAACCCGCCGTTCCCGAAGTGCCCGAGCCGGCAGGTCCTTCCGCCGGCCCCAAGACGACGGCCGAATCGACCGATTACGCCGCGACATCCACCTACGCCGATGTCATGGCCTACATCCGCGAGCTCCAAAAGCTCAGCCCCTTCCTTCGCGTCGAGACTCTCGCCACGACGGCGGAGGGGCGGGCCGTGCCGCTCGTCGTCATCGGCAAGCCGCTTCCCCAGGACCCGCTCGCCCTGCGGGCGGACAAGCGGATCCCCATTTATATCGAGGCCAACATCCATGCCGGCGAGGTCGAGGGCAAGGAGGCGTGCCTGATGCTCGCCCGCGACATCCTCCTCGACCCCAAGCTTCCCTACCTCGACCGCGTCGTCCTCCTCATCGCCCCGATCTTCAACGCCGACGGGAACGAAAAGATGAGCCCCGACAACCGCCGCGGACAGAACGGGCCGGAAAAGGCCGGCGTCCGCGCCAACGGCCAGAACCTCGACCTCAACCGCGACGCCATGAAGCAGGAGAGTCCGGAGATCCAGGGCCTCGTCCGCAACGGACTCCTGCGCTGGGACCCCGTCCTGCTCGTGGACTGCCACACGACCGACGGGTCCTATCACGAGGAGCCCGTGACCTATTCCTGGCAGCTCTGCCCGAACGGCGACCTCACCCTCCTCAAGTACATGCGGGACAAGATGCTGCCCGCCGTGGCCGCGACCCTCGACAAGAAGTACCACACGCTCTCCGTCCCCTACGGCGACCCGCGGGACTTCCGCGACATGTCGAAGGGCTGGCAGACGTTCGGCCATCAGCCCCGTTACGTGACGAACTACATCGGGCTGCGGAACCGCCTGGCCATCCTCGACGAGAACTACAACTATGCCGACTTCAAGACGCGCGTCCTCGGCTGCTATGGCTTCCTCAGGTCCATCCTGGACTACTGCGCCCTCCACGCCGACGAGCTCGCCCGGCTCACGGCCGAGGCCGACCAAAGGACGGTCCAGCGCGGGCTGGCCCCGAAAGAGACCGACACCTTCGGGCTGGATATCGAAGTCAAGGAATTGCCGGACAAGGTCACCGTCCGCGGCTACGAGGTCGAGGTGACGCCGCGCGAGGGCAGCCCCTTCCCCGAGATCAAGAGGACGGACCGCAAGAAAACCTACGTCCTGCCTTATTACGCCGACTTCGTCCCGAAGAGGACGGTCCGCCTGCCCTACGCCTACCTCATCCCGCTCTTCGACGACGCGATCGCCGCCAAGCTCCGCGGCCACGGCCTGGCCGTCGAGAGGCTGACCGAGCCCGTGACCCTCGAGGTCGAGGCCTTCCGTCTCAAAGAGGTCAAGGGGTCCGACCGCCTTTATCAGGGCCACCGGACGAACCAAGTCAAGGGCGAGCCCGCCGTCGAGAAGAGGGAATTCCCCAGGGGAACGCTCGTCGTCAGGATGGCCCAGCCGCTCGCGAACCTGGCCGCCTACTTGCTCGAGCCGGAGTCGGACGACGGCCTGCTCCTCTGGAACGCGTTCGATAGATACATCGCCCGGGAATGGGGGCGCGGTGTCGAAACCTACCCCGTCTACAAGCTCTACACCCCCCAGGCGCTGGCGGCCGACGGCCTGGACTGATTACTTCTTCTTCTTGCGGGCCGCGGCCAGGAACTTGCCGCAGTTCTCGCAGACGTAGATGTCGTTCGAGCCCTCGATGGCCGAGTTCATCTGCGTCGAGAGGTTGATGTTGCAGCCCTGGCAGACCCCGTCCACGACGTCGGCGACGGCGAACCCGTAGCGCTCCATGAGCCGGTCGAAGCGGCCCACGAGGTCCCGGTCGAGCTCCTCGCGGATCATGGCCGCGTGCTTGCCGAGCTCCTTCTGCTGCTCCTTCGTGGCCCTCTTCCTCTTGATCTCGATCTCCTGGAGCTTGCGGAGGAGGCTGGCCCGGCTGGCGATCTTCTCCTCGGCCACGAACTTGAACTCAACCTCCGAGAGGATGGCGAAGAGCTGGGCTTTGTCCTTGGCCTCTAGGATCCGGCGCCGGTTGTCGGCCCGGATGAGGAAACGGGCCAGGCCGGCGAAGAGGTGGTTGAAGAGGCCGGGAAGGGACGGGTTCCAGACGACGAGGATGATAAGGTGGACCTTCTGGCCGTCGTGGGCCTCGAACTCGATGCCCTTCTCGGACCGGCCGACGGCGACGGCGATCTCGCCGCCGGTGTCGACGCGGGCGTGGGGCAGCGCGACCCCGTAGCCGATGGCCGTCGGGACGAGGTTCTCCCGGTCGATGATGCGGGTCAGGATGAGCTTCTTGTTGTCGATGAGCTTCTGCCTGGCCAGCAGGTCCAGGAGCTCCTCGATGGCCTCGACCTTGTCCTTGCTCTTGAGGTCGTAGATGACCTGAGCGGGCTTGAGATAATCGGAGAAATAAGAGCTCTTGGGAAGACTTTTGACTTCCATTTTGATGTCATCTTAGCACAACGAGAGCCAAAAGCCAACCGGGTTTGTTCATCCGATCGCAGCGCTCGGCTTTGCGATGGCGTGGGCTCGACCGGGAGCCCGGAGCGGAGACGAGGAGGGACAGTCCCTCTCTTCCCTATTTTGGCCGCTGGAAGGCGCTCGTCGGCAGGAATTGCGGCAGGGCCTCGCGGTCCTGGAGCAGGGCGACGATCCCCTCGGCCCAGCGGACGATCTGGAGCGTCCCGCGGAGGTCCCAGTCCGGCTGGATCTCGTCGGTGACCTTGTGGTACTTGGTCTTCCGGTAGTCCTCGAACTTCCTCTGGACGAGCCCCTTGTCCGGGCCCTTGGAGACGATGCCCTGGCTGAGCCAGACCCCCGGGATGCCGGCCCGGGCGAAGCTCAGCTGGTCGGAGCGGAAGAAGAAGCCCAGCTCGCCGTTCCTCTCCGGGGTATAGCGGAGACCCATGGCCTCCGCCGCTCCGCGGCAGACGCCGTCGAGCTCGGAGAACTTGGCGCCGATGGCGAAGACGTCCTCGGTCTCTCCCCAGACGTTGGTCATCTCGAAGTTGATGTCGGCGACGACCGAGGCGGCCGGGAAAGGCAGGTGGCGGACGAAATAGTCGGAGCCGAGGAAAAGCTTTTCCTCGCCCGTGACGGCGACGAAGCAGAGGTCGTCCTTGAGCGTCTCTGGCCTTTGCGAATAGTACCCGGCGAGGGCCAGGAGGCAGGCCGAGGCCGAGCAGTTGTCGACGGCCCCGTTGAAGATCTGGTCGCCCTGGAGGGTTTCGTCCTTGCCGAAATGGTCATAGTGGGCCGAGAGAACGATAGTCCTCTTGCGGGCCTGAGGGTGCTTCGCCCGGACGATGCCGGCCACGTTGAAGCCCTCGGTCATGCGGAAGGAGGGTTTCTGCCGGACCTTGACCGCGAGGCCGAGCGGGACGGGCGCGAAGTCCGCAGTCTCGGCCCGGGCCCGGAGGGCGGCCCGGTCGAGCTTGACCGAGCTGAAAACCTTTTCGGCCAGGGCGCCCGTGACCCAGCCCTGGAATAGGAGCTGGGGCTTTTTCTCGGGCACGAAGAAGTTCTCGCTGAGCCACGGCCCGCGGAGGACGTCCCAGCCGTAGGCGGCGCCCTTCGGGTCGTGGATGATGAGGACGCCGGCCGCGCCGAGCTCGGCCGCCTTCTCGAACTTGTAGGTCCAGCGGCCGTAATAGGTCATGTCCTCCCCGTCGAAGATGCCGCCCGGACGGTTGCCGGGCTCGTTGATTTCGACGAGGAGGACCTTGCCGCGGAGGTCGGCGCCCTTGATGTCGTCCCAGTTCCGCTCGGGGGCCTG
The DNA here is from genome assembly GCA_037441295.1 of Candidatus Aminicenantota bacterium. Classification (GTDB taxonomy): domain Bacteria; phylum Acidobacteriota; class Aminicenantia; order Aminicenantales; family Saccharicenantaceae; genus DATKJS01. The sequence continues at coordinate 9,973 of JBBISK010000035.1, read as the reverse complement.
GATGAGGTAGCCGGCGTAGACGAGCTCGCCGGAAGCCTCGTCCGGGAGGTCCCCGCGCTCGGAGGCGACAAGAAAGTCGTCGAAGGCCGCGGGCACGAGGGCGACCTTGGGCGAGATGATGTCCATGGCCGGGTGCGGGTCGGACCGGACGCCGCGCAGGGCGAACGTCTGGCGGTAGCCCGTGGCGAAGGCCGGCTCGAGGCCGAAGGTCCGGAAATAGTCCTCCTGGTAGCGCGCGGCGAGGTCGATGCCGCGGCTCCCGACGGCCCGGCCCTCCATCCGGTCGTCGGAGAGGTTACGGATATGGGTCATGATCTCGTCCGCCGAGACCGGGACGAGCTTGTCCTTCGATCCCCGGCAGGCCGCGGGGAGGAGCGCGGCGACGAGGACGGGAACGAGCCAGAGGACTTTTATTCTCATGGTCCCTCGGATCAGGCCCGGGCGGGCCGTATAGCGCGTATGGTAATCGTCGTCGTCCTGACTGGGCTGGGCCTGGCCAGGGCGACGACGATAATAGCACAGCGGTGCCCGGAGGGGACAGTCCCCCCCGGAGGGGACTGTCCCTCTTAACAGATTTGCATTTCCTCGGGGCTTGTCCTACCTTAGACGTGGAGGGTGCGCGATTGGACCCGGCGAGCGGCGGGCGCGGCCGAAACCTTCGCCTACCTCAACAACGACTACCAGGCCCACGCCGTGGCCAACGCCCGCCGCCCGCGCGAGATTCTCGGTGGCCCCGCCCGCGGTTGACCGGCGGCGCCGCTTTGGCCTAACATAACAGACCGGGGCGAACCCCGACGAAAGGAGCCCGTCATGAGCCGATGGTCGAGATCCCTCGCGATCGCCCTCTGCGCGGCCGCCGTCGTCTGCGGCGGCGCGGCGTTCCTCTCCGGCCAGGACCGGCCGGCCAAGGCCGAAACGCCGGCCCTCATCACCTCCTGCGGCCAGAGCCCCGGCCCGACGACGATCAAGGTCGTCATGCAGCGGCTGAAGCTCGCCTACGAACTCGACCCGCTCGCAACCCCGGCGACACTCCAAGCCAAGGTCAAGGCCGGGACACCGTACAAGTCCCTTTTCATCGTCATGGGGGCGAGCCTCAAGGGCATGGGCGCGGCGGGCATCGCCATCGAGGACGAGCTCAAGCGCGCCGCCGACCTCATCGCCGAGGCCCGCAAGGAGGGCGTCACCGTCATCGGCGCCCATGTCGAGGGCATGAAGCGGCGGGCCCAGGGCGCGGCGGCCGGCGACACGACCGACGAGCAGAGCATCGACGCCGTGGCCCCGAACGCCAACATCCTCCTCGTCTACAAGGAGGGCAACGCGGACGGCCGGTTCACGACGATCGCCAAGGGCAAGGGGATCCCGCTCGTCGAGTTCGAGAAGATGATGGACCTCGTGCCCACGCTCGAGAAGCTCTTCGCCAAGTAGAACAGGAGGTCGGACATGATCGCGACGGAAACGGCACGCACGGTCCTCTTGGTCCTCTTGGGGCTCTCGGTCTTCTGGGTCGTCGTCTGCATCGTCAGGAACGACACGGGGACGATCGTCCGGGCCCTCGTCACCACGGTCCTCGTGGGCATCGCCTTCTTCTACGTCCACCAGACCAAGATCCAGACGCTGAGCTTCAAGTCCATCAAGAACGACCTCTTCCCCCCCAAGGCGCTCCACCTCCTCTACGAGAAGCGCGAAAGCATCACGGGCGACGTCCTGCGGACCGTCTACGCCTTCGCCGAGCCCGGGCCGGAGCTCGTCCTGAGCATGGAGGACGGCGGGAAGTCCCTGTCCATCACGGACATCGACCCTCTCAACCGGGTCCTCGAATACGTCGGCCTGCCGCCGGTCAAGAGGGGCGCGCAAGAGCTCTCCTCGATCACCGGGTCGACGCTCGACTCCAACAAGTATCAGTGGGACGACTACGCCCTCGGAACGCTGATCATCGAGCGCGGCATCTGCCGGAACGTGACCTCGGCCAGCACCTTCCCCTGCATCGAGTCGATCACCATCCTCAGGCGCTGAGGGGGCGCCGGGCCGGGCCTTGAAAAACGGCCGCGGCTGTCCTACAGTAGGGCCTCCGCCGGCGCGGACCTGAGATCACCATGAACGCCACGACCTCCGCCGTCCTCGTCCTGGCCGTCATGGTCGCCGCCTACATCGCGGCCCGGGCCCTCAAGGTTTCGACCGAGCTCTCGCTCTTCGCCGCGGCCCTGGCCGGGTCCCTGGCCGGCGGCGAGGGCCTGCCGGCCCGCCAGATCGTCGAGGGGGCCTTCACTGTTCATGAACCTGCTCAAGGAATCCGGCGGCGCGGTCTTCGCCGTCCGCTCCATTCTCCGGCGCTTCCACCGGAGGAAAGGGGCGCTGTTGGCCCTGTTGGCCGTTCTCCTCCTCGTCCCGGGCGCGCTGACCGGGGCGGGGAGCGTGACCGTCCTTATCCTGGGCGGGATGGTAGCGACGATCCTCGGCACCATGGACATCCCCAAGCCGCGGGTCGCGGCCATCATCTTCCTCATCGCCGGGCTGAGCGCCGCGGCGCCGCCCATCAACCTCTGGGCCATGCTCACGGCCGCGGGCGTCAACATGCCGTACGTCGGCTTCTTCCTGCCGCTCCTCGTCCCCTGCGTCCTCCTGGCCCTGGCGACGATGGCCATCCTCGGCCGCGAGGCCAAGGCCGTCGACCTCGAGCGGGCCCTGCGCGAGCTGCCGGAGGCGCCGCCGCGGATGAATTGGGGACGGGTCGGGGCACCGTTCCTCGTCTTCGTTCTCCTCCTCGTCGCGGGCCGCCTTTTCCCCTTTTCCTTCCCCATCCTCGGCCTGCCGCTGATGTTCGCGGCCGCCGCGCTCGCCGCCGTCCTGCTGTCCCCGGTCCGGCTCGATGTCCTCCGCATCGCCCGGGACACGGTCCACCAGCTCCTGCCGCTCATCGGGACGCTGACCTGCGCCGGCATCCTCGTCCAGGTCATGACCCTGACCGGCGTCCGGGGGCTGATCGCCATCAGCACGGTCACGCTGCCGCTGACGGTCGTCTACCTGACGCTCTTCGTGATCCTGCCGGTCTCGGAGACGGTCCTGATGTGGGGCTCGGCGCCCGTCCTGGGCGTGCCGTTGGTCCTTCTCTTCAACACGGCCGGCCTCAACCCCATCGTGGCCCTGGCAGGGATGACGGTCATCTGGCCGCTCGGCGACGCCCTCCCGCCCACGGCCATCATCGGCCGGCTGACCGTGGCCACGGTGGGCATGAAAGAGCCGTACGGCAAGTTCCTCAAGGAGTGCCTCGTCCCGGCGGTCCTCATCGCCGTCGTCGGAACGCTGATGGTCGTCCTCAGCAAGAAGCTGGCCTTCCTGGCCGCGTTCTAGGAGATGAAGGAGAGAGTGTCGGAGTCGTAACGATGATCATCACGATCCTCTATTACCTGATGACGGCGGCCGTCGCCGCCCTGCTCGTCTGGAACTTCCTGAAGAGGAAGAACTGGCAGGAGGAGGTCCTCTACGTCATCGTCCTCATTCCCTTCCTGCTCCGGCTCTTCCGGCTGAAATGAAGGCGAGGATGAGAATGAGCCGGTCGGCCTTCAGGAAGATCGTCATCGGCCTCCTCGGCGCGGCCCTCGCCGTCGCCTCCGGACTGGGCTTTTACCGGAGCCGCCATCTCCGGGAGCCGGTCGTGCCCGGGCCGAGCCTGGCCCGTGTGGCCAAGCTCGGCGAGTTCTTCTCGGGCGTTCGGGGGACGGTGAACGACCTCAACGTCTATGTCCTCGAAGGGAAGGAGCCGGGCGGCGCCGTCCTCGTCCTGGGCGGGACGCATCCCGAGGAGCCGGCCGGGCGGCTCGCGGCGTGGATCCTCGCCGAGAACGCCGTCCTGGCCAAGGGCCGCCTCTTCGTCATCCTCTCGGCCAGCCGAAGCGCGTCGACCGTGACCCGGCTCGGCGGCGCCTATCCCCCCGACTTCACCATCCCGACGGCCTGGGGCGGCCAGACGTTCCGCATGGGGGACCGCTGGTCGAACCCGCTCGACCAGTGGCCCGACCCCGAGGTCTACATCCACTACCCGACGCGCCAGCAGCTGGCCTACATGGACATCCGCAACCTCAACCGGGCTTTCCCCGGCCGGCCCGACGGGACGCTGACCGAGCGCACCTGCTACGCCATCTGCGAGCTCATCCGCAAGGAGAGGATCGACGTCGAGATCGACCTCCACGAGGCCGAGCTCCAGTATCCCGTCATCAGCACCATCGTCGCCCACCAGAAGGGGGCGGACCTCGCGGCCCTGGCTTCGATGATGCTGAGCTCGAACGAGGGCTTCGCCATCGGCGTCGAGTCCTCGCCGCAGGCCCTGCGCGGGCTCTCGCATCGCGAGATCGGCGACCACACCGGCGCCGTCTCGCTCCTCCTCGAGGCGCCCGAGCCCTTCCTCGACGCGACGCGCGGCCGGACGAACCGGGAGCTCCTCCTCACGGGCAAGGACGATTTCATCGTTAGGGCCGGGAAGCGGGGTCTCCTCTTCGAGAAGATCGACGAGAAGGGCTGGCCGATCGACGTCCGGGTCGGACGGCACTGCTCGACCATCCTCCAGATCCTGGAGACCTGGTCCGAGGACAAACCTGACCGCGCCGTCGTCGTGAGCGGTGTGCCGCGCTACGCCGAGGTCATCAAGAACGGGACGGGAACCTACCTCAAGGACCCGAAAGCGGCCGCGGCCGCCAAGATCTTCTACGAATAAGACCGGCCGGGCTTAGGCAGCCTCCCCCTTGCGCTTCCTGGAGAAGCCGACGATGGCCAGGATCACGGCCAGGGCCAACAGGGCGGCCAGGATGAAGATGAGCGTGTTCTTGCTCGACACGGTCTTGTCCATCAGGGCCTGAAGGTCGGTCTTGTCCTTATTCAGGGCGGCGATCTTCTTGGTCTGGTCGTCGGCCGTGGCCTTGAGCGCCGCTTCGTCCGCCTGGAGCTTGGAGATCTCGGTGTCCTTGGCGGCGATCGCGGCCTCCTTGTCGGCCAGGTCCTTCTTCACCTTGGCGATGGCCCAGTTGAGGCCGCTCACCTTCTTCTTGTAGGATTCCTCGCTGACCTTGCCGGCGGCGACGGCCTTGTCGAGCTCGGCCTTCTGGCTCTCGAGTCCGGCGATCTGGTCCTTCATCGAGGCGGCCTGCTGCTTGAGCTGCGAATTCTCATTCTTGGCCGCGGCCAGGGACGCCTTCGTGTCGGCCAGGTCCTTGTTCAGCCCGTCGTTCGCCTTCTGGAGCTCGGCGATGCGGGCCTGGGCCTGGTCGATGAGGGCCTGCTTCTCGTTGAGCTGGGCCAGGTGGGTCTTTTTGGACACGCAGCCGGCCGCGACGAGCGCGACGACCATGAACGCGACGACGAGGAGAGCGAGCCTTTTGTTGGACATGATTCCTCCCTTTCCCGTGGTCTATAATCGAGAGATTGGGGACGACACCAGAAGGATGACCCTGTTCTTGGCCTCATTATCCTCGGCCCGGCCCCGGGTGTCAAGAGGCTTCGCCTATCAGAGGGAGCGCTTCCGGAAGACAAGAAAAGCCACGATAAAGAAGGTATAAGCGGCCGAAAGCCAGGCCACCTCTCGACCCCGGACCGCGGCCCGGCGATAGAGGACGGCCGCGCCCGGCGCCGGCAGCGGGCGGGGGTCCCAGGGAAGGCCGTAGCGCCGGCAGAGGCCCCGGACGTTCAGGAGATGGATCACGGGCACCTTCCGCGCCGCCATTTCCTGGAGGACGCCCCTCTCGGCGGGCGGCGGAACGAAGGCGTCGCGGACAAGGCCTGGGCTGAGCCTCAGGACCTCGGCGTTCGTGCCGATGTTGGCCCAGCTGCCGCCGACGTTGACGAAGGCCTTGAGCGGCCGGCCGCCGGCGGCGGCCGTGTAGAGCCGGAGGCGTTCCCTGACGTTCGCCTCGAGGCCGGCCTGCTCGACGAACGGGACGCCGCTCGCCCTGATCCGGTCGAGGAGGAGGGCGCGCCCGGCCGGCTCCATGTTCCGGCCGACGTCCTCGTCCCCGCCGACGGCCAGGGCCAGCGCCCGGACGTCGAGCAGCCCCGAACGGCGCAAGCACGCCTCCATGTCGAGCCAATTAAAGGCCGGGTCGTTGGCGCCCCACTCCGAGGCACCGAGCGAGGAGATGACGAGCGGCTCGACGCCCATCGCCCGCGCCGCCGAGAGCGTGGCGATAACGAGGGCCGGGAACGAGCTCGAGGCGCCGACGGCGACCGCGTCCCCGCGCCGGACGCCCGCCTCGTCGAAAAGCGAGACGACGAGAGCGGCGAAGTCGGGGTTCGTCGTCGTCCGCTTCGCCTCCGGGTTCCCGAGCGAGGTCGTGATGGGCGACGTTTCGAGCCCGACGAGCCCGGTCGCGTTCGGGTCGGCCGCGGCGTCGGTCCCGAGGCCCTTCGCCGACCGGCAGTCCCGGACCGCGGCCTCCGCCCGGGCCATGAGACGAGCCGCCTCGGTCATCTCGCGCCGGAGGGACGTCCGGCGGCCGGCCCTGAAGTCCATCGTCGCAAGGAAGAGGAGCCCGGCCGCGCCGGCGACATAGAGCCAGGCGAAGGGGCGGGACGGGCTCGGGCGTTGTTCGTTCATAGCAGGGCGATGATCCGGACGACGGCGAAGGTCAGGGCGGTCGCGGCGGCCGCCGAGGCCAGGGTCGGCCAGAGCTTCTGGCGGGCGAGGTTCGAGGCCAGGAGGCCCGGGATGACCCAGCCGATGACCCGGAGCTCGAGCGGCGAGGCGAGCAGCCGCGGCAGGAGCAGCGACCAGCCCTGGGCGATGAGGGCGCCCGCGAGGACCATGAGGACGAACCGCCGCCGGCCGAAGAGAACGAGATGGCGGGAGGCGATCCTATAAACGACGAGCGTCACCAGGGCGGCGGCGAGGGTCGCCAGGAGCCGCGCCGGACGGTCGGCATAGAGAGCCAAGTAGCCCGGCACGATCAGGCCCCCGGGGGTGATGTCGGTGACCTCGGCCCAGAGCAGGGCCAGGACGAGGCCGACGAGGAGCGTCTCAATGACCATGGGGGGTCCCGGTTTCGCGCCACGAGCGGACGAACCGCTCGCCCCAGCCGACGAAATTGCCGAGCCCGAAGATAACGGGTTCGTCCGCCCCGCTGGCCACGCCCCGCTCCGCCCGCGCGACGAGCGCTGCCGTCAGCGACGCCGGGTCCGGGGCCGCGTCGAAGGAGAATTTCTCGAAGCGGCCGCCGAGTTGCCGCCGGAAAAGGCGGCGCGCGGCCAGGGCAGGCGGCCCGGCGACGGCGACGGCCGCGAAGCCGTCGAAAAAGCCGTCCGCCGCGGCCCGTGCCCACTGAAGGGTCCGGTCGCCGCGGTCCTCGCGGAGGCAGAGAAGCCCGGCGCGGGGACGGCCCGGCGGCGGCAGGAGTTGCCCGACCTTCTCCATCGCGGCGGCCGAGGATTCCGGGTCGTTGGCGGCGAAGGGGGGGCGGCCGAAGGCGGCGCGCCAGATCTTCAGGCCGCCGGGGTCCGGCTGCGCCCGGCGGATCCCGCGGAGGGCCGTGTCCCGGTTCACCCCCGCGCGTTCGAGAACGGCCAGGGCCAGGCGGAGGTTCGGCTCGAACTCGCCCGGAGGAAGGTCTTCCTGTCCGGCCGGCGCCCCGCTCACTTCGACCAGCCGAGACCGGCGCTCGGCCGCCGTTTCCCGGAAGACGGGGCGGACCTCCTCGGCCGGGACGAAGACCGTCGCCCCTTCGGGAAAAGCTTCCGCGAGCGTCCTCGCGATCGCCTCCTTCGTCCGGCCCATGGCCTCGAGGTGGTCGAGGCGGACGTTGGTCAGGGCCAGGAGGCCGGGCCGGACGATGCCCCGCGACTCGGCCGAAAGGCATTCGGCGCCGATGCTCATGAGCTCCGTGACGAGGACGTCGGCGCCGACGCGGGCGGCCCCCTCGACGAGAAGGACCTGCTCCCGGATGGACGGCGCGCCCGGCCGCCCGATCGGCCTTTCGGAGCCGTCGGGGAGGATGAGCGTCGGGACGGAGCCCGTCGTCTTGGCCAGGACGCGGCGGCCGGACTCGCGCAGCCCGGCCGCGATGAGCCGCGTGACGCCGGACTTGCCGCGCGTCCCGGTCACCGCGATGCGGACCGGGACCCGGCGCCGGGCCCGCTCCAGCCGGCGGCGCTCGGCGGCGAGATGAAGAAGGAAGGCGAGGAGGCAGGCGGCGATGACGGCGGCTTGTCTCGTGGGGCGCTCCTCTCGCCCGCTATTTCCTTTTCTCGAGGCCGGCGATCTCCCGCTTGTAGCCTTCGAGGTCGGAGACGGCGAACGTCACGGTCTTGTCGGCCTCGTCGAACTCGCCCAGGTAGCGATTGTTCGTCAGGGCCGACTGGTACATCCGCCAGCTCGTCGGCTTGACGAAGACGAAGACGAACTTGATGAGGTACTTGTCGTACGAGTAGGTCCAGATCTCCGCCCGGTTGGCCTGGATGTCCTCGGTGGTCCGGTCGGAGCTCACATTGCCCGTGTCCCCGGGCAGGACGGACAGGGCAAAATCCACGTTCTGGTCGAAGTCGATAGCGGCGGGCTCGCCGTGGAGAAGCAAGACGCGTGACCGGTCCGTGTTCCAGGGCTGCTGCGAATTCTCTTTCCAGTAGATCTTCTTGACGTATTCGAGCCGTGTCGCGAAGGTCGCGCGGGCCTGCTCCGCCCGGTGCTTCCAGAAGAGGTCCTGGAAGCCGAGCCGGCCGGCGTCCGAGAGAGTCCGGTAGGCCTGGCGTTCGAAATCCTGCATGATGGCGTAGTGTTGGGTGAACCAGACGTCCTTGGTCGGGATCGAGTTGATGCCACATGAAGCGAAAAGAAGGATAACCAGGAGCGATGCTCCCGCGGTTACGGCCGCGGCGCGATGGATCCGGTTGGTCATGAGCCACCTCCCCATAGTCGGTTCTGCGGGCTCATCATAGCGCGCCCGGACCGGGCGCGTCAATGCGTGCGGGGCGCTCCCCGAGCCTTGTGTCCGGCGAAATGGAAAGGTCTTGTCTTTTGGACCCGGGCGGCGCTAACATCGGGGAGGCCGAGACGATGGAACGCGCATCCCGAACCGGAATGACGTCCGGAGCGGCGGCCCTCCTCGCCGGCCTCCTGGCGCTCGGCGCGCCGGCTGCGCCGGGAGGGCGGGAGGCCGCCCCGCAGGAGGCCGCGCCGCAGCTCCGCTACGAGCTCTCGGTCGTCCTCAAGCTCATTGATGTCTACGTCACGGACAAGAAAGGCATCCCGGTCCAGGACCTGACCCGGGACGATTTCACCGTCGTCGACAACGGCGCGCCGGTGACCCTGACCGCCTTCGAGCGCCACCTCCTCGCCCCCCCCGCCGCGCCGGAGCCGGCCGGGGCCGAGGCCGCCGAGAAGCCGCCCGCTGCCGAGCCGGCGACGCCCGTCGCGAACCGCAAGTTCTTCCTCTTCTTCGACCAGGCCTTCAACAACGCCCGCGGCCTGATCAAGGCCAAGACGGCGGCGCTCCACTTCCTGGACGCGGAGGCCCGCCCGGAGGACGAGATCGGCGTCCTCAGCTACTCGATGTTCAGGGGCGTCTCCGTCCACGAGTTCCTGACGCGCGACCACGGCAAGGTCCGCAAGGTCCTGGAGACGATCGACCAGCGGGGCATCTCCGGCCGGGCCAGCGAGATCGAGGACTGGTATTGGCGGCTCGTTCAGGAACCCATGCCGCACCCTACGACCACCATCGAGGACGTGACCTTGGGCTACAGCCGCGCCCAAAGCGAGCAGTACATCAAGGAGGCCGAGGCCCAGCGCCAGGAGTCGAAGCGGATCGCCCAGGTCTACATCCTCCGCCTGACCGACCTTGCCAAGGCCCTGCGCTACGTCCCCGGCCAGAAGCATTTCATCCTCTTTTCGAGCGGCGTGCCGGCTTCCCTCGTCTACGGGAGCCAGGCCGGCAATCCCAGCGACATGTCCGGCCGCGCCGCCTTCGACCCCGGCGACCGGACGATCCGGACCCAGAACGAG
>JBBISK010000034.1:0-14058 GCA_037441295.1 Candidatus Aminicenantota bacterium | reverse complement strand
GCGGGAAGCGGGTCCGGGTTGGGGTAAAAAAGGGCCGCCGGATCCCCTCGGGATGCGCGGCGGCCTCTCAGACGGAAAGGGTCGGCCGGCCACCGGCCGGGCCGGCCCGGGACCTTCCTCTCTCGCGCTGGGCGTCCGCCACGGGCGTCAGCTGTTGATGCGGACGACGGCCGGGCCCGTCGTGGCCGAGGCGACGACGTCGATACTGTACCCGTTGAGCTGGCCGACCTTGAACATCCCCGTAGCCGACGGCGAAGCGATCAGGTTGAAGCCGGCCAGGCTGAGCAGCACGGCCGCCAGGAAGATGGCGATCTTGGCTCTGGTATTCATGATTGTCTCCTTGTACATTTCGTTCTCACACCCTTTTAGACGTCGCCCCCCGCGAAAAGGTTCCACTTATTTTCGGCGGGCCGTGTTGACTTGGCCCGCGGTTGTGCTTATCCTCCCCCTGATGTCCCCCGAGGAGGCGCCATGAAAAAGCCCGCGATCCGCATCGTCCCGGCAGCGGTTACCGCAGCCCTGCTCGTCCTTTCGTCGGCGGCCGACGAAAGGAAGCCGCCCCGGCCGTACACCGTGGCGGGCCAGAGGCACGGTGTGAGCTTCTTCCCCCGCGTGGACTACGAGGCCACGCGCCCCAAGGTCCGGGGCCAGATGGACTTCGCCCACTACCACACCTACGGGGAGGTCGTCGAGTTCCTGGAGCAGTGGGCGAAGGACTACCCGAACCTCGTCTCCCTCTATTCCGTCGGCCAGACCTTCGAGGGGCGCGACATCTGGCAGGTGACCATCACCAACAAGGCCACGGGCCCGGACACCGAGAAGCCAGCCTTCTATATCGAGGGCAACCGGCATTCGGGAGAGGTCACGGCGGCCGAATCTGCCCTCTATTTCGCCTGGTACGTCCTGACCCATTATGACAAGGAAGCCGCCATTACGGCCCTCGTCGACACCAAGGCGCTTTACGTCCGGGTCAAGAACAACCCCGACGGCTCCGAGCTCTACCTGAACACGGCCCAATCGAACCGCAGCACGGTCCGGCCGCACGACGACGACGGGGACGGGCTCCTCGACGAGGACCCGGCCGAGGACCTCGACGGCGACGGCCTCATCCTCCAGATGAGGCAGAAGGTCGGCGATGGGAAGGGCGAATGGGTCATCGACCCCGACGACCCCTCCGGCCGCTTGATGAAACGCGTCGGCCCGGGCAAAGGAAATTATAAGATTTATAGCGAGGGCATCGACAACGACGGCGACGGCCGCTTCAACGAGGACGGCATCGGCGGCATCGACCTCCACCGCAACTATCCCGAGAACTGGCGCCCCGAACCTGGCCAGGACGCGACCGGCCGCGGCTGGACCCAAGGCGGGGCGGGCGAGTTCCCGCTCTCCGAGACCGAGACGCGGGCCGTCGTCCTCTTCCTCCTCGACCACCCCAACATCTCCGTCGTCCAGACCATGGACACAAGCGTGCCGATGCACCTCCGGCCGCCGTCCACGTCGCGGGGCGAAGAGTCGATGTTCCCCGAGGACCTCAAGATCTATCAGCATTTCGACCAGGAGGGCAAGAAGATCACCGGCTATCCCTACGCGGGGGACGTCTACTGGGACTATGCCAACGCCGGCCGCGACAGCCGGGAGGCGAGGGCCATGGCCGCCGAGTTCGGCTTCGAGATCCCCCGCGAGCCGCAAGGCTTCCCGCTCTTCGGCCACTCCCCCGACTTCGGTTATTTCCAGTTCGGGGCCGTCTGGTACGGCGACGAGCTCTGGAACGGCGGCCGGATGAAGGACTACGACGGCGACGGCCGCGTCAGCGATTTCGAGTGCCTGCGCTGGCTCGACGAGAATTTCCCCGGCCAGTACTTCAAGCCCTGGACGAAGTTCGCGCACCCCCAGCTCGGGGAGGTCGAGATCGGCGGCTTCAACCCCAAGTTCTTCCGCCAGAACCCACCGCCGGAGATCCTTGAGGAGTGGGCGGCCAAGGAGGCCCGCTTCAACCTTCTGCTGGCCGAGTCCCTGCCCCAGGTCCGGGTCGTCTCCCTCGACGTCCGGCCGGTCAAGAAGCAGCCGGGCTTTTTCGACATCGTTGCCGTCGTCACGAACGACGGCTTCCTGCCGACGGCGCTCGAGATGGCCAAGCGGGTCAAGATCGTCCGGCCGGACGCGGCCAGTCTTCGGCTCACGGGCCAGGGGGCCGATCTCGGGACGGACGTCCGGGCCCGCCAAGAGCTCGGCTCGCTCAAGTCCGGCGAGCGGCGGGAAGTCAGGTGGCGCGTCAAGGCCGGCGCGGAGGGCGCCGCGGCCGAGGTGACGCTCTCATCGACGCGCGGCGGTGTCGTCCGCCGCACGGCCAAGATCTCCTGAGCGGGCGCTGCCGCAGCGTGCGGCCCTCGCGGGCATGCCTAGCTAAATGATAATAAATACATTATAGGTGGGGGGAAGAATTCGTCCCATTATTCGTCTACAATAGGAGAAAGGAGTATCATTATATGAAAAAGCTGTTTTCGTTGGTTCTCGTCGGCCTCCTGGCCTCCGCCGTCGTGCTGGCCGCCGTCAACATCACCGGCCAATGGGACATGACCGTAAAGTCGCCGAGAGGCGAACGGACGATGACGGTTACGTTCACCCAGGACGGGGAGAAGCTGACCGCCAAGATGCCCGGCCGGAACGGCGAGGAGATCACCGGCACCGGGACCGTCAAGGGCAACGATGTCGAGTGGACGGTCACGCGGACGACCCCCCAGGGCGACATGACGGTCATTTACAAAGGGAAGGTCGACGGCGACAAGATGACCGGGACGTCCCAGTTCGGCGACCGCCCGGGCATGGAATTCACCGCCGTCAAGAAAGCGAAGTAAGCGGGAACCCCGCTTCTTCCGGCCCCCTCGCGCGCTCCGGCGAGGCGGGGGGAAACGCCTCGCGAACCTGCGACGAAGCCGGGCCCCCGGGTCCGGCTTCTTTTTTTGCCCTCGCCCGGTCTTCCCGCGCCGGTCCCTTCCGCGCCCGGGGAAAATCCGCTATAATATTCCGTTATAGGCACGGTGGGGGGGGTGGGTCCGAGAGGCCCCGGTTTCGGGTCGACCCCGTGCCGCCGGTCCGCCCCGCCCCATCTGGGCCCGTTTACGGGCTGCTATGGGACGGGGTTCCCAGAGAGAAGACCGGCGTTTGGAAGATTTTTCCCGTCCTCCCGTCTAAATCAACGCGGAGGACAAGTGAGCAGAACCGCATGGACGACAGAGAACTGGTCAGACTGGCCAAGGACGGAAGCCGTGACGCTTTCGCCGAGCTGGTCGCGAAGTACCAGTCCAAGGTGTTCAGCATGGCGATGAGCTTCATCCGGAACAGGGAGGCGGCCGACGATGCCGCCCAGGAGGTCTTCCTGAAGGCCTACCTGGCCCTGGACAAGTTCCACATGAAGTCCGAGTTCGGCACTTGGCTGTACCGGATTGCCGTCAACCACGTCAAGGACGTCCTCCGCAAGAGGGGCCGGGCCAAGGAAGTCCCGCTCGACGAGGTCGCGGAGGTCTCCGTGACCGACGAGAACATCCTGGAGAAGGCCGAGGGGGAGCGCGAGGTCGAAACCCGGCGCGCCCTCGTCCGGAGTTCGGTCCAGGCCCTGCCGGAAAAGTACCGGGTCATCGTGACGCTCCGGGACATCCAGGGCCTCCCCTACGAGGAGATCGCCCAGGTCCTGCATCTCTCCCCCGGGACCGTGGATTCCCGGCTCCACCGGGCCCGGAAGATGCTCCGCCGCAAGCTGGCTCCCGTGCTGGTCCAGGAAGGAGGGTCCCGTGAACTGTAAGAAGGCCGAAAAGCTGGTCCTGAGGTCCCTTGACGGCCGGCTCGACGACCGCGCGCGCGGTCTCCTCGAAGAGCACCTCTCGGGCTGCCCGTCCTGCCGCCAGGCCGCGGCCGAGTACCGGTCGATGCTGGCCCTCCTCCGCCCGGAACGGGAGGAGACGCCTCCGGCCGGGTTCTGGGAGCGGCTCGAGCCGCGCTTCAGGGAAGAGCAGAAGATCGTGCCCTACGTCCTCTGGGAGCGGTGGGCCCTGCGGGCCATCCCGGCCTTCGCGGCCCTCGTCGCCGTGGCCGCGGGGCTGTTCCTCTTCACCCCCCCGGCCCGGGAGATGAGCCAGTCGGAGGCCCTGCTCATCGAGAACGCCAACCCGTTCTCGGAGACACGGAGCCTGTTCGAGGCGAAGCGCCCCGAAGAGAAGAGCCTCATGCTCATCTTCGCCTCCCTCGACGAAAAGCCGCAGGCGAGGAGATGACCGCCATGCTCAAGAAATACAGGCTCTGGGTCGCCCTGACCCTCCTCGTCGTCTTCGGCCTCGGCGCCGCGGCGGGGATCTTCGGCGAGCACTATCTCATGCATCGGCGCGACCGCCGGCCGGCCGCGCCGCGGACGCCGTTCGTCCTGCTCGACCCCGTGGTCAAGGCCCTCGGCCTGACCACGGATCAGCAGGCCTCGATCCGCGAAATCTTCAAGCGGAGCGACGAGCGGATGAAGACGCTCGACGCGGAGATCCACAGCCGGCTGCGGGAGATGCGGGCCGCGCTCAAGAGCGAGGTCGACGCCATCCTCACCCCGGAGCAGCGGGCCAAGCTCGAAGACATGATCCAGAAGGAGCGGGCCCGGCACCAGCCCAAGAGAACCGACAACGCACCTCAAGGGGGGCCGACGAATCCCCCCCCGGACAAGAGATAACAGTCCAAGGATAGCAGGAGAAGGCCGATGAAGAAAAAGCTCGTTTGGATGATCGTCATCCTGGTTATCATCGCGGGGTCCGTCCTCGGCGTGACCCTGGTTCGCAAGGGAAAGAACAGCGCGGTCAAGTACCGGAAGGACGCCCTCGGGCGCGGGGACATCCAGGCCCTCGTCGTCACCTCGGGGACCCTGGGCACGATCGACCTCGTCGACGTCGGGAGCCAGGTCTCCGGCAAGATCACCGCCCTCTACGCCGATTACAATTCCATGGTCAAGAAGGGCCAGGTCGTGGCCGAGATCGAGCTCGAGCCGCTGCAGATGAAGATCCAGCAGAACGAGGCGAACTACAAGAGCCGGGTCGCGGCCCTCGAGCAGTCCAAGGTCAACCTGGCCAACCTCAAAAACAAGTACGACCGGGCCATGAGCCTCTTCGACAAGAAGCTCGTGTCCATCGAGGACAAGGAGGCGGCCGAGACCAGCTACCTCTCCGCCAAGGCGGACGTGACCGCGGCCGAGGCCAGCCTGGCCCAGGCCAAGATCACGCTCGACCTGAGCAAGCTCGACATGAGCCACGCCATCATCCAGGCCCCCGTCGACGGCATCGTCATCACCCGCAAGGTCAGCGTCGGGCAGACCCTCCAGGCCGGGATGACCGTCCCGGTCCTCTTCCAGGTCGCCACCGACCTGACCAAGATGAAGGTCGAGTGCAACGTCGACGAAGCCGACATCGGCCGGCTCAAGGAAGGGCAGAAGGCCCAGTTCACGGTCGAGGCCTTCCCGACCGAGACCTTCAACGGCCTCGTCCAGCAGGTCCGCTACGCCGCCACGACGACCCAGAACGTCGTGACCTATTCGGTCGTCATCAACGTCGACAACCCCGAAAAGAAGCTGCGGCCGGGCATGACGGCGACCGTGTCCATCATCGCCAGCGAGGCCAAGAACGTCCTCCGCGTGCCCAACGCCGCCCTGCGCTTCACCCCGGACCTCACCCAAGACGAGCTTGCGAAGTACATGAAGGAAGCGGGGGAGCGGATGATGGCCCAGCGTCAGCAGCAGGCCGGGCAGCCCGGGCAGGCAGCGCCGGCTGGCGGGCCGGCAGACCCGGCGGGCCAGGCCCAGGTCCGGACGGGCGAGGGCCAGCGGCCGCAGGGCCAGGGTTTCGGCGGAGGCATGCGGAGCGGCAGCGGCCAGCGCCGCCAGCAGATCAGCCGCGTCTGGGTCCAGGACAAGGACGGGAAGCTCCGGATCGTCTTCATCAGGCCCGGCATCACCGACAACACCTACACCGAAATCCTGCGGTCCGACCTCAAAGAGGGGGACGAGGTCATCATCGGCAAGAACGGCGCGTCGACGACGACCGCGACGCCCGGCCAGAACCGGGGACCGGGCGGAATGATGTTTATCCGGTAAGAGCCCCGGCTTCCAAGGAGCGGACCATGGCAAAGAAGATCATCGAACTTCGGGACCTCGTCAAGATCTACCAGATCGGCGAGACCGAAGTTCAGGCCCTCAAGGGGGTTTCTTATACGATCGACGACGGCGACTTCCTGGCCATCATGGGGGCGTCCGGGTCGGGCAAATCGACCCTGATGAACATCCTGGGCTGCCTGGACAAGCCGACCTCCGGGCAATATGTCCTGGATGGGGAGGAGGTCTCCAAGCTCGAGAAGAACACGCTGGCCCGCATCCGGAACCAGAAGATCGGTTTCGTCTTCCAGAGCTTCAATCTCCTGCCCCGGACGACAGCCCTGGAGAACACGGAGCTCCCCCTCCTCTACTCGCACATCAACGGCCGGAACATGCAGGAGATGGCCCTCGGAGCGCTGGCCTCGGTCGGGCTCCGCGACAGGGCCCATCACAAGACTAACCAGCTCTCGGGCGGCGAGCAGCAGCGCGTGGCCATCGCCCGGGCTCTTCTCAACGACCCCACGCTCATCCTGGCCGACGAGCCGACGGGCAACCTCGACAGCAAGACGAGCTACGAGGTCATGAGCATCTTCAAGAACCTCAACGAGGAAAAACACATGACCGTCGTCATGGTCACTCACGAGCCCGACATCGCCGCCTGGGCCAAGCACCGGATCTACCTCAAGGACGGACTGATCGTCCGGGAGGATTGAAGATGAAAAGCTCCTTCCTGCATTTCCTGCAGATCATGAAGGTCTCCGTCCGGGCTCTGACCCGGAACAAGATGCGGACCTTCCTGACCGCGCTCGGCATCATCATCGGCGTCGGCGCGGTCATCGCCATGGTCAGCATCGGCGAGGGCGCCAAGCGCGGCATCCAGGACCGGTTCAACTCCATGGGGACGAACCTTCTCTTCGTCTTCCCGGGGAACCAAAACGTCCAGGGCGTGCGCAGCCAGGCCGGGAGCCGGACGAGTCTCAAGGAGGACGACGCCAAGGCCATCCTCGAGTACTGCGACGCCGTCCGGGCCATCTCGCCCTCGGTCAACTCCCGCGGCCAGGTCGTCTATGCCAACAAGAACTGGAACACCCAGATCTCCGGCACCGGGGCCGATTATCCCGATATCCGGAGCTGGCCGGTCGAGTTCGGAACCTACTTTGACGACACCCAAGTCCGGGCCGCGGCCAAGGTCTGCGTCCTCGGCAGCGAGGTCAACAAGAACCTCTTCGAGGGGGCGGACCCCGTCGGTCAGGTCATCCGCATCCGGAGCATCCCCTTCCGGGTCCTGGGTGTCCTTAAGTCGAAGGGCGAGTCGGGCGGCTTCATGAACCGTGACGACATGATCACCGTGCCTTACACGACCTGCATGAGGCGGTTCGCGGGCATCGACTACATCAATTCCTGCGACATCTCGGCCGTCAGCAGCGACATGATGTCCGAGGCCAAGCGCCAGATCGAGGTCCTCCTGCGCGACCGGCACAAGATCATGCCCGGAAGCGACGACGACTTCACCGTCCGGAACATGTCTGACGTCGCCGAGAGCGCGGCCGAGTCCACCCAGATCATGACCATCCTGCTCGGCAGCATCGCCGGCATCTCGCTCCTCGTCGGGGGTATCGGCATCATGAACATCATGCTCGTCTCGGTCACGGAGCGGATCCGGGAGATCGGCATCCGCATGGCCGTCGGGGCCCGCGAGCGGGACATCCTGCTCCAGTTCCTGGCCGAGGCCGTCGTCCTGAGCCTCATCGGCGGGACGATCGGCATCATGTTCGGCTACGGCGTGTCCAAGGTCCTGGGCAAGATCAAGATCTTCTCCCAGTTCCAGACCGTCGTCTCCCCGGGCTCCGTGCTGCTGGCCTTCCTCTTCGCGGCCTCGGTCGGCATCTTCTTCGGGTTCTACCCGGCCCGCAAGGCCTCCAAGCTCGACCCGATCGAAGCCCTGAGGTACGAATAAGGCCGGCCGCGCCCGGGCGCACGGACATCCATCGGAGAATCGAACAGACCATGTGGAGGTCGACCATGAAAACGCGCAACCGCTGGGCCGTCGGGCTCATCCTCACTCTCGCATTGGCCGCTCTGGGCGGCGCCCAGGACAAACCCAAGGTCCTGTCCTTGTCCCTCGAGGACGCCATCGCCAGGACCCTCCAGCACAACCTCGGCGTGGCCATCCAGGTCCTCAACCCGCAGCTCTCGGAGGCGTCCCTGGCTTCGGCCAAGGAGAAGTTCCTGCCGACCTTCAGCCTCGGGGCCAGCCACCAGTACACGAATTCGCCTTCGTATTCCTTCCTCGAGTCGTCGGGGAGCGTCGTCAGCAAGACGGACAACTATACTTTCCGCGGCAGCGAGTCGCTGCCCTTCGGCGGTACCCTGTCGCTGTCCGCGACCGCGTACAAGACGAACAGCAGCACGCTGTACCAGTCGGTCAATCCCCGCTTCGGCACGACCCTCGCCTTCAACTTCACCCAGCCCCTGCTCCGGAACTTCGGCTACGACATCAGCCGCTACAGCATCCTCGTCGCCAAGGGCAACTTGACGGCCTCCGACGACCAGCTCAAGCAGTCGATCGCGGACACCATCTACTCCGTGGAGAGCGCCTACTGGAGCCTCGTCTACACCATCGACAATCTCCGCGTCCGTCAGCAGTCGGTGCAGCTCGCCAAGGACCTCCTCGAAAAGAACCAGCGGTCGGTCGAAGTCGGGACCCTCGCGCCCATGGAGATCCTCAGCGCCCAGGCCGAGGTCGCGACGCGCGAAGCCGACCTCATCCAGGCCGAGACCCAGGTCAAGAGCGCCGAGGACCAGCTCAAGGTCCTCCTCAATCTGCCCGAGGACGAGGCCCGGGCCATCGAATCGGTCAAGCCCCTCGACACGCCGCCGTCCGAGGCGCGGAAGGTCGACCTCGACGAGGCCCTGGCCACGGCCCTCCAGCTCCGGCCCGACCTGGCCGCGACGAAGATCGGCGTCGACATCCAGGCCCTCACGGTGCGGTACCAGAAGAACCAGATACTGCCCGACCTGAACCTCTCGGCCTCGTTCTCGGGCTCCGGCCTCTCTGGCACCCAGCTCATCTACCAGGACAACAATCCCCTGACGGGCGTCATCATCGCGACCATCCCCGGCGGCATCTCCGGGGCCCTCAAGGACTCCGTCAGCTTCAAGTACCCGAATTGGTCCCTGGGCCTGACGCTGAACATCCCGGTCGCGAACATCGTCTCCCAGGCCAACTACCTCCAGGCCAAGGTCGGCCTGCGCCAGCAGATCCTCGGCTTCGAGAACCAGAAGCAGCAGCTGTATCTCGAGATCAAGAACGCCGTGCGGGCCGTCGAGTCCAACTTCAAGCGGATCAACGCCTACCGGGTGGCGCGCGAGCTGGCCGAGCAGAAGCTGGCCGCCGAGGAGGAGAAGCTGACCGTCGGCCAGAGCACGAACTACGTGGTCCTCACCTACCAGAGGGACCTGGCCGACGCGCGCGTCTCCGAGCTCAACGCCGTCGTCGCCTACAGCGTCTCGCTGGCCTCCCTCGACCATTCCATGGGCACGAGCCTGCGGAACAGGAACGTCCAGCTGTCGGACTTCTTCAAGCAGTAAGGCCGGGGTGCGGCGCTGCGGCCGGCCGCGACCAGGCACGCTTGCATTCACCGGCGGAGCGTGCTATCATCCGTGACAAAGGGAACATCCTTCCTTCCATCGTCACGATCGGAGAAGACCCGATGAACAGAAAGCTCATCCGGCCCAACCTCACCGAGATCAAAGAGCAGATGACCCAGGAAAGGGAGCGGGAAAAGCACGTCGACCACGGCGGCGACCGGCGGAAGATGCACCCGCCGAGCGACACCTTCGCCGAGAACTATTACTACCTCAAGCAGATGAACAAGAAGACCCCGATGGCCGTCGTCTTTACGGACGGCCAGACGGTCGAGGGGGTCATCGAGTGGTACGACCGCAACTGCATCAAGCTCAACCGCGACAACGCCCCGAACCTCCTCATCTACAAGGCGAGCATCCGCTGTCTCTACAAGGTCGGCGAGGCGCCCGCGCCGTCGGGGGACGAAGCCAAGAAGAAGAGATGACCGTTCCCAGGATCGGGGTGACCCTCGGCGATCCCGGCGGGGTCGGGCCCGAGGTCGTCCTGAAGGTCCTCGTCCGGGACGCCCCCCCGGCCCCGGCCTCCTACGTTCTTTTCGGGGATCCCCGCATCCTGGCCGACGAGGCCCGCGCCCTCGGCCTGGCGCCGCGGATCGGGCCGTGGCGGCCGGGCGCCGGCCGCGACCCCGGCCTGTCCCTGGCCGAAGTCCCGGCCCCTCCGGGCGCCGGCCGCGGCGGGCGTCCCGGGCCGGAGGCGGCCAACGGGGCCGCCTCCTTCCGGTTCTTCGAGGCCGCCCTGGCCGCCGTGCGCGAGGAGGCCGTAGACGCCCTGGTCACCGCACCCGTTTCGAAGGCCGCGTGGAACCTGGCCGGGGTGCCCTGGCGCGGGCATACCGAGTACCTCGAGCACCTCTATCCGGGGGCGGTCATGTCCTTCTGGTCGGACCGGCTCCGCGTCGCCCTGCTGAGCCACCATATTCCCTTGAGAGAGGCCATTGGAAGGGTCCGCAAGGGGGCCCTCATGGCCTATTTCCGGGCCCTCCGCGACGGCGTCCGGGGCCTTGCGGACGGGCCCCGGGAGTTCCTCGTTCCCGGCCTCAACCCGCACGCGGGCGAGGACGGGCTTCTCGGCGGGGAGGAGGAGCAGGAGATCCGGCCGGCCGTGGCCGCGGCCCGGGAGGAGGGCATCGACGTCCGCGGGCCCTTCCCCCCCGACACGGTTTTCCGCATGGCGCTGGGCCGGCCGGAGAAGATGGTCGCCGCCCTCTACCACGACCAGGGGCTGATCGCCTTCAAGCTGGAGTCGTTCGAGGCCGGGGTCAACGTCACGCTGGGCCTGCCGTTCGTCCGGACGTCGCCCGACCACGGCACGGCCTTCGACATCGCCGGCCGGGGCCAGGCCGACCCCCGCAGCATGGCCGAGGCCGTCCGGCTGGCCGCCCGGCTCACCGCAAGCGCTTCTTGATCTCCGCCCGGATCTCCCGGTCGGCGTCCCGCTTCTTCAGGGCCTCCCGCTTCTCGTATTCCCGCTTGCCCCGGACGAGGGCCAGTTCGAGCTTGATCTTGCCCCTGTCGCTGACGAGGACCCTCGTCGGCACGAGGGTCAGCCCCCGCTCCTGGACCTTGCCGGCGAGACGCCGGATCTCGCGCCGGTGAAGGAGGAGCTTGCGGTCCCGGAGGGGCTCGTGGTTAAAGATGTTGGCCGCCTCGTAGGGGTTGATATGGCACTTGACGAGGAAGGCCTCGCCGTTGCGGACCTCGGCGTAGCTCTCCTTCAGGCTGACCCTGCCCTCGCGGACGCTCTTGACCTCGCTCCCGAGAAGGGCCAGGCCGGCTTCGAACCTCTCGAGGACCGTGTAGTCGTGGGAGACGTGCTTGTTGACGGCGACGGTCCGGGCGGCTGACTTCACGCCGCGGCGGCCCCCTCGACCGCGGCGGGCTCGACCAGGATGAGGCTGATGTGGCGCTTGTTCATCTTCTCCACGGTCAGGCGGAAACCGTGGAACACGAACCCGTCGCCCTCCCGCGGCAGGCGGCCGAACTGGTCGAGGAAGAAGCCGGCCAGGGTCGTGTAGCCGCCCTTTTCGGGAATGCCCAAGAGGACGAGCGCGTTGACCGCCTTGACCGGCGCGGCGCCCGCGACCCGGAAGCCGCCCCCGTGGAGGCGGGCGTACCAGTCCTCGGTCCGCCCGTCATGCTCGTCCTGGATATCGCCGACGATCTCCTCGAGGATGTCCTCGAGCGTCACCAGGCCGTCGACATTGCCGAACTCGTCGACGACGAGGGCCATGTGGACGGCCTGCTCCTGCATCTGGAGAAGGACCTTCTCGAGCGGCGCGAACTCCGGCACGAAGAGCGGCTTGCGCATCACCTCGGCGATTTTAAGGTATTTATTATCAATTAGATAAAAGGCAATGTCCTTGCTATGGACGACGCCCTCGACGTTGTCCAGCCGTCCGCGGAAGACCGGGTAGCGCGAGTAGCCGGACGAGCGGAGCGTGGCCAGAATGTCGTCGCCGCCGGCCCCGATCTCGATGGCCCTGATCTCTGGCCGGGGGACCATGACCTCCTTGACCGGCCGCGAGCCGATGTCGAGGGCGCCGGCGACGATCCGCCGCCGGAGGACGGACAGGCCCCGTGTCCCGGCATGGAGGGCGATCCGGACCTCCTCCTCGTTGAGCGGCGCGGCCGTGAACCCGTCGCTGCGCCTCGACGACGGCACGAGAAGGCCGGTCAAGAAGGACAGGGCCTTGACGAACGGGAAGAGCAGGATCATGACGCCCCGGACGGGGTAGCTGAGGCGGAGGGCCGTGCGGAGCGGCGATTGGGCGGCGATCGTCTTCGGCGCGGTCTCGGCGAAGACGAGGATGAGGACGGTCGTGGTGGCCATGGCCGCCAGGACGGCCTGCCCGCGGTCGGGGATCACGGCCAGGGCGACGGACGTGGCGATGGCCGAGGCGGCCACGTTGACGAGCGTATTGCCGATCTGGACCATGGCCAGAAAATCGTTCATCCGGGCCCGCATCCTCCGGACGAGGACGGCCCGCTTCGAGCCGGCCGACTCCCGGTACTGGAGGGCGTAGGGGTTCACGGCGATGACGGACGTCTCCGCGGCGGAGAAAAAGGCGTAGAGGACGAGACAGGTCACGAACAGGACGATCGCCGGCAGGAACATGCGCGTTCGTTCAGGTAGCGACGCGGGGCCTGGCGTCCTTGAAGCAGCGCGTCAGGGCCCCCAGGAGCCGCTGTTCGATCTTCGGGCCAGGCGTGTCGGCGGCCTCGGAGATCTCGCAAACAAGGAGTTCCTTGGCCTTCTCGAGCATCTTCTTTTCGCGGAACGAGAGGGGCTTGGTCAGGCTGAGGTAATGGAGGCTCTTGAGGACCGTGGCCACGTCGATGAGGCTCCCCGACTTCATCAGCCCGACGTACTCCTTGTAGCGCCCCTTCCAGTCCATGGTCACGTCGACCGGCCCCTTCTTCAAATAGTCGAAGATCTTCCGGATGGAGCCCTCGGAGACGGGCCGCCGGATGCCGATCTCGGTCGCCGTCGAGCTCGAGATCTGGACGAGGGTGTTGTTGGCGATGATCCGGAGATGGAAGATCTTGGAGGACTCCCCGGCATAGGATTCCTCCCGGATGGCCTCGATCACGCCGAGCCCCTGGTTGGGGTAGATGATCTTATCGCCGATCTTCATGGAGTTCATAAGTGTCTATTATACCGAAAAATAGAGGCAATAGTCAATGGAGCGCGCCCGGCGGAGCCCCTCCCCTCCGGGCTTGACAGGTCAGGGGGGTTCGGGTACCATACTGACTTCAAAGGTGTTGAAAGATAATGAAAAGAACGTTCCAGCCGAACAACAGAAGACGGAAGAAAACACACGGCTTCCGCGTCCGGATGAAGAGCAAGGGCGGCCAGGAAGTCCTCAAGAGCAGACGTCGCAAGGGCAGGAAACGCGTTTCTGTCTGATGAATGAGCGGCTCACCCCTCCGGAGAGGGTCCGCAAGCAACGGGATTTCGATAGTCTTTATAAGAACGGCAGCCGTTATCGAGGGCGCTATTTCACCCTGGTCCATCGTCCCAACCCGAACGGCACCTCGAGACTGGCCGTCGTCGTCAGCAAAAAGGTCGGACCCGCGGTCGTACGCAACAGGGTCAAGCGGCAGTTGAGGGCCCTCTTCCGCCGGCATAAGAGCCTCCTGCGGGGGCCCACGGACCTCATCGTCGTCGTCCGGAAGGAGATCCTGACCCTCGGCGCGGCGGACCTCAGGGACGGCTATTTTCAGGCGCTGGAGTCGATCCGAAAGAAACGGGCTTCATCATGAGAACCGTCGCCCTCCTTCTCATCCGCGGCTACCAG
>JBBISK010000033.1:1485-14065 GCA_037441295.1 Candidatus Aminicenantota bacterium | reverse complement strand
GCCGTAAAAAAGGCCTCGTCACCGGCCTGTTCGAGGAGCTAAAGTCCGTCCCAGCGGAGGAGAAACGGGAGGACGGACGGGCTCTCAACGAGTTCAAGCAATCCGTCACAGTCAAAGTGGAGGCCATCGGGGCAAAGCTCTCCCAGCCGTTACCGACGCTCCAGATCTCGTGCCCGCCGGACCCGACTCTGCCGGGGCGGATGCGCTACGTCGGCGCCGCCCATCCCCTCGTCCTCTTCCAGGAGGAGATCGAGCGGATCTTCCTCGGCATGGGCTACGCCATCGAGGAGGGGCCGGAGATCGAGACCGACCACTACAATTTCGAGGCCCTGAACTTCCCGCCCCACCACCCGGCCAGGGACAGCTGGGACACTCTCTACATCAAGGACGACCTGCTCCTCCGCACCCACACCTCCCCGGTCCAGATCCGGGTCATGGAGAAGAAGAAGCCGCCCATCCGGGTCATCACGCCCGGCCGGGTCTTCCGCCGGGAAACGCCCGACCCGACGCATCTGCCGATGTTCCTCCAGGTCGAGGGGCTGGTCGTCGACGAGGGCATCACTTTTGCCCACCTCAAGGGGACGCTCGAGTACTTCATCCACGCCCTGTTCGGGGAGAAGGTCCGGGTCCGCTTCCGGCCGAGCTTCTTCCCCTTCACCGAGCCCTCGGCCGAGGTCGACATCGGGTGCCTCGTCTGCGAGGGGCAAGACAAGTCCTGCCGGGTCTGCGGCGGGACCGGCTGGAAGGAGATCCTGGGGTCCGGCATGGTCGACCCTCAGGTCTTCAAGAACGTCAACATCGACCCGGAACGGTACTCCGGCTGGGCCTTCGGTCTGGGCATCGACCGGACGGCCATGCTCGCCCTGGGCATCCCCGAGATGCGGTACTTCTACGAGAACGACCTGAGGTTCCTCAGGCAATTCGAGCTCCGATGAAGATCAGCCTCGATTGGCTCCGGGATTACGCGGCGGCGGACCTCCCCGTGCGGGAGCTCCTCGACCGGCTGACGATGATCGGCCTCGTCGCCGAGTCCGTCGAGGAGCGCGACGGGGACACGGTCCTCGACCTCGAGACCTACGCCAACCGCCCCGACACGCTCGGCCACCTCGGCGTCGCCCGCGAGGTCGCGGCCATGCTCGGCCTGCCGCTCACGGAGCCGGCCTGGCCCCTCGCCGAAACCGGCCCGGCCGTGACCGATCTCACGTGCGTCCAGGTTCCCGACGAGGGGCTCTGCCCGCGTTATTGCGCCCGGATCGTCCGCGGCGTCACCGTCGGGCCGTCGCCCGACTGGTTGCGGAAGCGGGTCGAGGCCATGGGCCTGCGCCCGATCAACAACGTCGTCGACGCCTCGAACTACGTCCTCTTCGCCACGGGCCAGCCCATCCACGCCTTCGACTTCGGCCGGCTCTCCGGGGCCAAGGTCGTCGTGAGGAGGGCGGCTCGGGGTGAGCGTCTGCGTGACCTCGAGGGCCGGACCCTCGATCTCTCGCCGGAGATGCTCGTCATCGCCGACGAGAGCCGCCCCGTGGCCCTGGCCGGCGTCATCGGCGGCGCGGAGACCGGGATCACGGACGCGACCCGCGACGTCTTCATCGAGAGCGCGACCTTCGACCCGGTCTCGATCCGGCTGACGGCGAAGAAGCTCGGCCTGGCCACGGACGCCTCCTATCGTTTCGAGCGGGGGGCCGACATCGGCTTCGCCCCGCAGGGGGCGCTGATGATGGCCTGGCTGCTCGCCCGGATGGGCGGACAGCCGGCCCCCGGGTCGATCGACGTCTACCCCAAGCCCCGCAAGCCCAAGTCCGTCGTCCTGCGGGCCGCCCGCGTTTCGGGCCTCCTCGGCGCGGACGTGCCGGAGTCCTTCATCGAGGACGTCCTCAAGCGTCTCGGCTTCAGGGCCGAGGCCTCGCAGGCGGGCGTCTGGTTGGTCGAGGTCCCCTCCTTCCGGGTCGACATCGACCGGGAGGCGGACCTGGTCGAGGAGATCGCCCGCTTCTACGGCTACGACCGCATCCCGGCCGAGATCACCCCGGCCAAGTCCTTCGAGTTCACAGTCAACCGCAAGCGCGAGCGGACCGGAAAGCTCCGCCGGGCCCTGCTCGGCCACGGCTTCGACGAAGTCATCAACTTCAGCTTCGCCGACCCCGAGAAGGTGGCCCTCTTCGGCGGCGGCCGCGAGCCCGTCCCCATCCAGAACCCCATTTCCGCCCGGGCCTCTGTCCTCCGCACCAACCTCTTCATGGGCCTGCTCGAGAACGCGGCCTGGAACAGGAACCGCGGCCTGGACGGCGTCCACGTCTTCGAGGTCGGGAACGTCTATTTCTGCCAGGGCGAGCGGCCCGAGGAGCGGCTGGCCCTCGGCCTTCTTTCGACGGGCCTCCTGCCGGACCGCGGCTGGCAGGAGAGGCCGGCCCCGGCCGACCTCTTCCATCTCAAGGGCGCCGTCGAGGCCGTGGCCGCCGCCCTCCGCTACGGGCCCTGCTCGTTCGAGCCGTCGTCGGCGCCGTTCCTCGTCAAGGGCCAGGGCCTGAAGCTCGTCTACAAGGGCCAGCCCGTGGGCCGGCTCGGGCTCCTCGCGCCGTCCGTGGCCGCCGCCTACGCCCTCGACGGGCCCGTCTTCGCCGCCGAGATCGACCTCGCCGCCCTGTTCGAGAAGCAGCCGCGGCCGTTCGCCTACGTCCCGGCGCCGAAATTCCCGGGCGTCGTCCGCGACCTCTCTTTCCTGGTGGACGCGGGCGTGTCCTACCGGGAGGTCGAGAAAGCGCTGGAGCGGCTGGACCTGCCGCTCCTCGAAGGATTCGAGCTCCGCGACCGGTTCGCCGGGAAGCCCGTCCCGGACGGCAAGGTCAGCCTGACCGTCCGCTTCCGCTACCGCCACCCCCAGAAGACCCTGCTGGCCGAGGAGGTGGAGAAGGTCGAACAAGAGATCGTCGGCCAGCTCAAATCCGCCTGCAAAGTCCAACTCAGGGAGGGTTGAATTGACAACGGAACTCGAGCGAATTAAAATACTTGAAGGAAAGATCGGCCAGGTCGTCGATTACGTTCACAAGCTGTCCGCCGAGAACGACAAGCTCAAGCAGCAGCTCAAGGAGCTCCGGACCGAGAAGAAGGAGTTCGACGAGCAGAACCGCCGCATCGCCAAGCTCGACGAGGACGTGAAGAAGTTCGAGGGCGAGCGGGAGCTGATCAAAGGCAAGATCGAGGCCATCATCAATCAGATCGACCAGCTGGGGATATGACCGAGAAAGTTCTTGAGATCGAGATCTTCGGACAACGCTATAAGATCCGCGTCAAAGGAGAGGAGGATGAAAAATATATCGGCCACTTGACCTCGTATGTTGATCAGAAGATGCACGAAGTCGCCGTGAAATCCAAGTCCGCCGACCAGGGCAAGATCGCCGTGCTGGCGGCCCTGAACATCGCGGACGAACTGTTCCTGAGCCAGAAGAAGCTGGATCAGCTCAACGAGGCCATTGGCCACATGGAGACGGAGATCGAACACCTGGAGGTTCATCTTTTCGAAGATGAAAATACATACAAGGGTCTGGACAAAGTTCCCTCATGACCCGACCGACGGGCCCGGGGGGTCGGCCTGCGGGCCGGCCCGTTGCGGCGCCGCGGCGCGAGTCCCGAGCCGGACTCTGTGCCTGAGGGGCCATCCCTCCCCGCGGGACCCCTGACGACCTCCTCGGTTCGTGAAGCCGTCTCCTTCGCTCATCTTAGAAGGAGGTGGTCCACGTGACCCTGAACGTATTCGACATTGTTTTGATAATCGTCGCCGTCGCCCTCGCGGCGGTTTCGATCGCCCTCCTCGGGCGCCGCCGCAAGGGCATCCAGGAGCTCGAGAAGGCCCAGCAGGAGGCGCAGGCCCTCTTGGCCCGGGCCAAGGAGGACGGGGAGAAGATCAAGCGCGAGGCGGCCATCGAGGCCCGCGAGAAGGACCTCAGCCGCCAGGCGGAATTCGAGGCCAGCAACCGCGAGCGGCAGCGGAAGATCAGCGAGACCGAGCGCCGGCTCGTCAACAAGGAGGAGAACCTCGAGCGGCGCTTCCAGGCCATCGAGCGCAAGGAGCGGGACTTCTCGCAGAAGGAGGAGCGGCTCTTCCAGAAAGAGAAGGACATCGAGGCCCTCGAGCAGAAGACCCAGGAGATCCAGAAGCAGACCCTCCAGGAGCTCGAGCGCATCTCCGGCCTAACCCTCGACGAGGCCAAGGCCATCCTCATCAAGAAGATCGAGGACGAGGCCAAGCTCGAGGCCATCGCCACCGTCCGTAGGGTCGAGGAGGAGACGCGGGAGAAGGCCGCCTCACTGGCCCGCGAGATCATCACCAACGCCATCCAGCGGTCGGCCGCCGAGCACGTCGTCGAAACGACGGTCTCGGTCGTCGACCTCCCCTCCGACGACATGAAGGGCCGGATCATCGGCCGCGAGGGCCGCAACATCCGCGCCCTGGAGATGGCCACGGGCGTCGATATCATCGTCGACGACACGCCCGAGGCCGTCATCCTGTCGAGCTTCGACCCCATCCGCCGCGAGCTGGCCCGCCTGTCGATCCAGAAGCTCGTCACCGACGGCCGCATCCACCCGGCCCGGATCGAGGACATCGTCGAGTCTGTCAAGAACGACCTCGAGCAGACGATCAAGCAGGAAGGCGAGTCGGCCGTCCTCGAGCTCAAGGTCCGGGACATCCACCCCGAGCTCATCAAGCTCCTCGGCAAGCTCAAGTACCGAACGAGCTACGGCCAGAACGTCCTTCAGCACTCCAAGGAGGTCGCCATGCTGGCGGCGATGATGGCCCGCGAGATCGGGGCCGACGTCAACGTCGCGCTGCGGGCCGGCCTCCTCCACGACATCGGCAAGGCCGTGGACAAGGACGTCGAGGGGACCCACACGGAGCTTTCCGTCGAGCTGACGAAGAAGTACGGCGAGACGGAGAAGGTCGTCCAGGCCATCGCCTCCCACCATCGCGACGTCGACTTCCCGTCGATCGAGGCCGTCCTCGTCCAGTCCGCCGACACCCTCTCCGCCGCCCGGCCGGGCGCCCGCCGGGAGCTCCTCGAGACGTACATCCAGCGGCTGGAGAAGCTCGAGGAGCTGGCCGCGTCGTTCGAGGGCGTCTCCAAGGCCTTTGCCCTCCAGGCCGGCCGGGAGATCCGCATCATCGTCGAGAGCCAGAAGGTCTCCGACGACCGGGCCGCCCTCATCGCCAAGGAGATCGCGACGCGGATCAAGAACGAGCTCGACTACCCCGGCCAGATCAAGGTCACGGTCATCCGGGAGATGCGGGCGGTCGAATATGCGCGATAAGTTCGGCGTCCTCTTCCTCGGCGACGTCGTCGGCCGGACGGGCCGGCGGGCCATGGACGAGTTCCTGCCCGGCTTGGTCAAGAAGTACGCGCCCTCCATGGTCATCGCCAACGGCGAGAACGCCGCCGGAGGCAGCGGCATCACCGAGGACATCGGCAAGGAGCTCTTCCTCCAGGTCGACGTCCTGACCTCCGGCAACCATATCTGGGACAAGAAGGAGGCCCTGCCCTACCTCGGCCGCGAGCCCCGGCTGCTGCGGCCGGCGAACTATCCAGCCGTCAACCCCGGCCGCTCCTCCTACGTCTTCCAGCGGGCCGACGGGGTCAAGGCCGCGGTCCTCAACCTCCAGGGCCGGGTCTTCATGGAGCCGCTCGACTGCCCGTTCCGCCGGGCCGACGAGGAGGTCGCGGCCCTGGCCTCCGTGACGCCCATCATCGTCGTCGATTTCCATGCCGAGGCGACCTCGGAAAAGCAGGCCCTCGGCTGGTACCTCGACGGCCGGGTCTCGGCCGTCGTCGGGACCCACACCCATGTCCCGACCGCCGACGAGCGCGTCCTCCCTAAAGGGACGGCCTACATCACAGACCTCGGGATGGTCGGCGGCCGGAACGCCGTCATCGGCATCGCCCGGGAGCAGGCCCTGCAGCGGTTCCTGACCTCGCGGCCGCAGCGCTTCGAGCCGTCCCGCGACGGCCTCTTCCTGTCCTGCGTCTTCATCGACATTGACCCGGCCACCGGCCGGGCCCTGTCCATCGCGAGGGAGGTCTTGGCGGAGGACGGCGGCGATGAATGACGGCCTGGTCGAGCGCGGCCGCGTCTACACGGTCTCCCAGGTCACCGAGCTCGTCAAGGCCGCCCTCGAGACCGCCTTCCCCAAGGTCTGGGTCGAGGGCGAGATCTCGGGCTACACGAAGGCCGCCTCCGGCCACGTCTACTTCTCCCTCAAGGACGAGAAAAGCGTCCTCAAGGCCGTCCTCTGGAAGAGCGACGCCCAGCGCGTCCCCTTCGAGCTCCAGACCGGCCTGAAGGTCGTCTGCGCCGGCCGCATCACCGTTTACGCCGCCCGCGGCGACTATCAGCTCTCCGTCGAGACCGTCGAGCCCAAGGGCAAGGGCGCCCTGCAACTCGCTTTCGAACAGCTCAAGGAGAAGCTCAAGGCCGAGGGTCTCTTCGAGGCGGGCCGCAAGAAGAAGCTGCCCCTCCGGCCGAGGACGATCGGGCTCGTCACCTCGCCGACCGGCGCCGCGGTCCGCGACATCCTCCGCATCCTCGAGCGGCGCTACGCGAAGCTCCATATCCTCATCTACCCGGTCAAGGTCCAGGGCGAGGGGGCGGCGGCCGAGATCGCCGCGGGCCTCGACGAGCTGGGCGGCCGGCCCGACGTCGACGTCATCATCGTCGGCCGGGGCGGCGGCTCGCTCGAGGACCTGTGGGCCTTCAACGAGGAGGCCGTGGCCCGGGCCATCTTCCGCTCGCCGAAGCCCGTCATCTCCGCCGTCGGCCACGAGATCGATTTCACCATCGCCGATTTCGTCGCCGACGTCCGGGCGCCGACGCCCTCCGCCGCGGCCGAGATCGTCATCGAGACCGAGGCGGCCTTCGAGGAGCGCATCGGGATGATGGCCCGCCGCCTGGGCGAGCTCGTCCGGGCGGGGCTCCGCGAGCGCCGGCTCGACGTCGCCGAGCTGGCCCAACACCGCATCTTCGACAACTTCCGGCTCGGGCTCAAGGAGCTCGCCCAGCGGGTCGACGACCTCGACGCGCGCGGCCGCGACGTCCTCCGCGGCCGCCACACGGAGCTGGCGGAGGCGCGGGGCGCGGCGGGGCTCCTGGCCGAGCGGGCCGGCCACCTCATCCTGCGCAAGCTCCGGGACCGGAAGGCCGCCTGGGAGCGCCTCTCGGCCGGCCTGAACAGCCTGAGCCCCCTGGCCGTCCTGAGGAAGGGCTACACCCTTTGCTGGACCGGGGGCGGCCTGCGCCTGGCCCGGAGGGTCGAAGACATCGCCGCCGACGACATCGTCGTCGTCTCGTTCCACAAAGGCGAGTTCGAGGCCCGAGTCCGGAGCGTCGACCGGACAAAGCCCCTGGCCTCGCGTTTCCTGAAGGAGGGCTCATGACGACCACCATGACCTTTGAGAAAGCGCTGGCGGAGCTCGAGGAGATCGTGGCCAAGCTCGAGAAGGAGGGGACGTCGCTCGCCGAGTCCCTGGCCCTCTTCGAGAAGGGCGTCAAGCTGGCCCGGTTCCTCCGGACCGAGCTCGACAAGGCCGAACGGAAGGTCGAGATCCTGCTCAAAGATGAGAAGGGCGGGCTGAAGACCGAGGATTTTGAGGCCGAGGGGGCCGACGACGACGAGGCGGAACGCAAGGCGGAGACGCCCGCGGGCCGCAAGAAGGGCGGCGACGACGTCCCGTTCTGAACGGGGCGGGGACGAGAGAGGGATAGAGGACGGTTGATGGACGCGCGGACGACGCTCGAAGGGATGCGGCGCGAGGTCGACGCGGAGCTCGGCCGGCTCCTCGCCGGCGACGGCTTGCGCCTCTTCGAGGCCCTGCGCTACGCCGTCCTCGGCGGCGGCAAGCGCTTCCGACCTCTCCTCCTCCTCTCGGCCGGCGAGGCCCTCGGCTCCGGCCGCGCTCCCCTCCTTTCCTACGCCTGCGCCGTCGAGCTCATCCACGCCTTTTCCCTCGTCCACGACGACCTGCCGGCCCTCGACAACGACGACACGAGGCGCGGCCGGCCCGCCTGCCACAAGGCCTTCGGCGAAGGCCAGGCCCTGCTCGCCGGCGACGGCCTGCTGGTCCTGGCCTTCGAGACGATCGCGCGGGCGCCGTCCGGCGCCGGCGGGTCCGAGCGAAAGGAGGCGGCCCTGCGGGAGATCGCGGCCGCCGCGGGTGTCGGGGGCATGGTCCGGGGCCAGTGGCTGGACATCACCCTCCGGCCGGGGGAGGCGGACGAGGCCGCCTTCCTCGAGCTCATCCGGCTGAAGACGGGCGCGCTTATCCGCGCCTCGGTCACGGCCGGGGCGCTCGTCGCCGGGGCCTCCGCGGCCGGCCTGGCCGCCGTTTCCGAGTACGGCGACGCCGTCGGCCTGGCCTTTCAACTCCGCGATGACCTGGCCGACGCCGGGCGGACCGGCTCACCCTCGACCCTCGACGCCCTGGCCTTCTTCGGCGCGGACGGGACGCGGGCCCGCCTCGAGGCCGAGGTCCGCCGGGCCCTCGGGGCCCTGGACAGGGAGCGGATCGCCTCGCCGGAGCTCCGTTTCCTCGCCGAGAGCCTAGGCCGGGAGGCGGTCGCATGACGCCCCGGACACCCCGGCTCGACGCGATCCGCGGCCCGGCCGACCTCAAGAAGCTGACCGTCGAGGAGATGTCCAAGGTCGCCGCCGAGATCCGGAGTCTGATCATCGACACGGTTTCCAAGAACGGCGGCCACCTCGGCTCGAACCTGGGGGTCGTCGAGCTGACGCTGGCCCTTCACTATGTTTTCGACTCGCCCCGGGACAAGATCGTCTGGGATGTCGGCCACCAGTGCTACACGCACAAGCTCTTGACCGGGCGCCGGGGCCGCTTCTCCGGACTCCGTCAGAGCGGCGGCCTCCTCGGCTTCCCCTGCCGCGACGAGAGCGAGCACGACGCGTACAACACCGGTCACGCCTCGACCGCCCTGTCGGCGGCCCTCGGGCTGGCCGTCGCCCGGGACAAGAAAAAAGAAAACTACAACATCGTCGCCGTCATCGGCGACGGCAGCCTGACGGGCGGCGTCGCGCTCGAGGCCCTCAATCAGATCGGCCACCTCCGCGAGCGGCTGATCATCGTCCTCAACTACAACGAGATGTCGATCTCGCCGAGCGTCGGGGCC
The DNA here is from genome assembly GCA_037441295.1 of Candidatus Aminicenantota bacterium. GTDB lineage: Bacteria > Acidobacteriota > Aminicenantia > Aminicenantales > Saccharicenantaceae > DATKJS01. The sequence continues at coordinate 4,894 of JBBISK010000033.1, read as the reverse complement.
TGGTCGAAATACCTCTCGTACCTCGTCTCCGGGCAGCCCTTCGTCCGCATGAAGGACCAGGCCAAGTCCCTCCTCAGGACCATCCCCACCATCGGCTGGCCCCTCATCAAGGCGGCCCGCGTCCTCGAGGAGTTCATCAAGAAGGCCATCTTCCCAGGGCTCGTCTTCGGCGAGCTCGGTATTCGCTACGTCGGGCCCGTTGAGGGCCACAGCCTGAGGTCCCTCATCGAGGCCTTCGAGCAGGCCAAGGACTACAACGGCCCCATCCTCATCCACTGCGTGACCCAGAAGGGCCGGGGCTACCAGCCGGCGCGGCGCGACCCGGAGAAGTTCCACGGCGCCGGGCCTTTCGAGGTCGCCACGGGAGAGCCGCTCAACAACGGGCCGGCCCACCCGTCCTCCTACTCCACGGTCTTCGGCGAGACCATGCTCAAGATCGCCCGCAAGGACGACAAGGTCCTGTCGATCACCGCGGCCATGGGCGAGGGCACCGGGCTGGCGAAGCTCGCCGAGCGTTACCCCGACCGCTTCTTCGACGTCGGCATCGCCGAGCAGCACGCCGTGAACTTCGCCGCCGGCCTGGCCGTGGCCGGGCTCAAGCCGGTCGTGGCCATCTACTCGACCTTCCTCCAGCGGGCCTACGACCAGATCTACCACGACGTCTGCCTGATGGACCTGCCGGTCGTCTTCGCCCTGGACCGGGCGGGCATCGTGCCCGACGACGGCCCGACCCATCAGGGTGTCAACGACATCGTCTACCTCCGCCACATGCCGCATATGATCGTCATGGCCCCCAAGGACGAGAACGAGCTCCAGCACATGCTCTGGTCCGCCCTGACCTACGGCCACCCCGCCGCCGTCCGCTTCCCCAAGGGGCCCGGTCCTGGCGCGGCGCGGGACACTACCTTCAAGGTCCTGCCGCTCGGCGCGGCCGAGGTCCTCAAGGAGGGCCGGGACCTCGTCTTTGCCTTCGGCAGCACGGTCCCGGCGGCCCTCGAGGCTGCGGCCGAGCTCGAGCGGTCCGGGATCTCTCTCGCCGTCGTCAACGCCCGCTTCGCCAAGCCCCTCGACGAGGAGCTCATCCTCCGCTACGCCCAGCCGGGCCGGACGGTGATCACGGTCGAGGAAGGGGTCCTGGCCGGCGGGCTGGGGAGCGCCGTGCGCGAGCTCCTCGACCGCGAAGAACGTTTCGACGTCCGGTTCAAGGCGGTCGGCATCCCGCTCGAGGTCTACCCTCTGGGAAAGGCCGAGGAGATCCGCCGGGCCCTCGGCCTCGACGCGGCCGGGCTGACCGGCCAGATCCGGACCTTCTACGCCTCACGGAAATGAAAGAGCGCGCCGATAAGCTCTTCGCGGCACGCGGCCTCGCCCCGAGCCGGGAGAAGGCCCAGGCCCTGATCATGGCCGGGCTCGCCCTGGCCGGGGGCCGGGTCGTCGAGAAACCCGGCGCCCTCATCGACGCCGGCGCCGACCTCGCCCTCAAGGGAACGCTGCCGTTCGTCGGTCGCGGCGGCCTCAAGCTGGCCGAGGCGCTCGACCGTTTCGCCGTGGACGTCGGTGGCAAGACCGCCGTCGACATCGGCGCCTCGACCGGCGGTTTCACGGACTGCCTCCTCCAGCGCGGGGCGCGCAAGGTCTACGCCGTCGACGTCGACATTTCCCAGCTCGACTGGAAGCTCCGGGGCGACCCGCGGGTGGTCACGGTCGAGAAGAACGCCCGTTACCTCGCGCTCGGCGACATCGGCGAGCCGGCGGACGTCGTCACCGTCGACGTCTCGTTCATCTCCCTCCTCAAGGTCCTGCCCGCTCTGAAGGCCGTCGCGGGCGAATGGCTCCTCCTGGCGCTGGTCAAGCCGCAGTTCGAGGCCGGCCGCCGCGAGGTCGGAAAGAAGGGCGTCATCCGCGACCCGGCCGTCCACGAGGCCGTTCTCCGCCGCGTCGCGGCCGGCGCCGGCGAGGCCGGCTTCGCCCTCCGGGGCCTCATCGCGTGCTCGACCCGCGGCCAGAAGGGCAATGTCGAGTTCTTTGCCCGCTTCGCCTGGGGCGGCCCGCAAGCCGGCAGCACCGCGGAGAGTCTGATCAAGGAGGCCGTCAGCCATGAAAACGATCGGTAAGGTCGGCATTGTCATCAAACCGCACGCGCCCCAAGTCGAGGAGTTCCTGAGGAGCCTCATTAGTTATTTCGGCGAGCGGCGGATCGAGTGCGTCCTCGAGGAGGCGGCGGCCCGGAAGCTCGGCCGGCCCGACGGCCTGGCCCGGCCGGACGTGCCGGCCGCCTCCGACCTCGTCGTCGTCTTGGGCGGGGACGGGACCCTGCTCAGCGTCGCCTACTGCGCCGCCCAGGCCGGTGTCCCGGTCATGGGCATCAACCTCGGCCGGCTCGGCTTCCTGACGGAGATCCCCGTGGCCGAGGCCTTCCCGGCCCTGGACGCTTTCCTGGCCGGGGCGCCGGACATCGTCAGCCGGCGCTCCCTGCTCGAGGTGACGACCGAGGGCGGCCCCGCCTACTGCCTCAACGACGTCGTCATCACCAAGGGCGCGGTGGCCCGGATGATCGATTTCTCGATCCTCATCGACGGGGAGGACGTGGCCACGGTCAAAGCCGACGGGCTCATCGTCTCGACCCCGACGGGCTCGACGGCCTATTCCCTCTCGGCCGGCGGGCCGATCATCCACCCCCAGGTCCCGGCCGTCGTCCTGACGCCCATCTGCCCGCACAGCCTGACCTACCGGCCCCTCATCGTCCCGGCGGGCTCGGAGGTCGCGGTCAAGCTCCTGACCGGCGGCGAGGAGGTCCACCTGACCCTCGACGGCCAGCGCGACGCGAGCCTCGACATGAGCGACACCGTGCGTATCCGCCGGGCGCCGGTCGAGCTGCAGCTCGTGACCTCGCCCCGGCGCACCTACTACGACCTGGTCAAGGAAAAACTGCGCTGGGCCGAGTAGGGACTGTCCCCGAAGGGGACTGTCCCTCTTGGTTTGACAATTCGCGGTCCGGCCGCTATCATTGACCGCGCCGGGATCGCCGGGCGGGCCCGGACCACGTCGTTCATTCAGCAACCAAGGAGCCCAGCATGTCCGAAGATATCATCGTCCACGGGACGGATGACGGTTTCGACCAAGAGGTCCTCAAGTCCGACCTGCCGGTGCTGGTCGATTTCTGGGCGCCCTGGTGCGGGCCCTGCCTGATGGTCGCCCCGCTCCTCGAGGAGGTCGCGGCGGCCAACCAGGGCAAGCTCAAGGTCGTCAAGGTCAACGTCGACGAGAACGGCAAGACGGCCATGACCTACGGCGTTATGGCCATCCCCACGCTCATCCTTTTCAAGGGCGGCGAGCTCAAGGAGAAGTCCGTCGGCGTCCTACCCAAGTCCAAGCTGGCGGAGCTTGTCGCGAAGTACGTTTAGCCGCT
>JBBISK010000033.1:407-1475 GCA_037441295.1 Candidatus Aminicenantota bacterium | reverse complement strand
CGCGATCTACACCGGCCGGGCGCGGCGCTCGACGCTCGTCCTCGAGAAGGGCTTCCCCGGCGGCCAGATCCTGCTCACCGACTGGGTCGAGAACTTCCCCGGCTTCCCCGAGGGAACGGCGCCGATCGCCCTGATGCAGGGCTTCCGCAGCCAAGCCGAGAAGTTCGGGGCGCGCATCGAGACCGACGAGGTCGTCGGACTTTCCGGCTCGGGAGGCGATTTCGCGCTGATGGGGGCACGGAAGGAGTACGCCGCCCGGGCCGTCATCATCGCCACGGGGTCGAGCTACCGGCGGCTGGGCCTCGAAAACGAGGCTAGGCTGACCGGCCGCGGCGTGTCCTACTGCGCGACGTGCGACGGCGCCTTTTTCGCGGGGCGCGAAGTGGCCATGGTCGGAGGGGGCGACAACGCCCTGAAGGAAGCCCTCTTCCTGACCAAGTACTGCCGGAAGGTCACCATCATCCACCGCCGGGACCGCTTCCGCGGTGAGCGGATCTACCAAGAGCGCGTCTTCGCCAGCGACAAAGCCGAGGTCCTTTGGGACACGGTCGTCGAAACCATCGACGGGGGCGATCGAGTCGAGTCCCTGAACGTCCGCAACCTCAAGACAGGGAACAAGTTACGGATCGCCGTGGGCGGGCTCTTCATCTCCATCGGTACCGCCCCGCAGACGGACTTCGTCCGCGGCCTCCTCGAGACGAACGAGTGGGGGCAGGTCAAGGTCAACCTCGACCAAGAAACGTCGGTCCCCGGCGTCTTCGCCGCAGGCGACGTTTCCGACGCCTGCCCCAAGCAGATCGCCACGGCCGTCGGCACGGGCGTCCACGCCGCCCTGTCCGTCGAGGAATACCTTTCCCGCCTCTAAGATGGGGACTGTCCCCGAAGAGGACTGTCCCTCTTTATGCATTCAACTCGAATAAGCGCCCGGCTGCATATCGTATTCCTATCTTAGTTTGTACCGGAACTCTCGCGGGCCGTGTCAACTGATGTTCGCAATTTCGGGGGCATCATCCACATTCTTCAGGTAGCGGTATAAACTGTCGGCTCATGGAATACCTATTTCACCAG
>JBBISK010000033.1:0-397 GCA_037441295.1 Candidatus Aminicenantota bacterium | reverse complement strand
GGTATACTTGCATAGTACTGGGCAAAGCGTAGCCGCCTCTCTCTGAATTGCTTTGTCCTTAAATGACGACCTCTGAGTATCACGTTTTAAGGACTCTTCCAACTTCATTAGAAATCTAGTCAATATCCCCGCGGCAAGGCCGTGTCAACTAATGTTCGCAACTTCGGGGCCATCTTAAACCTCTTCAGTTAGCCGTTTGAGCCATCAGCTCATGAAGCCTGTCCAAGGACCCGAGGACCTTGTCCTCCCGGATATAGCTACGTTCGTTTCCCCAGTCCTCCGAGTATTCGACGAGATAGCAGATCGTCAGCCGGACATAGGATTCGACCGAGGGGAACACGCCGACAACCCGGCTCCGGCGGCGGATCTCCATGTTCAACCGTTCCTGCCCGTTGGT
>JBBISK010000032.1:11808-14370 GCA_037441295.1 Candidatus Aminicenantota bacterium | reverse complement strand
AGAGCCCATGGCCGACGCGATCCGCATCGACAGCCTGAAGAAGTCCTTCCGGCTGGGCTTCATCCCCAAGACGCGCGCGATCCTCAAGGGCATCTCCCTGTCCGTGAAGGAGGGCGAGATCTTCGGCTACCTCGGCCCGAACGGCGCCGGGAAAACGACGACGATCAAGTGCCTCCTCGGCCTGATCTTCCCCGACGCCGGGACGATCGAGGTCTTCGGCCAGCCCCACCTCTCGGCGCGGGCCCGCCAGTCCATCGGTTTCCTGCCCGAGAACCCTTATTTCTACGACTACCTCACGGCCGCCGAGTTCCTGGCCTTCACCTCCGACCTCTTCGGCCTCGCCCGGCCGGGGCGGGACGAGCGCATCGCCCGGCTCCTCGAGCTCGTCGGTCTCGAGCGGGCCGCTTCGCTCCGCCTGCGGAAGTTCTCCCGGGGCATGCTCCAGCGGGTCGGGCTGGCCCAGGCCCTCATCAACGACCCGAAGCTCGTCATCCTGGACGAGCCGCTCGGCGGCATGGACCCGCTCGGCCGCAAGGAGATCCGCGATATCATCGTCCGCTTCAAGGACGAGGGCAAGACCGTCTTCTTCACCTCGCACATCCTCCAGGACATCGAGATGATCTGCGACCACGTCGCCATCATCGTCGGCGGGCGCGTCGTGAAGCAGGGGCCGCTCCAGGAGCTCGTCTCGGAGCGCGTCCTCTTCACCGAGGTCACGGTCTCGGGCGTCGCGCCCGAGGCCTTCCGCGACCTGGGCGAGGGCGTCTCGGTCCGCGGCGACCGGGTCTTCCTCAGGATCCTCGAGGAGGGCCGCGTCGACGACGTCCTGGCCCTCGTCCGCGAGCGCAGCGGCCGGGTCGTCTCCCTCAGCCCGCGGACCGAAACGCTCGAGGACATCTTCGTCGAAACGGTGACCGGGAAATGAGGAAGGTCTGGGCCATCGCCGGGATCACCTTCAAAGAGGCGAAGCGGGACCGCATCCTCTATCTCCTCTTTTTCTTCGCCGCCGTGGCCATCCTCGCCTCCCGGGTCCTGGCCATCCTGACCGTCGGCGACCGGGTCAAGATCATCAAGGACGTCGGGCTGGCCTCGATCCAGGTCTTCGGCGTCCTCATGGCCGTCCTCATCGGCACGAGCCTCGTTTATAAAGAGATCGACAAAAAGACGATCTTCACCCTCCTCTCGAAGCCGCTCCCCCGCGCCGAGTTCATCCTGGGCAAGTTCCTCGGCCTCGTCCTGACCCTCCTCGTCATGACCGCGGGCATGAGCCTGATCTTCCTCGTCATCGTCTATCTCCACACCTTCCGCATCGAATGGACGATGCTCGTCGCCATCGCCTACATCGTCCTCGAGCTCGTCCTTATCACCGCCGTGGCCATCCTCTTCTCCTCGTTCTCGACGCCCATCCTGAGCTCGATCTTCTCGCTCGCCTTCTATCTCATCGGCCACCTCTCCTGGGGCCTCGAGCTCTTCATCAAGAAGATGAAGGCCGGGGCGGGGCGGGCCGCGGCCCAGGCCCTCTACACCTTCCTCCCCGACCTCGAGAACTTCAACTTCAAGACGGAGGTCGTCCACGGCCTGCCCATCCCGGCCGGGATCTACCTCTCGTCCTTCCTCTACGGCATCTTCTACACCGTCTTCATCCTCGCTCTCGCCGTCCTCATCTTCCGGCGGCGGGACTTCATCTGAGGCGTGGAGGCGCGGACGACCGCCATGCAGAAAAGACCGGCGACGGCCAGGGGCTCGGCGACACTCCTCCTGGTCCTCATCCTGCTCGGGACCTGCGCGTCGTTCATGGCCGTCAAGACGAAGACCGACGCCATCGTGCGGAAGAAGGTCCCGGGCTCGTCCATCATCTACATCCCCTCCGGCAAATTCCTCAAGTACGCGACCTTCGGCTACTCGGGTTTCGCCGCGGACCTCATCTACCTCTGGGCCATCCAGTATTACAGCACGCCGACGATCGACGACCGCTTCGACCACCTGGACCACGTATTCTCCATCATCAACGAATTGGACCCGGGCTACCAGGATCCCTACGAGGTCGGGGCCATGATCGCGGTCGACGGGGCCGGGGAGGTCGTTACGGCTGTCCCGGATCTTAGCCGTGGACGCGGCCGAGCAGAATACGCCCGTTCGCTCTTCCAAGCGGCTTTCGCCATTCTCGATCGCGGGGCGGCCAATAATCCCGGCCAGTGGATCTATCCCTTTGAGGCAGGGCACGTCGCCATGATGAACCTTAAGGATTACGACCTGGCCCGCCAGTACTTCGAGAAGTGCATGAACTTGCCGGGGGCACCCGACTTCACCCGGCGGCTCTACGCCAACGCCCTCTACAAGCGCGGCGACCTCGAGACGTCCTGGCAGACCTGGCACGAGATCTACGACACCGCCCCGGACGAGCGGACGAAGAAGATCGCCTCGAACCACCTCTATCAGGTCAAGAGCGCCATCGACACCGGCCGGCTAAAGGAAGCCGTGGGGAAATTCCGCGAGCACTACCACCGTCTGCCCGGCGAACTCGCCGACATCCTGCACGACGACGACATCCACCGGATAGCC
>JBBISK010000032.1:0-11798 GCA_037441295.1 Candidatus Aminicenantota bacterium | reverse complement strand
CAATGTCACCGGCCTCGTCGACAAGCTCCCCAAGGACCTGGACGGCGGGGATTACCTCTACGATCCCAAGACCGGCGAGGTCAAGGCGGCCACGATCCCATGGAGACGATGACCTTCATCCTCATCGCCGTCTTCGGGCTCGTCTGGGGGAGCTTCCTCAACGTCGTCATCTTCCGCGTCCCCCGCGGCATGAGCCTGCTGCGGCCGCCCTCGACCTGCCCGGGGTGTGGGGCGCGGATCAAGCCCTGCGACAACGTGCCGGTCCTGTCCTACCTCATCCTCCGCGGCAAGTGCCGGAGGTGCGGCCGGCGCATCTCCCCCGTCTACCCGGCCGTCGAGGCCCTCACCGCCCTGGCCTTCATCCTCGTCTACGTCAGCTCGGGACGCCAGCTCGACCTGCCCTTCTTCGCCGGCTGCCTCTTCTCGAGCGCCCTCATCGCCCTCGGCTTCATCGACTATTTTCACCAGGTCCTTCCCGACGAGATCACCATGCCCGGCCTCGTCCTGGCGCTCGTCTACTCGTTCTTCCGCGACGACCTGAGCTTTCGCGGCGCCCTCATCGGGGCCGTGGCCGGGGCGGGCTTCCTGCTCCTCGTCTACGGCGCCTACCGGCTCATCCGGAAGAAGGAGGGGCTGGGGATGGGGGACGTGACGATGCTCCTGATGATCGGGGCCTATCTCGGCCTCGCCAGAACGCTCCTGACCCTGATCCTGGGCTCGTTCGTCGGCGCCCTCGTCGGCGTCTATTTCGTCGTCCGGCGGAAGAAGGACCTCCAGTTCGCCCTGCCCTTCGGGACGTTCCTCGCGCCCGCGGCCTTCGTCGCCGCCCTGTGGGGAGAGCGGATCGTCAGCGCCTACCTTGGCCTCTACCGCCGCTAGCCCGGCCGCCGCGTCCCTTTCTCTCGATGAGGAAGAGTCGGCCTGTCGCCGCGCCCACTTTGAACTTCTCGGCCACGGGACAGCCCGGGACCCAGATGATCTCGCCGGCCGAGAGGAAAACTGGCCGCCGGTCCCGCTCCCTGACCGGCACGCCCCTGGCCCTCAGGACCTCCTTGAGCTTCTTCCGGCCCGGCGCGCCGAGAGGCCGGTAGAGGTCCCCCGGACGGCGGTTGCGGATGACGAGGGGGAAGCGGAGCCTGGCCCGGTCGAGGAGGGCCCGGCGCGCGTCGTCGCCCGCGAGGGACGTCCCTTCCGCCCGCGCCAGCGTCCGGCCGCGGAAGGTCATGCCGGCCGCCCGGACCTCTCCCCCGCCGTCCCAGCGGACCTCGAAGGCGCGCGCCGCCGCAGGCTTCCGCCGGACGCGGACCAGCCGGCCGTCTTCCCGGCGCAGGACGAGGCCCTTCTTGAGGGTTCGCTGCCGGCCTTCTTTGAGCGCAAGGAGCGAGGCGATGTCGGCCGAGGTCACTGACCGCAGGTCGCCCTTGACCTCGCGGACGAACTCGCGCGCGACACGGCGGGCCAGGGCGGGCGGGACGAGGACGAGCGTCCGGATGTCGAGGGCCGTCTTCCCCCCTGTCCGGGTGATGAACTCGTCGGCGAGCTCGCGGACAAAGGCGGCCAGAAGTTCATCCTCCTCGCGGGCGAGGGAGGCCAGCGCCGCCAGGTGCTCGACGAGCCGTGGCGCGTATCCCCGCTCGAGCTCCGGCAGGAGGTCGAGCCGGACGCGGTTCCTCAGGAACTTGCGGTCGAGGTTCGAGGCGTCCGTCCGGAACGGGAGCCCCCGTGTCCTGAGGTGGGCCTCGACGGCCGCCCGCCGGACTCCGAGAAGCGGCCTGATGAAGGGGCAACCGGCCGGGCCGGACAGCGGCCCGATCGCGGCCAGCCCGGTCAGCCCGGTGCCGCGAAAGAGCCGCATCAGGAACGTCTCGGCCTGGTCGTCCATGGTGTGGCCGGTGGCGATCTTCGTCGCGCCGGCCCTGCGGGCCGCGTCCCGCAGGAACGCGTAGCGGAGCTCGCGGGCCGCCTCCTCGAGGTTGAGCTTGCGGCGCCGCGCCTCGCTCCCGACGTCCCCCGAGCCGCCGGCGAAGGGCAGGACCCAGCGCCGGGCGAGCCCCTCGACGAAGGCCGCGTCGTCCGCGGACTCCGGCCGCAGCCGGTGGTCGAAATGCGCCACGACGACCTCGAGCGCCATCTCCTCGCGGAGGCCGAGAAGGAGGTCGACGAGGGCCACGGAATCGGGGCCGCCGGAGCAGGCGGCCAGGACGCGGTCGCCCGGGACGACGAGGCCGTGGCGGCCGACGGCGGCACGGAACGCGCGCTCGATCGGGCTCCGGGTCGTCTTGGGCATGAGTGTCGAAATGCCGGCGGAGGGATTTGAACCCTTGACACTGCGGATATGAGCCGCATGCTCTGACCAACTGAGCTACGCCGGCAGGGTGAGGAAGATTTTAGCGGAATCGCCGGGCCAAGTCAACGAACGGGGGACCGGGCGCCGGCCTCACTGGAAGATGGCGCCGGTGTTCTCTTTCTTGAAGCTGTAGCGGTGGTCCTTGAAGAGCTTCATGCAGGCGTCGACGACCCGCATGTCGTAGCGGACGCCGCGGCCGCGGCGGATCTCCTCGAGGGCCTTTTCCATGCCCAGGGCGGGCCGGTAGGGGCGGTGAGAGGAGAGGGCCTCGACGACGTCGGCCACGGCCAGGATGCGCGACTCCATGAGAATGGCGTCGCCGAGCAGCCCGTCGGGATAGCCCGAGCCGTCCATGCGCTCGTGGTGCTGGAGGATGATGTGGGCCACGGGCCAGGGGAACTGGATGTTCTTCAGGATGTCGTAGCCGATCCGCGGATGGTCCTTCATCAGCTGGAACTCGGTCTTCGTCAGCCGAGTCGGCTTGGTCAGGATCTCGGCGGGCATGGCGATCTTGCCGATGTCGTGGATGACCCCGGCCAGCCGCAGCCCCTCGATCTTGTCCTGCGGGAGATGGAGCTCCTCGGCGATGGCCACGGCCAGGCTCGAGACGCGGCGCTGGTGGCCGGCCGTGTAGAGGTCCCGCATCTCGATCGTCAGCGACATGGCCCGGACCGTGCCCTCGAGGGCCTTCTCGAGTCTCTCGAGGGTCGACTGGAGCTGGTCCTCGGCCCGGCGGGTCTCTATGACCCGGCCGCTGAGCTCCTCGTTGACCTTGGACAGCTCCTCGGTCCGCGTGACGACCTTGTGCTCAAGCTCGTCCCGGACCAGGCGGAGCTCCTTCTCGATCCGCCGCCGCTCGGCGACGTCCTTCTCGAGTTCCACGGACCGGGCGCGGTTTATCTCCTCCAGGGAGCGGTTGATCCCCTCCATCTCGCGGTAGGACTTCTCGAGGCTGTCGACCATCGCGTTGAAGGTCCGGGCGAGGGTGCCGGCCTCGTCGCGGGAGAAGACCTTGGCCCGCTGGCTGAGGTCGCCCTTGGTGATCTTCTCCGCCGCCCGCGTCACCTGGACCAGGGGGCGCGTGACGAGCCCGCCGATGAGGAAGACGAGGGCCATGCTGAGGATGACCGCGGCCAAACAGGCCGTGAGGACGACGGCCTTCTCCCTGGCCGTCTCGGCCAGCAGGTCCTTGAAGGAGAAGCCGAGATAGAGGTCCCCCATCGTCCGGTCGTCGGCCGTGACGGCGATCTTTGTCCGGTAGATGATGCGATGCATGATGGGGGGTACGAGGGCGTCGGTGTCGCGGTAGAGGTTCTGTTCAGCCACGTCCCGGTTCGCACTGGACAGGATGAGTCCGCTGTCGTCCTCGAGGACGGCGTAGACGACTTGGTTCATCAGGGCGCAGGTGTCCGCGAGGACCCGCTCCAGGGCCGCCTTGTCGTTCGCCTTGAGCTCGGTGACGATGCCCAGGGAGGTCGCGGTCGATACGGCGGAGACCGTGCTCGCGATCTCCATCGACAAGCGGCGCTCGAAGCGGTTCCGGGTATAGGTGGTGATGAAGAATCCGGCGGTCAGGGCGAGCAGGGTCGAGAAGAGGAAGATCTTGGTCCGGACCTTCCTGGGACCGATCCTCGACATGAGGCCGGTCCGGTCGGCGCCGGCCGGGGCCGGGGCGGAGGTCGCGGCGTTGAGGTCCAGGATGTTACGGCTCATCTCGTTCAACGGGTCTCTAAGGATTCATTCACAGATTAGCGGAGGCGGCGGGCCGGGCAATGCCCTTTGGGGGTGATTTAGAGGGGTGATAAATCACCCCGAAAGAGGGGGAGGGCGGCGATGCTCACCTTGCCGGCGGGGAGGGCCTAGTCCCGGCCCAGGGCCGAGTCCAGGACCTCGGCGGTGTGCCGGACGTCGGCCGCCCGGCCGCTCCTCCGGCAGCCGCCCTTGATCTGGAGGAGGCAGCCCGGGCAGTCGAGGGCCACGACCTCGGCCCCCGAAGCCCCGATGGCCTCGAGCTTCTCGGTCAGGAGCGCCTCGGCCACTTCGGGGTGGTCGACGGAGTAGGCGCCGGCGAAGCCGCAGCAGCCGGCGGCGCCGGCCATCTCGACGAGGCCGGCCCCGACGGCCAGCCGGATGAGCTGCCGCGAATCCTCCGCCGCCTTTAGGACGTGCTTGTGATGGCAGGAATCGTGGTAAGCGACGCGGGGAGCGGGGCGTCCTTCGGGCAGGAGCCGGCGCAGGGCATCCTTTTCGTGTCTGGCTAGAAACTGGCTGAAGGTCGCCACCCGACCGGCGAAGGCCCGGATGTCCTCCCGGGCGCCGTCCCCCCCGTCCGCCAACCGCGGCTCCTTTGCCCCGGGCCGCCCGAGGGCGAGGTCCGGTCCGGCTTGGGCCAGCATGGTCGTGCAGGTCGGGCAGAGGGTAATGACCGGGCCGTCGGCCGGCATCCGCTTGAGGACATGGCGGAAAGCCCGCCGAGCCGCCCCCGCGTGGCCCGAGTTCCAGGGCGGGAAGCCGCAGCAGCCCGTCGGGCCGAGGACAACATCGTAACCGAGCCGGGACAGGACCCGGAGCGCGGCCAGGCCGACGCCCGGATAGACGTGCTGGACGAGGCAGCCCGGGAAGAGCGTCACGCGGCCCTTGACGGGCGCCGCGGCCTTGGCGAGCTTTCTCTTCTCCCTGCGGAAGAGCGCCGAGAGGGGCCTCGGCGCTGGCGCGGGCAGGGCCCGGAACCGGTCGTAGCGGGACATCCATGACGGCAGGCTCCGGGCAAAGCCCTTCTTCTGGATGAAGGGCCGGGCCGCCCGCCCGGCGATGAAGGTGCCGCGCTCGAGGGCCGGGTGGCCCATGACCCCGTCCAGGGCGAAGCGCTTCCAGAGGGTCTTGCCGGTCTCGCGGGCGAGCTTCTCCTTGAGGGCGGCCACGAGGTCGGCGATGGGGATCTTCGTCGAGCAGACGGTGTCGCAGCGGTGGCAGCCCATGCAGAGCCCGGCCAGCTCCTTCGACGCCTCGAGGCCGTGGATCCAGGCCGTGAGGAGGCTGCCGATGCCGCCCATATAAACGTGGGAGAACGCGCCGCCCCCGACGACCTGGTAGACGGGGCAGACGTTGAGGCAGGCCGCGCACTTGATGCAGCGCAGGACGTCGCGGAACTTGGCGTCGGCACGGAGCTCGGAGCGGTGGTTGTCGAGAAGGATGATGTATTGCGGGCCGCGATGCGGTCCGGCGATGAACGAGACGTAGCTCGAGATGGGCTGCCCCGTGGCGTTCTTGGTCAGGATCTTGAGCAGGAGCAGGGCGTCGGACGTCGCGGGCAGGACCTTCTCCGTGCTGGTCAGGACGATGTGGACGGGAGGGGCCGTGGCCACGAGCCGGCCGTTGCCTTCGTTCGTCACGACCATGACGGCGCCGGTCTCGGCGATGAGGGCGTTGGCGCCGGTCAGGCCGGCCGGGGCGGACAGGATCTCCCGCCGCAGCTCCTCCCGGGCCACGCGGACCAGGGCCGGGATGTCGTCGGGGACCTCGCGGCCCAGGTGGCCGGCGAAGATCCGGGCGACGCCCTGGCGCGTCAAGTGGATGGCGGGCATGACCATGTGGGTGGGCGCCTCGGCCGCGATCTGGACGATCCACTCGCCGAGGTCGGTCTCCCGCGGCTCGACGCCGTGGCTAGCGAGGAAGGCGTTGAGGCGCGTCTCCTCGCTGACCATGGACTTGCTCTTGACGACCGTCTTCGCGCCGTGCCGCTCGAGGATCTCGAGCACGAGGCGGTTCGCCTCGTCCCCGTCCTTGGCCCGCAGGACGCGGCTGCCGTGGCCCTCGGCCCGCTCCGTGAAGCGGGCCAGGAGGGAGTCCTGCTTGGCGATGGCGTCGTCCTTGATCTCGGCCAATGTCTCGCGGAGGGCCTCGAAATCGAGGCCGCGGAACGATGCTTCCCTCTTTGCCGCCCAGCCCTCGTAGAAGGCCTGGAGGGTCGCCTTGAGCCGGGGGTCCGGGGCTTGGGCTTTCACGGCCGCGACGCCCCCTCTCCGCCGACGAGGATGACAACGAGCCGGGCCGGGCCCTGGACGCCGATCGTCAGCTGGTTCTCGATGTCGGCCGTCCGGCTCGGGCCCGTGACGAGCGAGACCTGGGGGCCGGGGATGCCCGGCCGCGCGAGGTGGTCGGCGATCCTCCCGGCCAGAGACTGGAGGTCGGGGACGATCCGGCCGCGGTCGAGCAGGCAAACGCAGAGCGGCGGCAGCGTCCAGGCCAGCTTTTCCTCGTCCTCCTCGTCCAGCCGGACCAGTGTGCCGGTCTCTGCGGCGCCGAAATCCGCGGTGACCAGGGCCGCGTCGGCCGCCGCGATGGCCTCGGCGTCTGCGGGGAGCGCGACGGCGAGGCCGGACGCCGCGGCCTCGGCATGGACCGGGCGCGAGGCGAGCGCCCGCGCGACCTTCGCTTCCGCGAACAGGCGGCCCGCGGCGGCCAGGGCCGCGCCAAGGTCCGGCGCCCAAACGATCTCGGCCCCGGCGGCGACGGCGCCCGCGGCGAAGCGCCCGACGAGGTCCTGGCTCACCATCGGCGGGCCTTCTCTGGCTCCATCTTCCGGAGGTCCAGGCCGCGCTCGACAGCGGCGATCCGGTAGAGGCAGATCTCGCGGAGCGAGGAGGGGTGGTGGAGGACCTCGGACAGGGATTGGCTGCCCACGGCCCAGGCCCCTCCGCCCCGGACGATGACGACCTTGTATTCGTGGAGAAGGCGGATGAGCTTCGCCGGGTCGAAGTCCGGCCGCAGGACGGGAATGACGAGGTAGAGGAAGCTGCCTTCGGCGTCGACGGGGATGACCCGATCCGCGGCCGCGCTCTCGCCCGGGTAGACGTAATGGGCGGCGGCCTCGGCCTCGGGGACGTAGCAGTGCATGACGGTCTGGAAATCGCTCTCCGCGTAGATCGCCTTGTGGAGACGTGCTTCGGCGTCGTCGGCGGCGTCCGCGGCGATCGGCACTTCGAGGAGCGGGCCGGGCAGGTCGCGCGGCATGGAGGCCTTGGGCGCGTACAGCATGACGTCGACACCCCGGACCGACATCGAGCCCGTGTGGAAGGGCGAGAGCCGGGATTCGAAGATGCGGTGGCCCGCTTTCAGGAACTCCTTGAGGATCTCCTCCTCCCTCGGGAAGTCGCAGCGCCCGTCCTGGGCCTCCGTGAAGGGCGGCGGCGGGGCGGCGAAGGCGCCGGCCGGGTCGGCCGCGATTCGCTCCCTGAGCGCCCCCACGTCGACGCCGAGCCGCCAAAGGTGCCGGACGACGGCGCCCGCCTCGTTGGCCAGGCAGAGGCGGAAGAAGGCCTCCTTGAGCGAGCCGCCCTTGGCCATGGCGCCATGGCCGAAAATGATGGTCAGCGGGTGGGAAGCCAGCCGCTCCGAGACGGTCCGGGCCATCTCCGCCGAGCCGCTCGGCACGGCGAACCAGTCGACGGGGAGGGCCGGGCCGAGGAAGTGGCGGGCCAGCGGGTCGATGGGCGCGAAATCCGGGGGCCGGGCCGGTTTCGGCGCGTCGTCGAGCGTGGCCATGATCAGCTCCTTGACGTGGGCGTGCATCGAGGCCCGCACGCCGGGCAGGGCGAGGATGCGGGCATGGATGTCGGTCTCCGAGGAGGCCTTGTAGTAGCCGGCGTCGGTCGCGTTCGGCGAGAGGAAGCAGATCTGGCTCGGCTCGAGGTCGCCCTTCTGCGAGCCGGTCGCGGTGATGACGATCTCCTCCGCGCCGCTCTCGCCGGTCCAGCGGACGGCCATGTTGCCGCTATGGCTGTCCTGGATGTCGTAAAGGAGCGAGGCCCGACCCATGGCCTGGAAAAGGCGGAAGAGGTCCTCGCTCGCCCGCCAGCTGCGTGGGCTCATCGGCCCCTCCCTTCGACGCGCAGAACGCGCAGGAGCTCCGGCGTCGGCCTCCCGCGGCCGTCCCAGCCGCGGACCCGGTAATAGTCGCGCCGCATCCGTTCCTGGTCGGCCGCCGAGATGCGCCTCTCCCCGCCCTCGGCCGCGATGGGGACCTCGGCGAAGCGCGGCGGAAGGGCGTCGTCCGCGGCCGTCGCCCCGGCCTCGAGGTTGAACAGCCGCTCCAGCGTCGCGACCCGGTTCTCGATCTCCTCGAGCCGGGCCACGGAGAAATCGCGGCCGGTGACGCCGCTGACCATCCGCGCCCAGGGGTCGGAGGAAAAAGCGTAGCCGGTGAAGCGGCAGACGCCCAGGCTGTCCTGGAGGATGCCGGTGTTCTGCATGTTGCGGATGGCGATCGGGGACTGGAGGAGGCTGAAGCGCGGGATCTCCTTCGTGCCGCCGAAGAACGCGAGCGAGACGGCGTAGCCGCCGCGGAGATGGCACGCTCCGGTCGGCGAGGTCATATACCCGATGGCCTGGGTGTAGGAGGCGCGCGGGTCGTAGCCCGGGATCTCGAGCTTCTTCACGGACATGGAGAGCTCCGGGCGGCCGCACGAGTCGGCCAGGCGGTAGGAGCCGTCGGCCAGCCGGCCGCCGAAGCCCTCGCGGCGGGCCGTGAGCGGCACGAGGGCCTCGAGCGCCCCGGCGTCGCCGAACGGGAGGGCGAGGCCGCCGGTGTCCGCCGTCGTGAGCAGGCGGCGTTCGAAAAGCTCCATGGCGCAGGCGATCGTCCCGCCGTAGCTGATGGTGTCGATGCCGTATTCGTTGCAGCGGTAATTGGCCCGGGTGATGGCGGGGAGGTCGTAGATGTCGCAGACCGGGCCCATGAGGACAGTCGTCTCGTATTCGGGCCCCTCCCCCGCCTCGGCCGTTCCGCCCGGGCCGGGGACGTGGGTATGACGCTGGCAGCCGATGGGGCAGAGGTAGCAGGCGCCGGCCTTGTCGAGCAGGGTCCGGGCCAAAGTCTCGCCCGAGATCCGCTCGACGTCCTCGTCGCGGTGGAGGCAATCCCGGAAATTCCGGTGGGGGAGCATGCTGATGACATTGATGAGCTCGACAAGCCCCGCCGTGCCGAGCTCGCGCATGATCCGCTTCGTTACGGGCGCCTGCCTCATGAGGTAGAGGGCCTGGTCGAGCCCGGCCTGGAACTTCTCCTTGTCGGCGATCGCGATCTTCTCCCGGCCCCGGACGCGCACGGCTTTGAGCCTCTTGCTCCCCCAGACGGCGCCGGGGCCGCAGCGCCCGTAAACTCGGTCCCGGTCGTTGGCCACGGAGGCCAGGCGGACGAGGTTCTCGCCGGCCGGCCCGATGCAGAGGACCCGGACCGGGCGGCCCGGCTCCGATTCGGCGGCAAGGATGTCGTTCGTCTCGTGGGTCGTCTTCCCCCAGACGTGGCCGGCCGGCAGGACCTCGACCCGGTCGGGGGCGATGTCGATCATGACCGGCGAGCGCGAGGCCCCTTTGACGACGAGGGCGTCGTAGCCCGTCGACTTGAAGGCCGCGCCCCAGGTCCCGCCGGAGTTCGAGGTGCCGATGACCCCGGTGAGCGGCGACTTAAAGGCCATGTGCCCGCGGCCAGCCGTGGGGGCGTTCGTCCCGAGCAGGGGCGAAGCGGCGACGACGAAGGCGTTGTCCGCGCCGAGCGGGTCGCAGGCGGGGTCGATCGTGTCGTAGAGGAGCCGCGTCGCCAGGCCGCGGCCGCCGAGGTAGTCCATGGCCTTTTCCGGGTCCAGCGGTACGGTCCGGGCCGTGCCTGCGGCGAGGTCGATCTCGAGGACCCGGCCGTGGAATCCGGCGATCGGGAACTCGGGCATGCGCCTAATATATCCGAAGGCTTTCCGGGAGACAAGGCCAGAGGGGTCCTGTCTGTGCATACTTCTCCACAAGGAAGTCGAGCTCGGGGTGTTCCCTTCGTTCGGACGCGGGTTGGCCCCGGCGAGTCCAACCCGCTCAAGGACAGGCCTCGCTCCCCTCGCCCAAGTGGCGAGGGTCCGTGCCCGCTCGGCCTGCCCATGCCTCCCTCCGGGAAGCACCCCTGCGCTCTCCATTATTAAGAAGATGCGGAGGGGTGGCCGGTGCCAGGCCCTCTTGACTTAGCCGCCGACGAGAAACGGGAAGACGGCGAGCGTGTCGCCCTCGGCGAGCGCCGTGACGAGGCCCTGACGGGAATTGATGTGGACGCCGTTGACCATGACGACGAGATGGGGCTTGAGGCTGCCCCGCTCGAAGACCTCCGCCCGCCGCGCCGGGGTGTCGCAGAGGAGCTCGAGGGCGTCGCGGACGGTCCGTCCGTCGCCGAGCTCGACCTCCCTCTCCCGGCCGCCGAAAAGGTCCCGGAAATTGGCGAAGAACTTAGCCTTGATCGTCATGGGGCCTGGCCGGTCCGAAGAGGCTCTGGTCGAGGAGGCGGGGGGCGTTGGGGTCGGCCGCGTCGACGATCAGGGGCACGGTCGTCCCGAGGAGCCGGAAGAGGTCCTCGAGGATCTCCTCCCGGGCCACGAGCAGGGTCTTGTGCCCGGGCTCGAAAAGGACCTCGCTCAGAGCGGGCCAGAGCCCGCCGTGGGCCAGCTCGAGGGGACCGACCTCGTCGACGACGAGGACCTCGCCCGCGGACGCGCCCCGGATGACCGCCCGGGCCGCTTCGAGCGTCTCCGGCACGAAGAAGTACGGCCCGATGTGCTCCCAGTCTGGCTCGCCCGAACGGCGCAGGAAGGGCAGGCGCCGGCCGTCGTTGAGGCCCAGGAAATCGTACTCCGGAGCGCCGCCCGGCCCGCCGACGCACAGGCTTAGGAAGCCGTTGAAGCGGAAGCCGCGGGAGGCCCACCGGGAGAGCGACTTCTGGATGAGAGTCGTCTTCCCGCCGTGAACGCCTCCCGAAAGGATGATGATCATGGCCGAGTCCGGTCCCGCGCTCCCCCCTAGCGGATGAGGATCTTCGAGTCGCCGGTCGAGAGGACGACGGACTGGCCGGTCGTGCCGTAGGCCGAGTAGCTGCCGACAGTGACCGCGGTCTCGCCGGGGCCCACGGCCGTGAAGACGAGGGCGGCGACGATGCCCTGGCCCTTGAACCCCTGGCCCAGGGGGCCGGTGATACCCAGCGTGCAGTTCGATTCCGAGGAGTAGCTCGTGAACCTGGCCTGTCCTCCCATCTGCTTGGCGATACCGCCCTCGACGATCTCCTTGAGCTTGACGTGCTGCGGATTGAAGCCGATGTTGATCGTCATCGCGCCGATCTCCTTCTCGGACGCGAGCTCGACGTTGACGCGGAACTCCCGGTCCTTGGGGATCTCGAAGCTGGCGGGTGTCAGGTAAAGGGCGTTGGCCGCCTCCTCCTCACCCGGCTCCGCGGGCTGATTCTCCGCTAGGGCGGCCTGTTCCGCCATCTGCTCGACCCCGGCCGCCTGTCCGGGCGGCTGGCTCGTCCTGATGTTGTTGGGGTCGATCCAGACGGGCTTGGCGTCCTCGTCCGAGAGCGCCAGCGGCCGGATGATGTGGGGCGTGATGGTCAGGAAGATGTCGGTCCGGTCCTTCTCCCTGTTCG
>JBBISK010000031.1:0-14401 GCA_037441295.1 Candidatus Aminicenantota bacterium | reverse complement strand
GGGTGATGCCGGTTGGGATGCCGATGACGATCCGCGGCCGGAGCAGGAAGCCGCGGTTGTTCATGGCCTTCTTGATGAAGAAGTCGAGCATCTTCTCGGCGACCTCGAAATCGGCGATGACGCCGTCGCGCATGGGCTTGATGGCGACGATCGTGCTGGGCGTCTTCCCGAGCATCTCTTTGGCCCGGGACCCGACCGCCTCGACCTTGCCCGTGAGCTTGTTGATGACGCAGATGGACGGCTCCTGGACGATGATTCCCTTGCCCTTCAAGAAGACCAGGGTGTTCGCCGTGCCGAGGTCGACGGCGAGGTCGCAGAAAAGCCTGTCCTTCATCCAGCTGATGATGTTCATGAGCGCTCTCTCCAACGCGTCTCTTTTAGCACAATTTCCCCCTTGAAGCAAATGGGGGCCCCCGGGGGACGTCCCGCCCCGCGCGCTTGACTTTATTTCCGGACTTCACATATACATAGGGGCATCCCAGGCAAGGAGCACGTCATGAGCTATCAACCCTATGTCCCAGAAAAGACCGACATGAAGGAATTCACTCTGCGGGCCGTGCTCATCGGGCTCGTGCTGACCGTCATCCTGGGCGCCGCCAACGCCTACCTCGGGCTGCGGGCCGGGATGACGATCGCCGCCACTTACCCCGCGGCCGTCATCGGCATGGCCGTCCTGAGGATCATGAGGGGCTCGATCCTCGAGGAGAACATGGCCCGGACGATCGGTTCCATCGGCGAATCGATCGCCGCCGGGGCCATCTTCACCATCCCCGCCTTCATCATCTCCGGCGCGTGGACGAGCTTCAACGGCCTCGACGCCTACGTCAAGTCGACGGCCCTGATGTTCGTCGGCGGCCTCCTCGGGATCCTGTTCGTGACCTTCCTCCGGCGCGTCATGGTCACCGACCCGGACCTCGTCTTCCCCGAGTCCGTCGCCGCCGCCGAGATCCACAAGGCCGGCCAGAAAGGGAGCCAGGGCTCGAAGTTCCTCTTCCAGGCCATGGGCTTCGGCGCGCTCCTCTACTCCCTCGGCGTCATCCAGGTCTTCTCGGCCAGCAAGGACTTCATCATCCGGGTCGGCAAGATCGGCGCGAGCTTCGTCCGCCTGGGCGCGGCCAAGGATGCCGCCAAGCTCGGCACGGGCGGCACGGTAGCCGTCTCGGGCCCGGGCGTCTTCCCGGCCTACATCGGCGTCGGCTACATCATCGGACCACGCCTGGCCTCCCTCAACTTCGCCGGCGGCGTCCTGGCCTGGGGCCTGTTCGCCCCGCTACTGATGTACTTCCTCGGCCCGCAGCTCATCCCGACCTTCTACGGGGCGGGGGCCGTCCCGGCCGACGTCAGCTGGATCGACATGGTCACCAACGTCTGGAAGTTCATCATCCGGCCGATCGCCGTCGGCGGCATGCTCGTCGGCGCCGGATACACCCTCTATAAGATGCGCAAGAATCTCGGCGCCGGCCTCAAGCGGTCGATCGGCGACATCAAGAAGGCGGCCGGTCAGGGCGAGGTGGTCTCCCGGACCGAGAAGGACCTCAACATGAAGGCCGTCGTCATCCTGATGGCCCTGACCTTCGTCCTCATGGTCTTCGTCTACCAGACCTTCTCCCGGTCGTTCGGCTCGGCCCTCCTGGCCGCGGTGGTCATGGCCGTGGCCGGCTTCTTCTTCGCCGCCGTCTCCGGCAACCTCGTCGGCACGATCGGCTCGTCGAACAACCCCATCTCGGGCCTGACCCTCTCAACCCTGATCATCGCCGCGCTGCTCATGGTCCTCGTCGGGGCGACGGGGTCGAGCGGGGTCGCGGCCGTCCTGGGCGTCGCAGCGGTTGTCTGCGTCTCCTCGGCCGTGGCCGGCGAGATGCTCCAGGACCTCAAGGTCGGCCACATTCTGGGCGGCACGCCCTGGAAGATGCAGGTCGGCGACATTTTGGGCGTCCTCGTCGCCTCGCTCGTCATGTACTTCCCGCTGATGCTCCTCCACGGCGCATTCACCTTCGGCAGCAAGGACCTCCCCGCGCCGCAGGCGGGATTGATGGCCGCCCTATCGAAGGGCATCGTCGGCGGCGAGATGGCCTGGCCGCTCGTCATCGTCGGCATGCTCATGGGCTTCGCCTTCATCCTCGTCCAGGTCAGGTCGCCGATGCTCGTGGCCGTCGGCATGTACCTGCCGCTCGAAACCACCTTCGCCATCTTCGTCGGCGGCATGATCAAGGGACTCGTCGACAAGGCCATGGCCAAGAGGAAGTTCAACGCCGCCCAGACGGCCCGGGCGACCAACGTCGGCATCCTCCTCGCCGCCGGGCTGATCGCCGGCGAGGGGCTGATGGGCCTCGTCCGCGCCGCCTGGAAGTTCTTCTTCCTGCAGAACGTCATCCATTTCGACATCCCGGCGGTCTTCAAGGGCGGCAAGTACTTCGGCGCCGTCGACCTTTACATCGGCGGCCTGGCCGTGCTCGTCCTCATCGGCCTCTACCTGATCAAGGTCCCGCTCAAGAACGCCGGCGCGGCCGACGAGCCGCCGCCGCCTTCGGCCGTCATCTAGAACAAGGGGGGATTGCCCCAGAAGTGGGGCGGTCCCCTATGCCTCTTCCCGGATATTCACCAGAATTGCGGCTCCGAGTCTCTCCGCCGCACTTCTGCCGGTCGCTCCCAAGGATCCGCTCCCTGCCGGAGGCCGCCCCCAAGGCCCCTGCGTCCGGGCGGTGACTGGCACCTAGCCTCCCGTCCGCCTATCAAGGGGCTGGAAGCGGCGGGTCGAATCGCGTAAAATAACATCGAAGGCGAGCATCATGGCCGTGCGCAAGATCCTGACCATCGGTCACCCGTCCCTGACCAGGAAGGCGGAGCCCGTCGAAAAGATCGACGAGGAGCTCGTCCGACTGGCCGAGGATATGATCGAGACCATGCATCGCGCCCCCGGCGTCGGCCTGGCCGCCCCGCAGGTCGACGTCAGCAAGAGACTAATCACGATCGACTTGTCCGTCGGTGAGAACGCCGCGGAGATCCTCATCCTCGTCAACCCTGAGATCACACGCCAGGAGGGCGAATCCGTCTGCGAGGAAGGCTGCCTGTCCGTTCCGGACATCCGGGAGAAGGTCGCCCGACCCTATCGCGTCGTCGTCAAGGCCCTGGACCTCGCCGGACGACCGGTCGAGGTCGAAGGCGAGGACATGCTGGCCAGGGTCCTCTGCCACGAGATCGACCACCTCGACGGCCGGCTCTTCACCGACCGTCTCTCCCCCCTCAAGCGGACCCTCGTCCGCAAGAAGCTGAAGAAGACGGCGGCCACCGGCCCGGACCTATGAGGATCGTCTTCTTCGGCAGCCCGGCCTCCGCCCTCCCCTCCCTCCGCGGCCTGATCGAGGCCGGCCACTCGCTCGAGCTCGTCGTCACCCAGCCCGATAAGCCCGCCGGACGGGGCCGACGGTTGACGCCGAGCGCCGTCAAGGCCTTCGCCCTCGAGCGCGGCCTGCCCGTCCTCGAGCCCGCCCGGATCCGGAAGGACGACTCGGTCCTGCCCCGCCTCCGCGAGGTCCGGCCCGATATCCACGTCGTCGTGGCCTACGGCCAGATCATCCCCGGCGCCATCATCGACTTCCCGCAGCACAGGTCCCTCAACGTCCACTTCTCGCTCCTGCCCAAATACCGGGGAGCGGCCCCGGTCCAGTGGACGGTCCTCAACGGGGACCCGGAGACGGGCGTCACGATCATCGTCCTCAACGAGCGGATGGACGAGGGGGACATCCTGGCCCAGGTCCGGACAGGGGTCGGCCCGCGGGAGACCGCCGCGGAGCTCGAGTCGCGGCTGGCCGTCATGGGCGCCGGCCTCCTCCTCGGGACCCTTGGACGGCTCGAGGACCTCATCCCCGTCCCTCAGGACCATGGCCTAGCCACCTTGGCGCCGAAGATCGGAAAGGAGCTCGGTCTGATCGCCTGGTCCGAGCCGGCCTGGGCCATCGACCGTAAGGTCCGGGCCCTGGCCGAGCGCCCCGGCGCCTACACCTTTTTCCGCGGCCGCCGCCTCGGCTTGTACATCGGGAGGCCCCCCGCAGCCCGCGCGGAAGGCCGGCGGCCGGGCGAGATCATCTCCGTCGGTAAAGATGGGCTCGCCGTCGCCTGCGGCGACGGGGGTGCCTATCTCATCGAGGTCCTCCAGCCCGAGGGCCGCGCCCGGATGTCCGCCCGCGACTTTGCCAACGGGGCGAAGATCAGGGTTGGCGAGACGTTGGGCCGGGAGTGAGGCCCGCCCGGGCCTCGAGCGATCGCCTACTCTTCCAGGATGTAGGAATAAGGGTTGACGGGCTTGCCGTCGCGGTGGACCTCGTAGTGGACGTGGGGGCCGAGGGCCTTGCCCGTATGGCCAACATAGCCGATGACGTCCCCGCGCTTGACGCTCTGGCCCTCGCGGACGACGCGGGTCTTGGTGTCCATCAGGTGGCCGTAGATGGTGATGACGCCGTCGGCGTGGCTGATGGTGACGTTGTTGCCGAGGTACTTGTCCTTGATGACCTTGATGACGATCCCGTCCGCCGTCGCGTGGACCGGGTTCCCCTCGTTCGTCGAGATGTCGATCCCGTAGTGCATGACGACGTTCCCGGTGAAGGGGTCGGTCCTCATGCCGAAGGGCGAGCTGAGCCACCCGGCCACGGGCATGATCGAGGGTGTCATGGCCAGCTCGACGAGCTTGCTCTCGGAGGCGTTGACGGCGATGTTGAGGTTGTTCTCGGCGTTCTGGGCCCTTTGGATGAGGGTCTGGATCGACCCCTGCGGGAGCCCTTGCGGCGCGTCGGCGGGCGCTTGCGCCTCGGGCGCGGCGGCCTCGGCCTCGGAGCCGCCGCCGCCCAGCCCGGCCGGCGACTTGAGCACGTCCGGCGACTTCAGGCCGAGGATGATGTTGATCTTCTTCGTCAGCGTCTCGGAGTTGCTGACGGCGGCCTGGAGCTGCCCGATGGACTTCTCATAGTCGGCGATCTTGATCTTCTGCTCGGCCGTCTCGCGGGTCAGGGTCTTGTAGCGCTGCCGGATGACGTTCAGGGAGGCGTAGTCGGCCAGGATAACGACGAGCGCCAGGGCGAAGGCCGCGCCGGCCGCGGCCAGGATGCGGAGGGTCCGCCGCGAGAAGCAGAACGTCTTGGTGCTCGTTTTCGTATGGGGGACGATGATGACGGACAGGAATTTCTTGGCCATGAATCCTCCCCTAATTACCACGAACCGAAAAATCGTGTCAAGGGCTTTGTCGAGCTCATCCTCCGCACAGGACCGAACCTCCGTTGACGTTCAGGATCTCTCCCGTAATGTGGCGCGCCAGGTCGGACGCCAGAAAAAGGATGGGCCCGGCCACGTCCTCCGGGGGCGGGATGCGCTTGAGCGGGATCGTCTGGCGGACCTTCTCTTTCATCCCGGGCTCGCTGAAAACCCCGGTGCACATGTCCGTGTCGACCCAGCCCGGGGCCACGGTGTTGACTCGGATGCCGAAGGGCGCGAGCTCCACGGCCAGGGACTTGGTCAGGGCGTGGAGGGCCCCCTTGCTCGCGGCGTAATGGGAATGATGGGCCTCGCCACGGACGCCGGCCGTCGAGCCGACGTTGATGATGCACCCCCGCCCCTTCTCCTTCATGGAGGGGACGGCGGCGTTGGTGAGGTAAAAGACGCCGTCGACGTTGACGGCCATCGTCTCCCGGTAAACGGCCTCGTCCATCTCGCCCATCTCGAGATACGTCCAGACGCCGGCATTGTTGACAACGGTGTCGAGCTCGCCCCAACGGGACAGGATGTCGGCGACCATGCCGTCGACGTCGGGCTTCGACGAGACCTCGGCCTGGTAGGCCAGGCATTCCCGGCCCGCCGCCTCGACCTCGCGGCGGACGGCCTCGGCCGCCTCTCGGTTCGTCACGTAGCTGATGGCCACATCGCACCCCGCGCGGGCAAAGAGGAGGGCCGTCGCGCGGCCGATCCCTCTGGACCCGCCCGTGATCAATGCCTTTCGTCCATTTAGTCGGATCACCGGCCCTCCTTGTGTAAAACGGCCGTTTCCCCCCTGGAGTTGCCTCCGGGGACGTCAACGGGCATAACCGAGCCCGAAGTCCTCCATCTTGTCGAACTCGAGGGTCCGATAGACCTCCCCGGCCTGGGGCAGGACCTTCTCCCGGAAGGCCGCCATGTATTCCTCGGCCGTCGGCAGCCGCCCCTTGAGGGCGGCCACCGCGGCCAGCTCGGCCGAGCCTAGGTAAACCCGGGCCGAGTCGCCGAGGCGGTGGTCGAAGTTGCGGGTCGAGGTCGAGAGGACGGTCGTTCCCGCCTTGACCCGGGCTTGGTTCCCCATGCAGAGGGAGCAGCCGGGGATCTCGGTCCGGGCCCCGACCCCGCCGAAGACGGCGTAAACGCCCTCCCGCATGAGCTCCGCGGCGTCCATCTTCGTCGGCGGGGTGATCCACAGACGGACCGGGAGGGTCCCCGCCTTGTCCAGGATGCGGGCCGCGGCCCGGAAGTGGCCGATGTTGGTCATGCACGAGCCGATGAAGACCTCCTGGACGGGGTCGCCGGCGACCGTGGACAGCGGCTTGACGTCGTCGGGGTCGTTGGGGCAGGCCAGGAGGGGCTCCTTGATCTCGGTCAGGTCGATCTCGAGGACCGCCTTGTAGTCGGCGTGGCCGTCGCGCTCGAGGAGGACGGGATTGTCCAGCCACTTCCGGCAGGTCTCGATCCGCCGGCGCAGGGTCTCGGCGCTCTGGTAGCCCTCCTCGATCATTTTCTCCATAAGGGCGACGTCGCTCCTGAGGTGCCGGGCGACCCGCTCCGGCTTGAGGGCGATGACGGCCGCCGCCGCGGACCGCTCGGCCGAGGCGTCGGTCAGCTCGTAGGCCTGGTCCACGGTCAGGTCCTCGAGACCCTCCATCTCCAGGACGCAGCCGTTGAAGATGTTCTTCTTTCCCTTCTTTTCGACCGTCAGCAGGCCCTTCTGGATGGCGAAATAGGGCACCGCGTTGACGGCGTCCCGGAGGGTGATGCCCGGGTTCATTTTCCCTTTGAAGCGGACGAGGACGGACTCGGGCATGTCGAGCGGCATGAAGCCCAGGGCACCGGCGAAGGCGACGAGCCCGGAGCCGGCCGGGAAGCTGACGCCGATCGGGAAACGGGTGTGGGAATCGCCGCCCGTGCCGACCGTATCGGGAAGGACGAGGCGGTTGAGCCAAGAGTGGATGACGCCGTCACCCGGCCTGAGGGCGACCCCCTTGCGCTCAATCATGAAGCCCGGC
Source organism: Candidatus Aminicenantota bacterium (assembly GCA_037441295.1). Taxonomy (GTDB): domain Bacteria; phylum Acidobacteriota; class Aminicenantia; order Aminicenantales; family Saccharicenantaceae; genus DATKJS01. The sequence goes on along the minus strand of JBBISK010000031.1, from coordinate 7,145 downwards.
AGCGTCCGGTGCATCTTCACGTCGGCGGGCTTCGGGTAGGCGGCGGTATGGCAGAACGACTGCATGAAAAGGTCGGCCTGGAACTCCAGGCAGGCCAGCTCCTTGAGCTCGTCCGCCGTCATCGGCCCGGTCGTGTCCTGGGACCCGACGGTCGTCATGTGGGGCTCGCAGGCTGTGCCGGGGAGCACGCCTGGCAGGCGGCAGGCGCGGCCGACAATCTTCTGGGCCAGCGTGTAGCCTTGGCCCGGCTTGGGCACGGGGTTCTCGATCGTAGTGAAGAAATCCGCCTCGGGCAGGCCCAGCGTCCGGCGGGCCTTGGCCGTCAGCTGGCGGCCGATGATGAGGGTCAGGCGTCCGCCGGCCCGGAACTCATCCCGGATCGTCGGCGGTTTCCAGGCGAAGGTCGCCAGGACCTTGCCGGATGCGTCCAGGACCTGCCCGGCCTTCGTGTCGATCGTGATGACGTCGCCCGTCCGCAGGCCCGTGACGTCGCACATGATGGGCAGGCCGCCGGAGTCCTCGGTCGTGTTGAAGAAGATGGGAGCGATGAGGCCGCCCATGACGACGCCGGCCCGCCGCTTGTTCGGGACGAACGGGATATCCTCGCCGATGTGCCACATGAGCGAGTTGCAGGCCGACTTGCGGGACGAGCCCGTGCCGACGACGTCCCCGGCGAAGACGACCCGGTGACCCTCGCCGCGGAACTTGCGGATGGTCTCGAGGCCGCCGGGGAACCTGGTCTGGCCCATGGACTGGGCGTGGAGCGGGATGTCGGGCCGCGTCGGGGCTTGGCCGGCCGGCGAGAAGTCGTCCGTGTTGATCTCGCCGTCGACCTTGAGGACTTTGAGGACGAGCCGGGCCGGGAATTCCGGCCGGGCCAGGAACCACTCCCCTTTCGCCCAGGACTCGAGGACGGCCCGGGCATGGGGATTGGACTTGGACTTGCGGACGACCTCTTCGAACTCCCCGTAAACGAGGACGATCTGGCCCAGGGCCCGGGCCGCGTCGGGGGCCATGGCGGGGTCGTCGAGGAAGGAGACGAGCGGGGCAACATTGTAGCCGCCGAGCATCGTCCCGAGGAGAAAGACGGCCTCGGCCCGGGACACGGCCGGGGAGGCGGCTTTCCCCTGGCCGACGCGGGTCAACCATTCGGCCTTGACCCTGGCCGCTAAGTCGACGCCGGCCGGGACCCTGTTCCTCAGGAGTTCCAGGAAGACCTCGGTCCTCCCCTCCTCCGGGAGTTCGAGGGAGCGGCAGACGTCCTCGACGTCCGCCGGGGCGAGCGGCAGCGGCGGCAGGCCGGCCTTGGCCCGGTCTTTTTCCTGTTCGAAATACGTCTCGAGCATGACGCGACTCCTGGCGGCAGGGATTGACGCCGGCGGGGTGAACATTCAGGGCCTCCGCGGGCCGCCCGGGGGCCTCCGGCGCGCCCTCATTGTATCGGGGCCCGGGGCCGTTTGTCAAAGCCCTTTCGCCGCCTGCGGGGCGAGATTCCGGTTGATTTCCGGCCGGGAAAGGACTAGAATTCTCTTCCAGTTTTTTATCTCGATTTTCAACCGACGGAGGGATTGAAGCATGGATCACGCCGCCATCGCCAGGGCCAAGGAGCACTTCGGCAAGCTCCTCGAAGTTCAGATGAAACGGATGGAAAAGCTCAAGGCCGCGCCCGATTGGATCGACTACAAGAAGCTCTCCCCGATCAAAATCGGCATCCTGGCGGGCGACGGCATCGGCGTCTACATCGCCGCCCAGTCCAAGCGGGTCCTCGAGTTCCTGCTCAGGGACGAGGTCAAGTCCGGCAAGGTCCTCATCAAGGACATCGAGGGGCTGACCATCGAGAACCGGGCCGCCCACAAGAAGGCCATCCCGGACGACGTCCTCGAGGAGATCAAGAAGTACCCGGTGACCCTCAAAGGCCCGACGACGACGCCGCGCAAGGGCGACCCCTGGCCGAACATCGAGAGCTGCAACGTGGCCATCCGCAAGGAGCTCGACCTCTTCGCCAACGTCCGGCCCGTCCGCATCCCCAAGCAGGGCATCGACTGGAAGTTCTTCCGCGAGAACACCGAGGACCTCTACGCCCTCGGCCCCTACGGCATCGACGTCGATGCGGACATCTCCATCGACTTCAAGCTCATCACCGCGCCCGGCTCGGACCGCATCTGCCGCCTGGCCTTCGAGGACGCGAAGAAGCTCGGCCGCACCCGCGTCACCTGCGTCACCAAGGCCAACGTCGTCAAGACGACCGACGGCCGCTTCCTCGAGAACTTCTACCGCATCGCCAAGGACTACCCCGGCATCGAGGCCGACGACTGGTACATCGACATCATGACGGCCAAGCTCGTCGACGAGAAGCGCCGGCGCGACTTCCAGGTCATGGTCCTGCCCAACCTCTACGGCGACATCCTGACCGACGAGGCGGCCGAGTTCCAGGGCGGCGTCGGCACGGCCGGCAGCGCCAACATCGGCAAGCAGTACGCCATGTTCGAGGCCATCCACGGCTCGGCGCCCCGGATGGTGACCGAGGGCCGGGCCCAGTACGCCGACCCCTGCAGCATGATCCGCGCCGCGGCCATGCTCCTCGCCCACATCGGATACGCCGAGATCGGCAAGAACCTGGAGATGGCCCTGGACATCACCGGGCAATACGAAAAGAAGCTCGTCATCACCGGCCGGCCGACGGGCGTCACCGGCGAGGCCTTCACCGACTACGTCATGGAGTGGGTCAAGAATCCGAAGCTCAAGGAGGCCTGGGAGGGCTACGTCAAGGGATGAGCTTTTATCTGAGGCCGACCGTTCGAGAAACCGGGGCAGCATCGCCTGACGGCGGTGCGGCCTTCGCATAAAACGAAAGGAGAAAATCTCATGCGCAAGAAGATCGCACTCGTCGGCGGCGGCCAGATCGGCCAGAACCTGGCCATGATCGCCGCCCAGAAAGAGCTGGGGGACATCGTCATCCTCGACATCCCCGAGCTCGCCAACCCCGCCAAGGGCAAGGCCCTCGACCTCATGGAAATGGCCCCCCATGGCAATTACGACGCCGACATCACCGGGACGTCCGACTATAAGGACATCGCCGGCGCCGACGTCGTCATCATCACGGCCGGCCGTCCCCGCCAGGCCGGCATGACCCGCGAGGACCTCCTCGCCGTCAACCTGGCCATCATCAAGCAGGTGGCCGAGGGCGTCAAGCAGCATGCGCCGAAGGCCTTCTGCATCGTCGTCACCAACCCCCTCGACGCCATGGTCTACGCCTTCGCCAAGCTGACCGGCTTCCCCAAGCACCAGGTCGTGGGCATGGCCGGGACGCTCGACACGGCCCGCTGGCGCGCCTTCACCGGCATGGAGCTCAACGTTTCGGTAGCGGACGTCGCCGGCACGGTCCTCGGCGGCCATGGCCCCGACATGGTCCCGCTTCCGCGCCTGACCACGGTCGGCGGCGTGCCCCTGACCGAGATCGCGACGAAGGAGCAGATCGACAAGCTCGTCCTCCGAACCCGCGAGGCCGGGACGGAGATCGTCAAGCTCTTCGGCAAGGGCTCGGCCTTCTTCAGCCCCGCCTGGAGCGCCATCGTCATCGCCGAATCCTACCTCCGCGACAAGCGGCGGGTCCTGCCCTGCGCCGCCCTCTGCGAGGGCGAGTACGGGGTCATGGGCCTGTTCATCGGCGTCCCCTGCCTGATCAGCGCGAAGGGTGTCGAGAAGATCTACGAGATCGCCCTCACCGCCGACGAGAAGGCCATGCTCCAGAAGACGGTCGGCGTCGTCCAGAAGACCGTCGAGGAAACCAAGCTCTGAGGAACTGACCCATCCGGGCGTCCGGGGACGGCGGCGTCGCCGTCCCCGGCCATCCCTACCTCCTGGTCCCTTTTTTTCGGGCCCCCGTTCGGGGTATAATGGCCCGAATCTCGGGACCGAAGCGGCGACCGGGCCGGTCCGGGGGAAGGCGTCAGAGAGGTCGAGAGCCATGCCGGAAGAAAACGGGTCGCTGGTCCGCAGGATCCGCGACGCCCTCATCGGGAAGCCGCGGAACATCAAGGACCCGTCCCTTTTCCACAAGCTCGCCCTGATCCCGCTCCTGGCCTGGATCGGGCTGGGCGCCGACGGTCTGTCGTCGGCCTCCTACGGCCCCGAGGAGGCCTTCAAGGCCCTCGGCCACCACACCTACCTGGCCGTCTTCCTGGCCCTGGCGACGGCGTTCACCGTCTTCATCATCTCCTACGCCTATTCCCGGATCATCGAGTATTTCCCGTCGGGGGGCGGCGGCTACATCGTCGCCACCCACACGCTCGGCGAGAAGGCCGGGGTCGTCTCCGGCGCGGCCCTGCTCGTCGACTACATGCTGACGATCACCGTGTCGATCGTCTCCTGCGGCGACGCGGTCTTCAGCTTCTTCCCCGCCTCTTGGCAATCCTACAAGATCCCCTTCGAAGTGGCCGCCATCGTCTTCCTCGTCATCATCAACCTCCGCGGCGTCAAGGAATCGGTGACCATGCTGGCGCCGATCTTCCTGACCTTCGTCGCGACCCACATTCTGCTCATCGGATACGGCATCATCTCGAACGCCGGCGCGATCGCCTCGGTTGCCCACCAGGTCCGGACGGACTACCGGACCGGCCTCGTCAGCCTGGGCGGCTGGGGCATGCTCTTCCTCTTCCTCCGGGCCTTCTCCATGGGCGGCGGCACGTTTACCGGCATCGAGGCCGTCTCGAACGGCCTCCAGATCCTGCGTGAGCCCCGCGTCCACAACGGCAAGAAGACGATGATCTACATGGCGTCGTCCCTGGCCATCACGGCCGGCGGCATCCTCGTCTGCTATCTCCTGTTCGGGGTCGAGCCGGCCGCCGGCAAGACCCTCAACGCCGTCCTGGCCGGCAAGGTCTTTGCGGGATGGAGCTTCGGCTACACGCTCGCCCTGATCACGATCTTCTCCGAGGGAGCGCTCCTTCTCGTCGCTTCCCAGACCGGCTTTGTCGACGGCCCGCGCGTCATGGCCAACATGGCCGTGGACTACTGGTTCCCCCACCGCTTCGCCTCCCTCTCGAGCCGCTTCACCATCCAGAACGGCGTCCTCCTCATGGGCGGCGCGGCCATCCTCCTGCTCGTCTATTCCAAGGGCAACATCACGACGCTCATCGTCATGTACTCGATCAACGTTTTCATGACCTTCTCCCTGTCCGAGCTGGGCATGTCGCGCTTCTTCATCAAGAACCGCAAGACCGAACCCCACTGGAAGAAGCACCTTCCCGTCCATCTCACCGGCCTGACCGTCTGCCTGACCGTCCTGACCATCACGACGATCGAGAAGTTCCCCGTCGGCGGCTGGCTGACGCTCGTCATCACCTCGGGCGTCATCGCCCTCTGCTACCTGACCCGGGCTCACTACAACAAGGTCAAGGGCGGGGTCCGGGAGCTCGACGAGCTGCTGAAGATCCCGACGACCGGCCAGCCCAACATGGCCCCCCTTAACCCCAAGGACATGACGGCCATCCAGCTCGTCAACGGCTACAACGGCTTCGGCGTCCACACCTTCCTGACCGTCATCCGGAGCTTCCCGAGCCTCTACAAGAACTTCATCTTCGTCTCCGTGGCCGAGGTCGACGTCGGCTCGTTCAAGGGCTCCGACGCCGTCTCCTGCCTGGAGCATTCGGCCTGCGACGACCTCCGCAAGTACGTCGACCTGGCCCGGCGGATGGGTTTCCCGGCCGATTTGCGCTACGACCTCGGCACGGACATCGTGGCCACGGCCTCGCGCCTCGTCGAGAACGTGGCCAAGGAATACCCGCGCTCCACGGTCTTCGCCGGCCAGTCCGTCTTCCGGCAGACGAACATCATCCGGCGCCTCCTGCACAACGAGACGGCCTTCGCCATCCAGCAGGAGCTCCGCTGGAAGGGCATCACGACGGTCATCCTGCCCATCCGCATCAACATCTGACGCCGCCGGGCGCGCCGCCCTCCTCGGGCCCGGGGCGTTTGACAAATCCCCACCGGCCGGGTAAAACCTAGGGAGGAACATCAGGACCAAGGAGGGCCAGTCATGAATTCCCCGCTTCACGGATTCCTCCCCGCCGCCTGCGGCGCCCTGGCCCTCCTGGCCGGCCTCGCCTTCGGCCAGCAGGACCCGGGCCAGGCCGAGGGACCCCCCCCGATCACGATCCAGCCCATCACGCTGGACGTCCTCCTCATCAAGGGCGGCCTCGGAGCCAACTCCGGCCTCATCGTCGGGGGGCGGGAGATCATCGCCGTCGACGCCAAGATGAGCCCCGAGAGCATCCAGGCCATGATCGCCGAGGTCAAGAAGACCATCCCCTTCCCCGTCACCAGGATCATCCTGACCCACAGCGACGCGGACCACGTCAACGGGCTGCCGGGCTTCCCCAAGGGGCTCCCCATCATCAGCCAGGAGCAGACCAGGGCCGACATGGTCAAGGCAGCGGCCGAAACGCCCGCCCTCGCGGATTATCTCCCGACCCAAGTCTTCAAGGACGAGATGAAGATCACATCGGGCCGGCAGACGATCGTCCTCCGCCACTTCGGCCCTGCCCACACCAGCGGGGACACGGTCGTCTTCGTCGATTCCGTGAGGACCGCCTTCGTCGGCGACCTCGTCTTTGTCGGACGCGACCCCATCATCCACCGCGCGAAGGGCGGCTCGACGACCGGGCTCCTCAAGACGCTCCGGGCCCTCCTCGACCACCGGCCCCACGTTGACGACTTCATCCCCGGCCACGGAGACCTCGTCACCCGGGCGGAGGTCGAGAACCTCATCCGGACGATCGAGATGACCCGGGCCAAGGTCCGGACCTTCATCCAGGAAGGCAAGACGCTCGAGGAGATCAAAAAGCTCCTCCAGGTCGATACCCGGCCGTCCGCCGCGGGGGCCCGATTTCCGAGCCTGGCCGAGGTTATCTACCTGGAACTGACCGAGGCGAAAGACAAGAAGTGAGCGGGCCGGCCGACGCCGGGCCGCACCCCCCGACAAGGAGTCCCCGATGACACGCCGAACCTTGCGCATGCTGCCCCTGGCCCTCGCCCTCGCGGCCGCCGCCGCCTGCCGCGGCGCCGGCGCCGGGACGGAGGGGGCCCGCCTGACCGAGCGGAAAGAGGTCATTCGGACCTATCCCTACACGGACCCCGACCCCGTG
>JBBISK010000030.1:0-14566 GCA_037441295.1 Candidatus Aminicenantota bacterium | reverse complement strand
TCGGCGGGACAGTCCAGAACGACATCCTCAAGGAATACATCGCCCAGAAGGAGTGGATCTTTCCTCCGGAGCCCCATCTGCGCCTGATCACGGACCTCATGGCTTTCTGCGCGGACCACGTCCCTCAATGGAACACGATCTCGATCAGCGGTTACCATATCCGGGAGGCCGGGTCGACCGCGGCCCAGGAGTTGGCCTTCACGCTGGCCGATGGAATGGCCTACGTGGAACACGCCCTCCGGGCGGGCCTGGACATCGATGATTTCGCCCCCCGGCTGTCCTTCTTCTTCAACTCCCACCTGGATTTCTTCGAGGAGATCGCGAAGCTCCGAGCGGCGCGGAGGATCTGGGCCCGGACCATGAAAAACAGGTTCAAGGCCAAGAATCCCCGGTCCTGGCTCTGCCGCTTCCATGTTCAGACGGCCGGGTGCAGCCTGACGGCCCAGCAGCCCGAGATCAACGTCATCCGCACGGCCCTCGAAGCCCTGGCCGGCGTCCTGGGCGGATGCCAGAGCCTCCACACGAACTCCCTAGACGAGGCCCTGGCGCTGCCCTCGGAAAAGGCGGTCGAAATCGCCCTGAGAACCCAGCAGATCATCGCCTTCGAGAGCGGGGTCGCCAACGTGATCGACCCGTTGGGCGGCTCCTATTACGTCGAAAAATTGACCCGCGCCCTTGAGGAGGACGCGGAGCGTTACTTCCAAAGGATCGAGGAGCTGGGGGGCGTCGTCAAGGCGATCGAGCAGGGGTTCTTCCAGCGGGAGATCACCCGTTCCGCCTACGAATACCAGATGGCCCTGTCCCGCAAGAAGAAGATCCTGGTCGGCGTCAACGAATTCGTGCATACCAACGAAACGCTCGAGATCCCGGTCCTCGAGATCGACGAGTCCGTCGAGAGGGACCAGGTCCGGCGCCTCCACGAGGTCAAACGCAACCGGGACAACCAGGCCGTTCAGGCCCGGCTGGCGGCGCTCGAAAAGGCGGCTGCCGGCACCGATAACCTGACCCCGCACCTGCTGGAGTCGGCCCGGGTCCACGCGACGCTGGGCGAAATCAGCGACGCTTTGACCAGGGTCTTCGGAGAATACCGGGAGCAGCCGTTCTATTAGTCGGCATTTCACGGACGAGAGGACAAAACGATGGCGGGTCCGAAAATCAAGGTCATCATCGCCAAGCCGGGGCTGGACGGCCATGACCGAGGGGCCAAGGTCATCGCCCGGGCCCTCGTGGAGGCCGGGATGGAGGTCGTCTACCTCGGCCTCCAGCAGACGCCGGAATCCATCGTCCGGGCCGCGGTCGAGGACGACGCCGACATCGTCGGCCTCTCCATCCTGTCCGGGGCCCACATGATGCATTTCCGGCGGGTCAAGGAGCTCATGGACCAGAACGGCCTGGGGGACCGCCTCCTGACGGGGGGAGGGATCATCCCCACGAAAGACCAGGCAAAATTGGCCAAGATGGGCGTCGGCCGGGTCTTCGGCCCGGGAGACGACCTTCAGGCCATCATCGATTATCTCCGTCACTGGCACACGTCACATTCCCGGTAAGACCTGAAAGGGGGGTCATGGATCATGGATTTCGAACTTTCTGAAGAACAGAAAATGGTCATCGACGGGGCGAAGAAGTTCGCCGAGAAGGAGCTGGCGCCCGTCATCGAGGAGTTCGACGCCAAACAGGAGGTCAACCTCGCCGGCCTCAAGGCCCTGGGCGAGCTGGGCTACCTCGGAATGACGGTCCCCGAGGAATTCGGCGGGACGGGGATCGGCGAGATCGCCTATGCCGGGGCCATGGTCGAGTTCAGCAAGGTCGATGCCGGCACGGCCGTGGGCGTCTCCGTCCAGAATTCCCTTGTCAACGACGCCATCCTCATGTTCGGGACGGACGCGCAAAAGCGGCGATTCCTGCCCAAGCTGGCCTCGGGGGAATGGTTCGGCTGCTTCTCCCTGACGGAGGCGGGCGCCGGCAGCGACCCGGCTTCCATCCGGGCGGCTGCCGTCCGTGACGGGACCGATTTCGTCCTGAACGGCACGAAGAATTTCACCACCAATGGGTCGTTCGCGGACGTCATCATCGGCTTCTTCAGCACGGACAGGGAGAAGGGCGCGAAAGGGATCTCCGCTTTTCTCGTCCCCGCCGGCACGCCGGGCTTCGCGGTCGGGAAACACGAGAACAAGCTGGGCATCCGAACCTCCTCCACGACGGAGCTCGTCTTCACCGACTGCCGGGTCCCCGCGGAAAACCTGCTGGGGCAGGAGAACCGCGGCCTGACCGTCGCCCTGGCCACGCTGGACTGCGGCCGGATCGGGATCGCCGCCCAGGCCGTCGGCATCGCCCAGGGCGCTCTGGATGCGGCCGTCCGCTACGCGAAGGAGAGGATCCAGTTCGGCAAGCCGCTGGCGGAGCTGGAAGGTCTGCAGTTCATGCTGGCCGACATGGCGGTGGAGGTCGAAGTGGCGAGAACCATGCTCTACCGCGTCGCCTGGATGAAAGAGACGGGCAAGAAGCGAGTCACGGCCGAGGCCTCCATGATCAAGCTCTTCGCCTCGGAAATGGCCCATCGGGTTTGCCACAAGGCTCTCCAGATCCACGGGGGATATGGATTCATCAAGGATTATCGGGTCGAGCGGCTCTACCGGGACCAGCGGATCACGGAGATCTACGAGGGAACATCCGAGATCCAGCGCCTGGTCATCGCCCGGTCGCTGCTGGCCGATTGAGGAGGTCGGAGATGGAATACCAGATCCTGAAAACGGACGTGACGGGAGCCGTCGCGACCATCACGGTATCGCGGCCTCAGGCCCTCAACGCCCTGAACTCCCGCTTCTTCCAAGAGATGGACAGCCTCATCGAGGAGATGAGCCGGCGCGATGAGATCAAGGCCTTGATCGTCACGGGCGACGGGAAAGCTTTCGCGGCGGGGGCCGACATCGCCGAAATGGCCCCGAAGACGCAGGCGGAAGGACGGGAATTCTCGAGGCTGGGACAGAAGACCTTCCGGAGCCTGGAGCTCCTGGCCAAGCCCGTGGTCGCCGCGGTGAACGGTTTCGCCCTCGGCGGAGGCCTGGAACTGGCCCTGGCGTGCGATTTCCGGATCTCGAGCTCGAAGGCCAAGTTCGGCCAGCCCGAGGTCGGCCTGGGCGTCATCCCGGGGTACGCCGCGACCCAGAGGCTGCCGCGTCTCATCGGCCTCGGCAACGCCCTCTACCTCCTCCTGACGGGGGAGATGATCGGCGCCGAGGAGGCCTTGAGGATGGGCTTGGTTCAAAAGGTCGTCGAACCCGACTCCCTCTTGCCGGCCGCGTTGGAGCTGGCCAGGACGATCTCCGCCAAGGGCCCCCGCGCCGTCCGGCTCGCCAAGGAGGTCGCGCGGCGAGGGCTGCTGATGGATTTCGAAGCCGGTTGCGCCCTGGAGTCGGAGATGTTCGGGTCCCTTTTTGGGAATGAGGCCGCTGAAGGGATGCGGGCCTTCCTCGAAAAACGCCCCCCCAAGTGGACGACCTGAGGTCGGGAAACCGGGAGAAAACGATGGACTACGCCGACCGACTGGAGAATGTGGCCGTTCTGGGCGCCGCCGGCAAGATGGGCAGCGGCATCGTCCTCCTCACCGCCATGGAGATGGCCGACCTGAGCCTGGATCCCGCGAACAAGTCCCGCGCCTTCGCCCTTCACGCCGTCGACATTTCGGAAAAAGCGCTCTCTGGGTTGATGCGGTACCTTCGCGACCAGGTCCGGCGATCGGCCGAGAAGAAAACCGTCTGGCTGCGGAGCGTCTATGCCGAACGGTCCGACTTGGTCGAGAACGAGGAGATCATCGGCCAGTACATCGAGGACGTCCTGGGCCTCGTCCGCCCGACGACCCGGGTCGAGGCGGCGTACGGCGCCGGGGTCGTCTTCGAGGCCATCAACGAGAACCTGGAGCTCAAGGTCAGGCTCCTCGGTCAGGTCCGGGCCAACGGCTCCCGGGAGGCCTGGTTCCTGACGAACACCTCCTCCATCCCCATCCATGAGCTCGACGAAAAGGCGGGGCTCAGCGGCAGGCTCATCGGCTTTCATTTCTACAATCCGCCGGCCGTCCAGAAGCTCGTCGAGCTCATCCGGGGCGGGACGACCCGGCCCGAATTGGCCGATTTCGCGGTCCAGTACGCGAAGAAGCTGAGAAAATCCGTCGTCCCGTCGCGGGACGTCGCCGGCTTCATCGGCAACGGCCATTTCATGCGGGACCTGCTCCACGCCGTCTCCGAGGTCGAGCGCCTCTCGCCGGATCTCGGATTCGCCGATTCTGTTTACATGATCAACAGGGTCAGCCAGGATTTCCTGATTCGGCCCATGGGCATCTTCCAGCTGGCCGATTATGTCGGACTGGACGTCTGCCAGAGCATCCTGCGCGTCATGAGCGAACGGCTCTCCGCGGCCCGTCTCAGGAGCCCTCTGGTCGACAACCTGGTCGCCATGGGGATCACCGGCGGCCAGTACGCCGACGGTTCCCAGAAGGATGGCATCCTAAAATACGAGAGAGGAAGGCCCGCGGGCATTTTCGATCCCGCCCGGAAAGCCTACGTCCCCCTCACGGAAATAGCGCCGCGATGCGACGAGCGGCTCGGCGCCCCGCCCTCGGCCGCCAAACCCTGGAAGAACGTTATCCAGATCGCCGACCGGGCCGGGTATCTCGACGGCTATTTCCGCGAGCTCGGGGCCATGAAAACTCTGGGCGCCGAACTGGCGAAGGCCTACGGCCGGAGGGCCAAAGAGATCGGGCTCGGCCTGGTCAAGGACGGGGTCGCCGACCGGGAGGACGATGTCAACACGGTGTTCCTGACAGGCTTCTACCACGCTTACGGCCCGGTTAACCGGTATTTCGACTGAGAGGTCACGCGATGAAAAAGAGCCGGCGAAAAGTCTTTATGACGGCGGGATATCACACGGTCGCCCTGGGCACGGGCCGGAAGGAATTCAACCCCAAAAAGCCCCGGCCCGGGCTCGAGGATTACATCCGCGAAGCCGGTCAGGGAACACTGAAGCAGATCGGCGGCGGCAAGAATGTCGACGAGGGCGTGATCAGCAATATCATGGCCGCCCGGTTCAACAGGCAGGGCAACCTCGCCGCCCTGATCCCCGCGATCGACGAGAGCCTGCGGTGGAAGCCCGCGACACGCGTCGAGGGCGCCTGCGGGTCCGGGGGCCTCGGCCTCGTCACGGCCGTCAAGTCGGTCCTCGCGGGGACCGCGGAGGTCGTCCTGACGGTCGGCGTCGAGGTCCAGAACACCGTCAAGGCGATCTACGGGGCGGACATCCTGGCCGGGGCCGGGTGGTACCGCGGCGAGCGGAAAGGCGGCCACGCCTACTTCTTCCCCTCGCTCTTCAGCGACCGGGCCGGGGCCTATTTCGAAAAATACGGCCGCGACAGGACCCGCCGGGCCTTCGCCCGCTGGTACCGCAACGCCATCGAGAACGCCCGGCTCTGCGAAACGGCCCAGGAATTCCACAACGCCTGCGAGGACTTGGAAGCGCTGGGCCTCACCGAGCCCAACCCGCGGGCCTTCGTCGACCACCTCAACGTTTACGACTGCTCCAAGGTCTCGGACGCCGCGGCGGCCATCGCCGTTGTCTCCGAGGAAGGCCTGGACCGCTGCGGTCTTGCCAAAAGGGACGCCGTCGAGGTCCTCGGCTGGGGCCAGGTCGAAGCCGACCTGACCATCCCCCCCGCGGACCTGACCGAGCTCGAAACGTCCCGGCGGGCCGTCGAAAGAGCCCTGGGCGCGGCGGGAGCCGGGCTGGGAGAGATCGGCACTGTAGAATGCCACGACTGCTTCACGATTTCCGGGCTCCTGTCCGTCGAAGCCATCGGTTTCGCCGGACCCGGCGAGGGGCCAGACTACATCCTCGAAGGGAAAACGTCGCGCCAGGGCGAAATCCCGTTCAACACGTCGGGGGGATTGATCGGCTGGGGTCATCCGACCGGTGGGACAGGAGTGCGACAGGCCGTCACCGTCTGGCAGCAGCTCACCGACAGGGCCGGCAAGTGGCAGGTCAAGGTCCCGTCGAAGCGCCCCTACGCCCTGTCGGTGAACATGGGCGGGAACGACAAGACCGTCGTCGCCGTCGTCTATCGACGGGCGGATTGATCGGAACCGAGGCGCGCGTCGCCCGGAGGGTCTGTCTCCAGGGCCGTCGGGTCATCAATCCTCAAAGTTCGAGTCCCGCACCGCGGTCTTCGACCGTTGCGTGAAAGGTCTGCCCACGGGGACGGCCTCCTTACGCCAGGCCGGCCGGGGCATCCCGTGGCGTTCATCCCTGTTTGAGAATAGGCCTTGACATGCGATAAACCCCGGTTATTCAAGAAACATCTCCGGCAGCAGAATGTTCCTTTCTAAACCGCATTCGCGGAGCGGAATCTATTATAGGTTTGCCGGCGAGGAGGGGGATGCCCGAGAGGGAACTCGTCATCGCCCCGGAAGTGAGATTCTAGCTTAGCCGCCGATGAGCTCGCGGGCGATGACCAGGCGCTGGATTTCGCTCGTCCCCTCGCCGATCGTGCATAGCTTGGCGTCGCGCCAGAATTTCTCGACCGGGTAATCCTTGCAGTACCCGTAGCCGCCGAGGACCTGGACGGCGTCCTCCCCAACCCTCACCGCGACCTCGGACGCGTAGAGCTTCGCCTGAGCCGAGAGCAGGGTCGTCTTTCCGCCGCGGTCTTTCTCGTCGGCCGCGGATTCCGTCAGGAGCCGGGCCGCCCGAACTCCGGTGGCCATGTCGGCCAGCTTGAAGCGGATGGCCTGGAAGGCGGCGATGGGCTTCCCGAACTGGCGCCGTTCCTTGGCGTAAGCCACGGCCGCGTCGAGCGCCCCGCGGGCGATCCCGACGGCCAGGGCGGCGATGGAGATCCGTCCCCCGTCGAGGATGTCCATGGCTTGAATGAAACCGTCGCCCTCCCGGCCGATCAAGGCGTCCCCGCCGAGCTGGCAATCCTCGAGGACGAGGGAGGCCGTGTCCGAAACGCGCATGCCGACCTTGTCCTCGTGTTTCCCGACCGAGACGCCGGGCGATCTCAACGGGACGATGAAGGCGGAGATGCCATGGTGGTCCGAGCCCGGCGTCGTCCGGGCCATGACCACGGCGACCTCGCCGACGGAGGCATGCGTGATGAAGTTCTTGGCGCCGTTGAGGACCCAACCCTTGTCGTTGCGGAGGGCTGTGGTCTTCGTCGCACCCGAGTCCGAACCGGCTTCGGGCTCGGTCAGGGCCCAGGCGCCCAGAGCCTCCCCGCTGGCCAGGCGGGGCAGCCACCTGCGGCGCTGGTCTTCGGTCCCATGAACGAGGATGTGATTCGTGCACAAGGAGTTGTGGGCGGCTACCGAGAGACCGATCCCGCCCTCGACCGCGCCGACCTCTTCGAGGATCGCGATATAATGCCTGTAGGAAAGCCCCACGCCGCCGTACTCCTCGGGGACCAGGATGCCCATCACTCCCAGCCCGCCGAGGCGACGGAATATATCGGGAGGGCAGGCGGCCCGATCATCCCATTCCCGGGCGTGGGGCGCGATCTCCGTCCGGGCGAAGTCTCTCACCATGTCGCGGCATTCCTTCAAAGATTCGGCGCAATCGGTCGTCATGATCAGGACTCCTTTTATCGGCTTATTTCGTCGATTCGATCTCCATAAGCGGCTTTTCCGAATCAACGAACTCGCCGACCGACACGTGGATCTTCTTGACGATCCCCTCGGCCGGCGACTGGATCTCGTTTTCCATCTTCATCGCCTCGACGATGGCCAGCGCCTGATTTTTCCTGACCGGCTGACCTTCCCCGACGCTGAGCTTGATCACCCGTCCCGGCATGGGCGACTTGACGAGGAAGCTTCCCTGAACGCCGGCCTCGTCCCCCTCGAGAGGCCCCCTCGTTCCGGGCAAGGGCTCGGTGATGACGAACTCGCGACCGGCCACAGAAACGAAGGCCCGCTCCCCGTCCCGGGCGAGATGGATCCTGGAGGTCCGGCCGCCAAAGGTGAACAGGAGCTCGGCCGACGAGATCCTCCGGACCTCGGCCTCGACGGCGACCTCCCCCTCCCTGAAATAGACGGCCCCGTCCCTGTTTTCCAGGCTGATCCTGCGCGGCGAGCCATCGATGAGGAATTCAAAGTCCATAGAGGTCGTCCCCCCCGGCCCTCCAGCGGCCCAGAGTCGTCCAGGGCGTCGCGGTTCCCTTGGTCGGGCCCGTCTCCGGGGTGCCGGCCCGTCCGGTCGGCCGGGTCAAGAGGTCGAAGGCGGCCGCGGCCAGGGCCATCCTCCGGGCGTCCTCCTCCCCGGCGCCCGTTCCCCAGGATGAGAATTGTTTCGGGATGAACGAGGTCGTCGTCCGGCCGGCGCGGAATTCGGGATGCTTCACGACATCCCCGAGGAAGCCGGCCGTCGTGTGGATGCCGAGGATGACGCAGTCGTCGAGCGCGACCGACATCCTCCGGCAGGCCGCCTCACGGTCCTCCGCCCAGACGATGAGCTTGGCCAGGATCGGGTCGTAGTGGACCGGAACGTCCCAACCCTCGAGGACGCCGCTGTCGAAGCGGACCCCGGGCCCTTTCGGCTCGCGGAGGAGGACGATGCGGCCCGGCGAGGGAAGGAAGTTGGCTTTCGGGTCCTCGGCGTAGATCCGGCATTCGATGGCGTGGCCGCGCTGGCTGATGTCCCCTTGGTTCAGCGACAGCTTCCCTCCGGAGGCGATCTGGATCTGCTGCCGGACGAGGTCAACCCCGGTCACGAGCTCGGTGATGGGGTGTTCGACCTGGAGCCGGGCGTTGACTTCGAGGAAATAGAAGCGGCGGTCGCGGTCCAGGAGGAATTCAACGGTCCCGGCGTTGTTGTAGCCCGCCGCCCGCATGGCCTTGACCGCCGTCTCCCCCATCTTCGACCGGAGGCCGGGCTCGAGGGCCGTCGAAGGCGTCTCCTCGAGGATCTTTTGGTGGCGCCTCTGGATCGAGCATTCCCGCTCGAAGAGGTGGACGATGGCCCCATGGTTGTCGGCCAAGACCTGGAACTCGACGTGGCGCGGCTCCTCGATGTATTTCTCGAGGTAAACGGAATCGTCGCCGAAGGCGGATTTCGCCTCCCTCCTGCCGGCCTCGACGGCCGGAACGAGGCCGCCGTCGTCTCTAACGATCCTCATCCCCTTGCCGCCGCCGCCGGCCGAGGCCTTGACCATGACGGGGAAGCCGAGGGAGCGCGCCGCGGCCCGGAACTCCTCGGGGGACCGGGAAACGGATTTCATCCCGGGGATGGTCGGGATTCCCGCTTCCTCCATCGTCTGCCGCGCCCTAACCTTGTCGCCGACGATGGCGAGCGCCGCCGAACTCGGCCCGATGAAGACGATCCCCTCTTCTTCGCAGAGAGCCGCGAAATCCGCGTTCTCGGCGAGAAAACCGTAGCCGGGGTGGATGGCCTCGGCCCCGGTGCGCCGGGCCGCCTCGACGATCCGTCCCATGCTGAGGTAGCTGTCCACGGCCGGGGCGGGGCCGATCAGGACCGCTTCGTCGGCCAGTCCGACATGGAGGCTGCGCGCGTCGGCCTCCGAATAGACGGCCGCGGTCCGGATCCCCATCTCCCGGCACGCCTTGATGACCCGGACGGCGATCTCGCCTCGGTTGGCAATCAGGATCTTACGGAACATCACCCTCATTCCGACCACTTGGGTTTTCTTTTTTCGAGGAAGGCGGCCATGCCCTCCTGGGCCTCGGCGCTCACGCGCAACCCGGCGATCATCTCCGCCGTGTAACGCTTGGCCTCGGCAAAGCCCATGCCCGGGACACGGCTCAAGAGCTCCTTGGCCTTGGCCAGGGCCTCGGGGCCCGAGGACAGGAGCGAGGAGACGATCTCCCCGACCTTGGCGTCGAGGTCCCCGGGTTCGACGGCGAGGTTGACCAGGCCGATCTCGGCCGCGCGCCGCGCGTCGAACCGCTCCCCCGTCAGGAAGTACTGGCGGGCCCGGCTCTCCCCGATCCGCCGCACGACATAAGGAGAGATCGCGGCCGGCACGACGCCGATCTTGACCTCGCTCAGCCCGAACCGCGCCGCCGTCGAGGCGACGGCGATGTCGCACGCGGAGACGAACCCCGTCCCCCCGCCGATGGCCGGGCCGTTGACCCGAGCGACGGTCGGTTTGGGGACGGAGTAGACGTCATGGAGGCACTCGGCGAGGTCGAGCGACTCCCGGAGGTTCTGCTCGCGGGAGAAACGGACGATCTCCCGCATCCAGGCAAGGTCGGCGCCGGCGCAGAAGGCCGTCCCCCGGCCCGAAAGGACGATGACCCGGACCGAGCCGTCAGCCGCGAACGCGCCGAGCGCCTCCCGGAGCTCCACGATCATGAGGGCGTTGAACGCATTGCGCACGTCGGGGCGGGCGAGCCAGATCCTGCCCACCCGGCCGTCCCGCTCCGCCTCGATCGTCCGATAGGATCTCGAGCTCATCGGCTCTGTCCCTCACATCCGGAAAATGCCGACCTTGAAATCCGGAATGGGCGCGTTGAGGCTCATGGCAATCCCCAGGCCGAGCGCCGCCCGCGTGTCCAACGGGTCGAGGATACCGTCGTCCCAGAGCCTCGAGGTGCTGTAATAAGGGCTGGCTTCCTCGTCATAGGTGTCGATGATCGGCTTCATGATCCGGGCCTTCTCTTGCTCGCTCATCCGGACCCCCTGATCCTGGAGCCGCTTGATCTTCACCGTGGCCAGGACCGAGGCCGCCTGCTCACCGCCCATGACACAGATCCGGGCGTTCGGCCACATCCAGAGCAGGCGCGGTCCGTAGGCTCGGCCGCACATGGCGTAGTTGCCGGCGCCGTAGGAGCCGCCGACGATGACCGTGAACTTAGGGACGTCGGCGTTGGCCACGGCGTGGACGAGCTTGGCCCCGTCCCTGGCGATGCCGTGGTGCTCGTACTGCTTGCCGACGATGAACCCGGTGATGTTCTGGAAGAAAACGAGGGGGATTTTGCGCATGGCGCAGAGCGTGACGAAGTGCGCTCCCTTGAGGGAGCTCTCGGAGAACAAAACGCCGTTATTGGCCAGGATGCCCACGGGAAAGCCCATGATCCGGGCGAACCCGCAGACCAGGGTCTGGGCATAGAGCTCTTTGAACTCCTGGAAGCGGCTGCCGTCGACAGTCCTGGCGATGATCTCCTTGATATTGAAGGACTTGCGCAGGTCGGCGGGGACGATGCCGTAGACCTCCCGAGGGTCGTAGTGGGGGTCCTCGGAGGCGGCGACATCGAGCTCGAAACGGCGCGGGGGGTCGAGGGTCTCGACGATGTTGCGGGCGATCTCGAGGGCGTGGGCGTCGTTCATCGCATAGTAGTCCGAAACGCCGGAGATGCGGCAGTGGACGTCGGCCCCGCCGAGGTCTTCGTCCGTGACTTCCTCGCCCGTGGCCGCCTTGACCAGCGGCGGCCCGCCGATGAAGATCGTGCCCTGGCGGCGCACGATGACCGTCTCGTCGCTCATGGCCGGGACGTAGGCCCCGCCGGCCGTGCACGAGCCCATGACGATCGAGATCTGGGGGATGCCGAGGGCCGAAAGCCGGGCCTGGTTGTAGAAGATCCGCCCGAAGTGCTCCTTGTCGGGGAAGGTCCCCGACTGGTGGGGTAGGAAGATCCCGCCGGAATCGACGAGGTAGATGCAAGGCAGCCTATTCTCCAGGGCCACCTCCTGGGCGCGGAGGTGCTTCTTGATGGTCATGGGGAAGTAGGTGCCGCCCTTGACCGTGGCGTCGTTGGCGACGACCAGGACCTCCCGGCCGTGGACGACTCCGACGCCCGTGACCATGCCCGCGCCCGGCGCCTCGTCCTCGTACTGCGCCCAGGCCGCGAGCGGGCTGAGCTCGAGGAACGGCGTGCCGCGGTCGAAGAGCTTCTCCAGGCGCTCGCGGACGAGGAGCTTGCCGCGGGACTTATGGAGGTCGCGGTTCTTGGCCGGCCCGCCTTGCCGGATCCGGGCCAGTCTTTCCTTATACTCCCCGACGACCCTGGTCATCGAGTCGAGATTCTGCCGGTACTCGGGGCTCTGGGTATCGACCTTGGACTCGATCCTGAACATGGACTATTCCGGAACGAACTTGTAGCCGTAATGGATGACGCCGGCCTCCCCTTCCTCGGAGACCTTGCGGAATTCGATGGTGACCCGCATCCCCACCTTGAGCTCGGAGAAATCGCAGTCGACGACCTGCGCCGTCAGCCGGACGCCGTCATCCAGCTCGGCCATGCCCACGGCGTAGGGCGCCTGATCCTCGAACGGTTCGGGAGGTACGCGGATGATCGTGTAGGTCAGGAGCTTTCCCGCGCCGGCGAGCTTCACCGGTTCGAACTCGCGCGCCCCGCACCGGGGGCAGACGAGGCGGGGCGGAAAACAGATGAAGCCGCAGCCTTTGCATTTCCCGGCTTCGAGCCGGTAACGCTGGGGGATCTCGCGCCAGGATCTCGATGGTGTCGGCATCCCGCCCTCCTTTCACTCCGCCTCGAAGATATGGACGACCGAACTTCCACCCGTGCCGCCCATGTTCTGGGTCAGGCCCCGCCGGGCGCCTTTGACCTGCCTCTCCCCGGCCTGCCCGCGGAGCTGCTTGACGACCTCCACGGCCTGGGCCACGCCCGTCGCGCCGACGGGGTGACCCTTGGCCTTCAGCCCGCCGCTCGGATTGACGGGGAACTTCCCTCCGATGGCCGTCAGCCCCTCCTCCACGGCCGGGCCCCCGCGTCCCTTCCCGACGAGCCCCAGGGCTTCGGTGACCATGATCTCGGCGATCGTGAAGCAGTCGTGGACCTCAAAAAGCTGGAGGTCGCCGATCTTGCGGCCGGCCATGGCCAGCGCCTTTTGGGCCGCCAGGTGGGTGGACTCGAGCCAGGTGATATCCTTCCTCGAACTCAAGGCGATGCTGTCCGTGGCTTGGCCGCTGCCGGAGATGCGGACGGCCGGCTTGCCCATCTTCCTGGCCATCTCGAGAGGGCAGAGGACGACGGCCGCGGCGCCGTCCGTGATGGGCGAGCAGTCCAGGATGCGGAGCGGGTCGGCCACCAGGACCGAATTGAGGACGGTTTCGACCGAGACCTTGAAGGGGAACTGGGCCAGGGGGTTCTTCGAGCCGTTGTCGTGGTTCTTGACGGCCACGCGGGCCAGCTGCTCGCGCGTCGTCCCGTATTGATGCATGTGGGCGACGGCCATCATCGCGTAGAGCCCGGGGAAGGTCAGCCCGTGGTAACCTTCGTACTCCTGGTCGGCCGCCGTTCCCAGGGCATAGGTCGCCTCACAGCCGGTGACATCGGTCATCTTCTCGACGCCGCCGACAAGGACGACATCGCTGATGCCCGACGCGACCTCGATGAAGCCCTGCCGGAGGGCTAGGCCGCCAGAAGAGCAGGCGGACTCGACCCGGACCGCCGGGACGGGGTTCCGGCCGAGCTCGTCCGAAAGCAGCGAGGCGAGATGCTCCTGGCCTGTGAATAAGCCCGACGACATGCAGCCAACGACCATCGAGTCGATCCGGTCGACGCCTGCCTCGTCGATCGCCAGGAGCGCCGTTTCGGTAAAGATCGTCCGGAGCGATTTGTCCCAGAGCTCCCCCCACTTGGTCATGCCGATACCGATCACCGCAACGTCTCTCATCGTCCTCTCCTACTCCGCCTTCCGGATCTTCCGGCGGTACTTGGCGTAGACGCCGTATTCCAAGTAGTTCTTGCGCCGGTCCAGGAGATCCCGGGTCCTCGGGGCGAGGTCCCTCACTTCGTCGATCCGCTTCGTCACCCTGAAAACAAAGCCGTCGCTCCCCGCCCCCGAGCCATAGGACACGACCAGAATCATGTCCCCGGGTTTGGCGATATCCAGGGTCGCTGTCAGGCCGAGCGGCGAAGAGCCGGAGTAGGTGTTCCCCAGCTTGGGGACCAGCCAGCCCGGCTCAATCTGCTTTTTCGCGAACCCCAGAATCTCCCCGGCCCGCAGGGGGAACTTGCCGTTGGGCTGATGGAATACGACATACTGGAAATCCGCGGGTTTCATTTTGACCTTGTTCATCATGCCCCGGGCCGCTCCCGTGATGTGCCTGAAGTAGGCGGGCTCTCCCGTGAACCGCCCGCCGTGCCGGGGATAGTACTGATATTCCCGGCGCCAGAAATCCGGCGTGTCGGTCGTGTAGGAATAGGTGTCCAGGCATTCGGCCGCGACCCCGTCCCGGCCGAGGATGAAGGCGGCCGCGCCGGCCGCGGCCGAATATTCCAGGGCATCCCCCGGCGCCCCCTGGGACGTGTCGGCGCCGACGGCCAGGCCGTATTTGACGGCGCCGGCCTGAACGAGGCTCAGGGCGATGAACATCCCCTCGGTCCCGGCCTTGCAGGCGAACTCGAGATCCGCCGTATGGACGTCGGGGGTCGCCCCGATGGCCTCGGCGACCACGGTGCCGCTCGGCTTCACGGCGTAGGGATGGGACTCCGACCCGACATAAACGGCGCCGATGTCCCGGGGATCGATGCCCGCCCTCTTCAAGGCCCGTTTCGACGCCTCCACGGACATGCTGATCGTGTCCTGGTCCGGCGAGGGAACG
>JBBISK010000029.1:0-15084 GCA_037441295.1 Candidatus Aminicenantota bacterium | reverse complement strand
AGCCGCCGCGGTAGCGCTTCCAGGTGCGGAACTCCTGCGACGTATAATTGAAGGCGAGGCGCCGGCCGTCGGGCGAGAAGCTGACGAGCGAGGCGCGCGGCAAATTGAGCATCTCGGGGACGCCGCCCTCCGGCGAGACGAGGAAGAGGCGGTCGAAGTCGGGCAGGTCCGAGGCACGGTTCGAGCGGAAGAGGACGCGGCCGTCGGGCGACCAGCCCAGGACCATGTCGTTCGAGGGATGATAGGTCAGGCGGCGCGGCTCGCCGCCGGCGGCGGGGATGACGAAGACGTCGTTGTTGCCGTCGTACTGGCCGGTGAAGGCGATCCATTTCCCGTCGGGCGAGAACCTCGGGTAGAGCTCGTCCCCGGGATGGGACGTGAGGCGGCGCGCCGGGCCGCCCTTGGCCGACGCCGTCCAGAGGTCGCCGGCGTAGACGAAGACGACCTGGTCGTGCCATATGTTGGGCTGGCGCAACAGCCTGGTCGGACCTGCGGGCGCCTGATTCTGCGCCGAGCCGGGCATGGCGGCGAAAACCAGAGCGAGGAATACCGCAACAGCGAGAATCAACCTGACCTTCTTCATTGTCTGCCTCCACAAAAAGATTTGGGACGGAAAAAACAATACTCTTCTGGTTCCAGGCGAGAAACGACGCATCTCTCTATACCATACGTAAGGACCCGTCTGAGGGTTGCGGCACCGGGAAATGCCTACCGATCGATAGGCGTCAGCCGATAAAGGCCGGCGCCGTGCCCCGGGACGACGGGCGCGAACTCACCGGTCGCCGTGCCGAGGTCTTTGTTCGCCCAGAGGTCCCGGACCGCGCATTCGCCCTTCAAGCCGAGGTCGGCGAGCCTGATCGGGACGGCGAGCCCCGCGGCCGTGCCGTCCGCCGAAAAATCGGCCGTGTTGAAGACGGCGAGATACTTCGCCCGGCCCGCCTCGTCCTCGGCGACCCAGGCGACGAGGCCGTTGGCGTTGAAGAGCTGGTGATTGCCCCGGCTGTGCTGGTTGACGGCCAGGACCTCGTCGTTCGTTATGAGCGAGAGCGTCCGCTCGTCGCTCGCCGGGAGGTGGCCGCCGAACATGAGCGGGCAGCGGGCGACAGACCAGAGCGTAATCACCGTCCTCTGTTCGTCGTCGCTCAGGAAGTTCGGCACGTCCTCGCGGCCGCCGTGGGCGGTCATGGCGAAGTACTCCCGGCTCGTCGTGACGTTCCGCGACCAGCCGGGCGGGAGATAGCGGAGATGGCCGAGCGGGAGCATGTCGGGGTCTGGCCAATGTCCGGGCCCGGCGAAGGGCGTCCAGTCGTGGAGCTTTCGGAAGGCCGGCAGGACCTGGTCCCAGTAGTCCCAGAGGTCGCCGAGCAGGCGCCACATGTTCGCGTTCGCCGCCACGGGCCCGGCCTGCTCGAGCGGCGTCGGCCCGGGCGAGAGGCACAGGACGATGGGCCGGCCGGTCCTGTCGATGGCGGCCCGGATGAGCTCGACCTCGCGCGCCCGGTAGGGCTGCGAGATATCGTCGACCTTGACGAAATCGACGCCCCAGGAAGCGAGCAGCCGGAAGAGCGACTCGTACCATTCGCGCGCGCCGGGCTTCGTCACGTCGACGCCCCACTGGTCCATGTTCCAAGGACAGTAATCGGTCTTCAGAGCGATGTCGGCGGCATGGTAGGGTGTCCCCTCAATCGGCGTGTTCCGCTCGACGGCCTGGCGGGGGATGCCGCGGACGATGTGGACGCCGAACTTGAGTCCTTTGCCGTGGATGTAGTCGCCGAGGGGCTTGAACCCCCCCGCGCCGGCCGCCGAGGGGAACTTTTTTTCGGCCGGCCGGAAGCGGCCGAACCCGTCCACGTCCGCCCTCGACTCGAGCGGGTAATCCGGCCCCATCATCTGCGGCTCGTACCATTGGATGTCGACGACGATATAGCGCCAGCCGTGCGCGGCCAGCCTGGCCGCCATGTAGTCGGCGTTGGCCTTGACGTCGGCCTCGGTCACGGCCTGGCCGAACGAGTCCCAGCTGTTCCAGCCCATGGGCGGCGTGAGGGCCCAAGCTCGGTGCGGGAAGGCCAGGGCGCGCGGCGCGGCGCCCTTCCCGCTATCGGGCGGGGCCATCCCGGCCGCGGCTCGGATGACCCGGACCTCGGCCTCTGCGAACGGCGTCCCGTCCGGCCGGAAGATATCGTGGTGCCAAACGGCCGGCTCCGGGATCCCCTCCTTCGACCCCCAGGGGAAGATCGTCTGGGTCTTGCCGCTGACGAGGCCCCAGTTCATGGCCCCGACGTCTGCCGCCTTGAGGAGCGGCAGGATATTCTCGAACCGGCTCCCGTAGCCCCGGGCCATGTATTCGGTGCAGATGAGAGGACGCCCGAATGTCTTCAGCCAGGCGACCCTCTTCTTCGTCCCCGCTTCGTCGACGTAGGCATGGAACGAGATGACGTCGGAATTTTCGGCCTGGAAGCGGTTGAGCTCCTCGAGCTCCTTCGACTCGTCCCAGATGCCCGCCGTCAGCGGCTGCGACGGCCACGCGGCCCGGGCCCATTCAAAGACCTTCTTGAGGAGGGGCACAGTCTTCGGCCCGCCCGGCTCGTTGTAGAGGTCCCAGGCGAGGACGCGCCTGTCGACGCGGAAAGCCGCGACGACGCCTTTCGTGTAGCTCTCGAGGATGCCCCAGCGCGACGGCGCCGCGACCATCTTCGACCCTGGACAGCGGACCCAGCCCGAGTTATGGACGCCGGGCCGGGGCGCCGGCTGCGGGCCGAGCTTGAACTCGTCGTTCCAGCAGTCGTCGAAGAGAACGAACATCGTCCCGATGTGATGCCGGTCGGCGATCTTCAAGAACTCGTCGAGGCGGCGCAGGAAGCCGGCCTCATCCTGCTCCCACAGGGCGTAGTGGAGGAAGACGCGGACGGCGTTGAAGCCGAGCGACTCCGCCCAGCCGAGCTCCTGGTCGATCGTCTTCGGGTCGAAGGTCTCGGCCTGCCACATCTCGAGCGTGTTGACGGCCGTCCGTGGGATGTAGTTGCAGCCGAGCGTCCAGGGACTGGCTTCGGCCCAGGCTCGGGCGCGGCCCTCGTCCCAGCGGGAGGCGCGGCCCGGGGCGGCGGACGTCGCACTCATCGGGGTCGAGACTGTGACCGAGCTCCCCGACGGCACCTCGACTACGACCCAGCTCACATCCCTCCCGGCCTCGTTCTTCCCCTCAAAAGCGGTCCTCGGTCGTCCATCCACGGCCAGCTCCTTCCATCGTCCGTCGACCACCGGGCGCCAGGCGAGGGCCGGCCCCGACCGATTGGTCAGGGTCGAACGCGTTCGCCCATCGTGCCGGATGTCGACTAGGTTGCCGAGGACCGGGACGCCGTCGAGCTCCGCCCAGGTCGTGGCGACCGTCAGACGCGAGCACGTCGCGACGGCCCGGCCGCCCGCTTCCGGCAGGATGCCCATCGTCCCCGTGGCGATCGCGCCGACGAGGGCGAAAGAGACCTCCGGGTATTCCCGCCGCTTCTTCGCCGGGTCCGCGAGCTTCAGGATCTCGGCATAGGCCTTCGTGTCCAAGCCGTAGCGATAGAGGACCTCGGGCAGGTAAGATTCCGTCTCGACGTTCTCGGCGTCGCTCTCGAGAAGTCCGGCCAGCGTCTTCTCCCGGACCGGTCCGGGCTTTATGAAACCCGTATAGAGCGAAAAGAGGCCGTGCCAGACCCATTCTTGGTCTTCGAACGTCCCGTCCTCGAGCATGAGCGAGGCGAAACGTCCGAGCTTGGGGCTCCACCATTTTTCGGCGAACCTCCGCCGCAGGGCCGCAGCCCTGACTTCAAGGGTTCCCGCCGCTGTGTTGTCCCCGTTGAGCCGCAGCACGGCCGCGTAGGATAGGCAAGCCCTGGCCTGGGCGGCCAGCAGGTCGGCGCCGATCGTCGTGCGGTCGGAAAGCTGCCCCTCGTCGTAGCTCCCGAGGCCGCGGTTCCCGTCGACGAAGCGGTGGTCGGGCACCCCGTCGCCGTCGTGGTCCCAGGCGTTGACGTAGGCGGTGGCGCTCAGCTGGTAGAAATCGCGGAAGGCCGGGTCGTCGAGATAGGCCCGGTTCC
Organism: Candidatus Aminicenantota bacterium; assembly: GCA_037441295.1. GTDB lineage: Bacteria > Acidobacteriota > Aminicenantia > Aminicenantales > Saccharicenantaceae > DATKJS01. The sequence goes on along the minus strand of JBBISK010000029.1, from coordinate 11,005 downwards.
CGGTCCACAGGAACTGCCGCCAGCAGGCGTCCATGACGTCGAAGTTGGCCGGCAGGTTGTACCAGAAATCCCCGTCGTTCTTGTAATCGACGGGCGCCGGCCGGTTCCACTTGTCGATCTCCCAGTAAGAAGCGTATTGGCGCGACGCAGCGATCCCCGCAGCGAACTTGCGGAGCATGTTCAAATTGAAATCCGCCAGGCCGAGGACGTGGGCGCCCGTGGCCTGGTGAGATACGTCCCGCATGCAGAAGGCGAAGCGGCCGGGGAGCGCCGCCTCGTACCAGTCGCCGACGGGGTCGCCGTAGACGGCGGCCGGGAACACGTAGTCCAGGGCCTGGCCCTTGGCCCACACGAAGGCGGCGGCGAGCTTCGGGTCGGAGGTGCGAAGCTCGAGCCGGCTCTCGAACCTGCGGACCGGCCGGAAGCCGCTCGGCGGACCGAGCTCGAGGTCGAAGGGCTTGTCCCGGTCGCAAACGAGCCGGCCGCCGTCAACCCCTCGAGTCCCCGGCATGAATGCCGGGGCTTGTTCGGGGTTAACCCTGAGCCTCGCTTCTTGTCCCCGCCTTGAAAGGCGGGGCTTGGCGTCGGCGAACGGGTCAAGCTCGAGCCGCGCCACCTGGAGCGAGGAGCGGTGCTTGCCCGGCTGAACATGGTCCTTGGGCCCGAAGGGATGGGTGAAATAGAAGAGGTAGGCGTCCGGCCCCTGGACGACGACCTCGCCGTGGCGGCCGATGTCGCCGTCGTCGGGGCGCGTTCCCGGCACCCCGAGGATCGTCCCCGGCTGCTCGGCCCAGCGCTCGAGGTCGTCCGAGCGCAGCACCCCCATCCCCTGCCAGCGGTCGACGAGCATCCAGTAGGCGCCCCGCCAGAAGAAGACGGCCGGCCCCTCCTGGCCCGCGCCCGTGACGACCGGGCCCTTGACGGTCCAGCGGAAGAGGTCCTCGCTGTCGGCGGCGTAGATGTGGGAGCCGTGGGCCTCGTCCTTGTACCACATCCGCCAGCCGCCAGCGGGCTTGGCGGAGACGAAGGCGTCGATGACGCGGTCCGAGCTCAGGGCGAGGGCGGCCTCGAACTTCCAGTGGACGAGGTCGCGGCTCATGTAATGGATGATGTGCCGGTCGCCGCTCCAGTCGGCGGGCACGCCGCGGACGTAGGCGACGAACATGTGGTAAGCGCCGCCGTGCGTGACGAGGCAGGGCGCCCAGAAGGTGTTCCGTCCCGGCTCGAACTCGAGCCCTTGGGCCGTTCCCCGGTAGGTCCAGGTCCGGCCGTCGGCCGAGGAGGCGATGCCGATGTCGGTGCCGTGGCACCAGCGGACGCCGTCCTGGGCGTCGGGGGCGTTGGCCCGGCGGTCCGTGTAGAAGACCCACCAGGCCCGCTCGGCGTCGTTCCAGACGAAGGACGGGTCGGCGGCGCCGTCATAGACCGGGTCGCGGAAAAGGGGCGCGGGCGGCCGGGCGGAGGCCGCGTGGGCCAGCCCGCACACAAGAAGGAATAGAGACAATGCGATCGCGATCGTTTTTGCCAAGCGCATCATCGGATTCTCCATCGCGCCGGGAACGCCACCCCACCCGCGACAGCCGGCCGGCGGCGCGCGGGCCTCGCCGCCCGGATCACCGCCTCTTGTCGAAGACGCTCCAGTTCGGCGCCTTGCGGAGCGTTTCCAACCGGAAGGCCGCCGGCCAGGCCACGAGCCACTGACTGACGCTCGAAGGGAAAAGCCAGCGCGTGTGGCAGAACCCTTCGTCCTGGCTCCCGGCCGGCCGCTTCTTGCCCAGGATGACGAGGTCGCCGTTCGAAACGCCGCTCATTCCGTTGGCCCAAGCCGCAAGCGCCCTCTCCCGCCAGATCGCTTTCCCCGTGAGCTCGGCCAGCTTGAGCCAGTCGTTGACGACGATCAGGGCGTAGGGGTCCTGGTGGTGGTGCTGGGTCGAGACGGCCGTGCCGCCGAACGTGTCGTAGCCGAGGCCGCGCAGAACGGTCCCCTCGGCGAAGGGCACGGAATAATGCCACTGCCAGGATGCGAGGTAGTAGGCAACGTCCTCGGCCGAGCGGAGGTAGGCCTCCTTTCCGGTGAGGTCGTAGAGGTCGAGGGCGGCCGCGAGGAGGGGCGTCGCCGATTCCTTGTCGATGCAGTCCGTGTCCAGCGCCCCCGCCGTGGTGAACCCATTCGTCTTGAACGCGCCGCTGTAAAAAGCGTAGGCCCGCTCGGCCGCTTCGAGGTAGGGCGCCTTGTGCGTCGCCCGGTAGGCCGTGACGAGCGGCGGGATGAGGAAGGCCCCGGTCGTGCCGTCGCCGTCGACGAGACGGCCGTCGTTCGTCCAACTCTTGCCGAGGCGGCCGTCGGCGCGCAAGGCCTTGACGGCGAAGTCGCAGATGCCGAGGGCGGTCTCGCGGTAATCCGGTTTCTGGAGCTTGCATTTCGCGGCGAGGTCGAAGGCCTCGAAGAAGGCCTGGGCCGCGTTCCCCAAATTGCAGGCGTCCTGGACCTCCCCCTTGGGCTCGGCCAGGCCGAGGAGATAGTCGAAGTGGCAGCGGACGAGGCCGTTCTTGAGGCGGGCGTTCCGGGCCCAGCTGTCGAGGCACTTGAGACCCATGTCGAGCGAGGTCCGGTCGTCCGTCTTCAGGAAATCGGCGAGCAGGGAGGCGCCGAGCGAGGCGTTCCGCCCGGCCCAGCCGATCTCGTATTTCCAGGACGGCCGCTGAACCCACTTGCCGCCGTCCCAGGTAAGGCCGATGGAGAAGCCCTTGAAGGTCTTCTCCTCGGCCCACAGGCTGTCCTTGGCGAACTGGACGCCGAGCTCCCAGAGGTCCTCGGGGTCGAAGCGCATCACGGGCGGGTGAGCGTTGAGCGCCCAGGCGGCGTCGAGGAGGGGGTGCCAGCCGTGCTTCGGCTGGGTCACGGGCCCGGCCACGACCCAGGCCTTGAGGACGATCGTCTGGCCGCGGGAGACGCGCAGGTCCTCGCGGTAGGCCGGCGAGTAGGCGTCGCGCATGGCGTAGACGAGCGGCGTCTCCTCCTCCGGCCAGACGAGCCGGTGGACGGGCCGCTCCGGGCCTGGGACGAGCGCGCAGGCGAAGCCGCAGGGAAGCTGGCCCGGCCGGCTGAAGAGCCCGACCGACCAGCCCTCGGTCTCGGAGTAGGTCGCGCCGGCGACAGAGACGCGGTGGTAGGCGAAAGTCCAGGGCTGGCCGTCCTTCTCGAACCCCTTCGGCTCCTTCCCCTTCCCCCATGCGTTGCCGTCATACATCACCGCGGGGATGAGCATGTAGCCGGCCTTGCCGACGGTCTCGAGCTCCATGGTCAGGCGGGCGGGATGGACGTAGTCCTGCCCTGTGTACGCGAACGTCCTCGTCCACTCGAAAACGCCCGGCTGGACCTCGACGACGTCATCCGCGGCCGCGAAGCCGGCCTCATGGAACGGGACGATGGCGGCGATCGTCCGCCCGTTGCCGAAGAGAGCCATCGTCTCGCCGGACTTCCGGAACTCGACCCTGACCTGGGCGGCGGCGGCAACGGCCACGGCGGCCGCGAGAAGGACGGATACGGTCAGCTTCTTGACCATGACGGACTCCTCTGGATATGGATCGATAAGGAAACGGGGCCCGGGTCGAAGAGTCGGCCGGGTCCAAAAGGTCTTTGCTCTCCCACTGTCACGGGTTATACCACCCGCCCCGGCAAAAGACAAGCCGCCATCGAGCAGGGGCAGTCCCCTTTTGAAAACCGGCCGACAATCGGCTATGATTGGGCCGGAACGAACCACCCGGCAAGGAGGCTCGAAATGTCCGTGTCCTATAAAGACCTCGGCCTGTCGAACACCCGCGAGATGTTCAGCAAGGCGTTCGCCGGACAGTACGCCGTCCCGGCCTACAACTTCAACAACATGGAGCAGCTCCAGGCCATCATCACGGCCTGCGTCGAGACGCGCTCCCCCGTCATCCTCCAGGTCTCGAGCGGCGCCCGCAAGTACGCCGACCAGACCCTCCTCCGCTACATGGCCGAGGGCGCGGTCAAGATGGCCCGCGGCATGGAGAAGGCCCACGGCGCGGAGGAGGAGGCCCCGATCACCCTCCACCTCGACCACGGCGACACGTTCGAGCTGGCCAAGTCCTGCATCGACACCGGCTTCTCCTCGGTCATGATCGACGGCTCGCACCTCCCCTACGAGGAGAACATCAAGCTGACGAAGGACGTCGTGGCCTACGCCCATGCCCTGGACGTCTCGGTCGAGGGCGAGCTCGGCGTCCTGGCCGGCATCGAGGACAAGGTCAAGGCCGAGGCCTCGACCTACACCCGGCCCGACGAGGTCGTCGATTTCGTCGGCCGGACGGGCGTCGATTCCCTGGCCATCTCCATCGGGACGTCCCACGGCGCTTACAAGTTCAAGCCCGAGCAGTGCACGCGCGACGAGCGCGGCGTCCTCGTCCCGCCGCCCCTGCGGTTCGACATCCTGGCCGCGATCGAGAAGCGCCTCCCCGGCTTCCCCATCGTCCTCCACGGGGCCTCGTCCGTCATCCAGGACGCCGTGGCCATGATCAACAAGTACGGCGGGGCGATGAAGGATGCCATCGGGGTCCCCGAGGACCAGCTCCGCCGCGCGGCGCGCTCGGCCGTCTGCAAGATCAACATCGACACCGACGGCCGGATGGTCATGACGGCGACGATCCGCAAGATCTTCGTCGAATCGCCGGCCGAGTTCGACCCGCGCAAGTACCTCGGCCCGGCGCGGGCGGCCCTCATCGAAATGTACAGGCGGAAGAACCGCGAGGTCCTGGGCTCGGCCGGCCGCTACGGCCGGGAGTTCTGAGGCCCGAGCCGCTCCCCGCCCTGCTTCGGGAAGAGGGCCAGGATCCGCCGCTCGACGTTCCTGATGACATCGGGGAGGCTTCTCTTGCCGAACGTGTTGGCAATCCCCGACAGGCCGAAGGGCACTGGCCTGGGGTCTGCGTAAACGAGGTAGGACGCGAGCAGTCCGCCCCCCTCGAAGGGCCGCACCAGCCACCGGCCTTCCGTGTCCCTGACGGTTTGGTCGGCGGGGAGTCCCGGCCACGCGACCTTCCGCCAGGAAACGGTGAACCCGCCCTCCTCCCGCCGCGACTCGTAGCGCAGCCGGTACCGGCGGGACTGGCCGAACGGGAGGCCGATCTCGAGCTCGACGATGCTGGCCCCGGCCGCCTCCTCCTCGACCACTGCCCGCTTGACGTTGGGCATGAACTCCGCGTAGCGGCGGAAGTCGGTGATGACCTCGAAGGCCTCGTCGAGCGAGCCGCGCAGTCGACCCAGGGCCTCGAACGTCCGGCCCGGCCGGCCGAGGTCCGGGATCTCCCTGAGCACGATCCGGCCCCGGACGATCTCCGACCTCTCGGCGGCCGCCAGGGGGATCTCCGGCCCGGCGCGGGCCAACGGGAACAGGGCCGCCGCGAGGAAGAGGGCGGCGATCATGGCCTTCCGTTCGCCGAGCTTACGCATGGCGCACACATCATCGCCCCCCCGGGCGTCCGATGTCAAACGCACGGACCGGCGGAGGGACAGGCATCCTTCCCGGGCGCCGGACGTCGCCGCGTCATAAGGATAAGGCGGGAGAAAGAACGCGGATTGTTAATTACCGCTTGGGGCGGGGAAAAGAAGGAGGCGCCTCCCCCCGGGGCGAGGCGCCTCGTACGAGCGCTCGGAAAAAAGGAGGCTTCAGAAAGCGATGCCGATCGTCGCCGACCAGACGCCGTTCTTGATGTTGAGGGGCGTTCCGCCCTGGACGGTGCTGATGACCTTCGCCATGCCCATGCTGTAGCGGACGTCCATCTGGAAGTGGCTGCCGATGTTGATGCCGCCGCCGAAGATGGCGCCGTAGTCGTTGTTCTTAAAGAGCGCGGTCGTCAAGGGAACGTCCTGCCCGTTCTCGGTGACCTTCTCGCTCAGCTTGAAGCTGACGGCCGGGCCGGCGAAGACGAACGGCGAGACGAGCGGGGTCGGGATCCTGAACTTGAAGAGGAGGGGGATCTCGATGTAGTTGGCGAAGAGCTTGTCGGTGTAGGTCAGGCCCGTGTCGATGTACGATTGGCTGACCCCCTTCATCGTGTAGAGACCCTCGAGCTGAAGGGTGAAGACCGGGCCCATGTTGAAGGCCACGAAGACGCCGGCCACGAACCCGACTTTGTTCTTCAGCGTGCCGTTGATGTCCTGCAGGTCCGAGCCCGTGAGCTTGGCCATGTTGCCGCCGCCCTTGATGCCGAACTGGACGCCGGCGGCCGCGGGCGCCGGAGCGGCGAGCATGACGAAGAGCGCCCCGACGACAAGTGCCACAGTCAGTTTTCTCATGATAACCTCCGTTCCGGGTGGCGGGTGCCCTGAGGCCGGTCCCCGCCCGTCACGCAAGTATAGTCGCGCGACGGGGGGCCGGGGGCCATCCCCTCTGGGGAGGAATAGAGCGGGGGTTTTCCCCTCCCCCCTAGGGAGGGCCGGGGTGCGCCCGGACTCCCCTCAAACACGGCGGCCCTCACCCCCGTCCCCCAAGGGGCGGGACGGAAGGCGGGCCTCGGCGGCGCCGTCCGACTAAATGATCGGGGCGGCCGGAGTTTGGCGGAAACCGCGTCCGCCGCTATAATCTCCGTGGATGTCCGCCGAGGAGGCCGAACCATGAAACGCCGGGATTTCGTGAAAATGACCGTGGCGGGGGCGGCCGTCTTGCCGTTCGCCAGCTGCCAGACGGCCGCGGCGGTTTTTCCGGGGAAAGCCGCGGCATCCTCGTCGGGACGACGACCAAGACCGAATCCCAGATGACGGTCCACGAAACGACGCCCTGACGGCTGTGGGGGTCCCGGACGGGACCGAGGGGGAAGCCCCGGCCGCCTACTTGATGAGGCGCCTCTTCATCATCGTGACGCCGATCGTGAAGGCCACGACCTCGAGGACAAAGAGGACGAGGAAGTTCCACAAGTAGCGGGCGTGGTACTCGCCCGAAAACACGGCCCGCGAGATCTGGACGGCATGGGTCAGGGGCATGAACTGGGCCACCGATTTCATCCACGGCGGGAACTTGTCGAGCGGGAAGAAGACGCCCGAAAAGAAGAGCATGGGCGTGATGACGAGCTCCGTGTAGTAATTGAAGAAGTCGAAGCTCGGCGAGACCGAGGTCACGATCATGGCCAGCGAGGCGAAGAGGACGCCGACGAAGATCATCAGGACGAGGATGAGGAGGACGCTCGGCGCCGAGACCGGGAGGATACCCATGGCCATGGACACGAGCATCATCAGGACGCCGCTGATCAACCCCCGGAAGGCGCCCCAGCCGATGTCCCCGGCCACGGCGTCCTCGGCCGAGACGGGGGTCGCGACGAGGGATTCGTAGAGCTTCTCGTGGACCATCTTGACGAAGGTCCCGTAGAGGCACTCGAAGGTCGAGGACATCATGACCGACGAGACGAGCACCCCCGGCACCAGGAAATAGAGGTAGGGCTTGCCGCCGAAATAACCCATGTAGGCGCCCATGCCGATGCCGAAGGTGATGAGGTAGAAGAGGGGCTCGATGAGGCTGACGAGGAACGTCGAAACGACGAACCGCTTGTACGAGTAGAGGTTGCGGACGAAGACGTGATAGACGCGGTAGGACAGGTTCATTCGATGAGCCCCCGTCCCGTGAGTTTGAGGAAGACGTCCTCGAGCGTCGCCGGCCGGGTCCAGGTGTTGGGGAGGTCGAGCTCGACGAGCTTGCGCATGATGTCGTGGCCGTCGCGGCAGTAGAAGAAGAGCGTATCGCCGACCCGCTCGTGGCCGCAGGCGAAGGGCGCGAGCTCGCGGAGGAGCCGCTCGTCCTCCTCCCGGCCGATGCGGATCTCGACGACCTCGCGGCCGATCTCCTCCTCGATGAGCTTCTGGGGCAGGCCCTCGCGGAGGATCTTGCCCTGGTACATGACGACGATCCGGTCGCAGAGCTGCTGGGCCTCCTCCATATACTGGGTCGTCAGGATGAGGGTCGACCCCTGGGACCGGAGCTGGCGGAGCCGCTGCCAGATCATGTGACGGGCCTGGGGGTCGAGCCCGGTCGTCGGCTCGTCGGCGACGATGAGCTTCGGCCGGTTGAGGAGGGCCCGGGCGACGAGGAGACGCCGCTTCATCCCCGTCGACAGCTCGTCGATCTTGCTCGTCCGCTTCGCCTCGAGCTCGACGAACTTCAGGAGCTCGTCGATCCGCGGCCGGGCCTCGCGCCGGGGGATGTCGAAGAACCGGGCGAAGATGATCAGGTTCTCCCACACGGTCAGGTCCGGGTCGAGGGTGATCTCCTGGGGGATGACGCCAGTCATCTGCTTGATGGCCCGGTTGCCGATGTGGGCGGGCATGCCGCCGACGGTCAGGGTGCCCGAGGTCATGGGCGAAACGCAGTGGATCATGCGGACGGTCGTCGTCTTGCCGGCGCCGTTCGGGCCGAGGAAGCCGAAGCACTCCCCTTCCCGGATGTCGAAGGAGATGCCGTCGACGGCGGTCAAGTCCCCGAACTTCTTGGTCAGGTCGCGCGCAGAGATGAACATGCTCATGCCCTCAGGAAGGGTCATGATAGCAGATTTTCGGCCCTATTTCTCTATCGCCCCGATGTCTCCGAGCGTTCCCGACGGACGCGTCTTGCCGAGCTGGTCGTAAGAGGTCAGGGAGAAGCTCTTCGTCTCCGTCTGGACGGTGATGGTGACGTTGCTGCTCAGCGGTCCGGTGTGGAAGGTCGCCCAGAAATCGTCGTTCAGGCCGGCCATGCCGAGCCGGCCGGCGATGGCTTGGTCCAGGCTGCGCCAGAAGGCGATCCAGGCCGCGTTCTGGCTGTTCGTGGGCCAGGTCACGGCCGGGCCGTACCACGTCGTCCCGGTCATGTCGCCGAAGCTCGTGCCGAAATCGGCGCCCAGGACCGAGGCGTAGACCGTCCGCAGCTGGAGGAGGACATAGTTGAGGAAGTCGTCGGTGGGCTGACCGTAACCCTCGTACCCGGCGTTGACGTAGGTCACGTTGTGGCTGCCGGCCGGGATCTGGTCGACGGCCATCCCCGTCGGAGGGTAATAAAGGACGGCTGGCTGGCCGGCGTCCGTCCCGGCCGAAATGGCCGTGGGGTGGGTATGGACCCCGGCCACGTCGAGCACCTGGTCGATGGTTACTCCGTCGTGGTCGCCGACCTTGGGCCAGCGCATCCGGCTGGTCATCATCCAAGCCGGGACGGGCGGGAGGATCAGGCTGAAGTTGACGTAGCCGACGAGGTTGTACCCCTGGCTGTAGAAATCGAGGATGGAGCCCGCGAACCAGTCCTCGGCGGCCCCGTTGAGCGTGTTGCCGACGACGATCGAGTTCTGGAGCCAGACGTACTCGACGGTGTGCGCGTTGCCGATGGTCGCCGCGACGCCGCCGCCGCCCATGTTCGGCTTGCCGCTGAACATCGCGGCAGGGCCCGTGACGGCGTTCTCCGTCACCGTCGAGCTCTCGAGCCACAGGGAGCCGCCGCCCATGTAGATGCCGCCGCCGCGGTAATAGTACTGGCCGGTATCGGCGATGTCCGGGTTGTCCTCGACGAGGTTCCGGGCGATGGTGCAGTTGGTGATGTACATCGAGGCGAGGTTGGCCGGTCCGCCCGAGAGGGTGAAGACCCCGCCGCCATAGGAATTCTGGGACGTACAACGATTGCCGCTGATCGTGCAGCCCTGGAGCGAGGTGTCGTTCCCCGAGCCGCCCGTGTTATCTGCGCCGCCGACAGAGTAGATGCCGCCGCCCGCCGCGCCGTAACCATAGGCCCAGTTGCCCGCAATGACGGAGTCCCTGAGGTCGAGGCCGTTGGCGTAGATGCCGCCGCCCAGCGTGCCCCGGTCGCGGCTCGGGACGGGGTCGCCGGTGCACCTGTTCCCCCAGACGGTGCAATGGTCGAGCGTGAGCTTGCCCCAGACGGCCAGGCCGCCGCCGCGGGCCAGGGTGTAGGGCTGGCTGCCGGTGGCGATGGCCTCGGCGTAGGAATGTCCGCCGGTAATCGTGACGTTCTTCATGGTCAGGTTGCCGTAGACGGCCATGACTCGGGCGTGGCTCGCGTCGCCCCCGGTCCACTGGATGGTGATGCCCGAGGAAAGGGAGGTGGCGTCGATGACGACGGTCTTGTGCGCGTAGATGGCCGAGGCGCCGTAGTCGCGGTCCTGGTAGCCCTGGAAGGTCATGCCCGAATAGACCTCGCCTTTGAGCGTCGAGTGGGCTTCTCCGACGACCGCGAGGAGGATCGTCTGCCCGTTGAGGGACGACGCGAAGGTGATGGTCTCGCCCGAGTCAGCCGCGGCGATGGCCGACCGGAGGGTCGTCGTGCCGCTCGGCGGGCTGGCGACGTCGTCCAAGGAATTGACGACGAGGCGTTTACCCGTCGTCGTGTCGTCGTTGGAAGAGCAGCCGAAGACGAGGAGGAGCGAACCCGCGAGGGCCGCCCCCAACAGCAACCGCGGATTTTTCATCGTGCGTTCTCCTTCGAGCCGGCCCGCGTATTATAAGCCCAAATCGCGCGCCGGGCCAAGTCGCGGGGTGGGCGGGAGATCAGTTGGGCTAATGAGCCGCCCTTCAGCCCTGCTTCGGGAAACGAACTGAAGACCGTTAAGACGGCAGCGAGATCGCGAACTCAGCTTGACACGGCCTCTTCGATCTCGTTCCCATCAATTAGTCTGCGACCGCAAACTCACCTTTGTCCTCGTAAACCACTACACCGGAACCGGTGGCTCTAATGAGATACCCGCTGATGGTGCCGCTGACAAAGGCCAAGACCACGGTGAAGACAACTCCGATAATCTGTGCTTTCGCAATCCCGGGAACGACGAAAATGGCGATGATACCTCCCAGTAATCCGGGCATGCCATGCAGGTTATGGACGCCGCAAGTATCCACGATCTTCAGCAGTGATTGCAACTTGGGCTGAATCACCACATAACCGATGACACAAACCGCCCCAGCCAGCATTCCGATTCCAAAAGCGCCCAACGCGTTAACCAGATTGCATGTCGCTCCGATGCC
>JBBISK010000028.1:0-15267 GCA_037441295.1 Candidatus Aminicenantota bacterium | reverse complement strand
TACCAGGCGGCCGTCCTGGCCGAGCTCGCGGCCGAGGTTTATACGATCGAGCTCGTCGAGGCGCTCTCTCTGCGGGCCCAGCAGACCCTCGCCGCCCTCGGCTACCGGAACATCCGCTTCCGCGTCGGCGACGGCGCCGCGGGCTGGCCCGGGGCGGCGCCGTTCGACGCGATCATTGTCACCGCGGCGGCGGCCCAGGTCCCCGTGGAGCTCGAGCGGGAGGTCGGCCCGTCGGGGGCCATGATCATCCCCGTGGGGACCCTCTTCCAGGAGCTCCAGCTCATCCGGCGGGGGCCGCGCGGGACGCGGAGGACGCGGCTGCTCCCCGTCCGCTTCGTGCCGCTCGTCGAGCCGGGAAAGGACCCCGGGAAAGGACATCCCTCATGAACGACCGCCGTCCGCTCGTCGCCCGCACGGGGCTCGCTCTCTTGCTGGGCCTGGCCCTCGGCCTCGGGGCCTTCTGCCAGGACCGGGGGCGGGACAAGTTCATCAAGGTCTTCTTCCCCAACGGGAAGTCCGTCACGGCGGAGCTGGCCGTGACCGACGCGGAGCGGGCCCGGGGACTGATGTTCCGCGAGAAGGTCCTGCCCGACCAGGGCATGCTCTTCGTTTTCGAGCTCGAAGACGTCCAAGCCTTCTGGATGAAGAACACCCTCGTCCCGCTGGACATGCTCTGGCTCGACAGCGACCGCCGGGTGATCCACATCGCCGCCGACGTCCCCCCCTGCAAGGAAGACCCTTGCCCGTCCTACGGGCCCGGGTCGCCGGCGCGCTATGTCCTCGAGCTTCGGGCCGGGGAGGCGGCGCGGCACGGGTTGCGGGCGGGTGACCGGCTCCAGTTCGTCCTGCCGGAGGCGGTCCTCAAGACCCTCCGCTGAGGGAGGGGACCGGGCTCAGGGCCTCTTGGCCTTCTCTCCGTAATAGATGATCTTGGGGAGCTTCTGCGGGTCCTGGCCGAAATAGAACAGCCACTTGTCGTAAGATTCCTGGTCGTTGTGGACCTTGACCGAGGGGCTCTTGGAGGAGCTGACGACGCCGAGGATGGCGGCCTGGCGGACCGACGAGAGCGATCTTTCGGGGACGACATAGACCTGGTTCTCGGTCGAGCCGCCCGCCCCGCCCGTGCCGGCGACGCCGGCCATGGACGCGTTGAGGATGACGTTCCACTCGCCGCTCTCCGTCATCGGGTCCTTGTAGAGCTTGCGGATGAAGTTCTTGTCGTACAGCTCCTTGAGGGTCGCCGGGAAGCGGCCCGGGTTCTTGAGGATGTAGAGGCGGACGGCCTCGACGTACTGTCGGCCGCGGAAGATGAGCTCCTCCTCCTTCTCCCGCTTGACCTCGGTCTGCCAGGCCGGCACGGCGACGAGGAAGCCGATGACGATGGCGAACACGGTCATCATCAGCATGATGATGACGTAGCCTTTTTTCACCATGTGTTGTAGGGCGTCTGGTCGATGGGGGACTTCTGCTCGGAGCCGGAGTGGACGTCGATGACGCCCAGGCTCTCGGGCAGCACGTACTCCTCCGGGTTCGGCGTCTCCCGGACCTCGACCCAGGTCGTGGAGAGCTTGGTGATCGGGTCGACGGGCATCGTCCGGAGATAGCCGTCCTGGACGAGGGCTTGGAGTGAGGCGGGGTACTTGCCCTTGTCCTGGAAGTAGAGGTCGATCTGCTTGCGGATCTGGAAGAGGTTTTCGCGGAGCACGGCCTCTCGGGCCTTGACCAGCGAGTACTTGTACTGGGGAAGCCCCAGCCCGACGAGGATGCCGATGAGGGCGAAGACGATGACCATCTCGATCAGCGTGAAACCCCTGGCCCGCGGCGATGTCCGGATGCTCATGGCTCACCAATCCCTGTAGCGGGTCCCGTCCAGGGCCTTGGCCTGGCTCTTGGTGTGGACGTCGTAGACGTTCTCCTCTCCCCACTTGTCCGAGTCGGGCGAGTCCTGGTAGGACCGGAGGCCCCAGTCCGTCGTCCCGGTCATGGGGTCCTCGGGAATGCGGCGGAGGAAGCGGACGATCTTCTTGCCCTTCGACTTGCCGCCCGGCGTTCCCGGCTGGTCCGGTTGGCTCTGGACCTCGACGCCCTTGACCAGGACGTCGAGGGTCGCCGGGTAGCCTTCGGTATCTTCCTTGACCTCGATCTTCTTCTCGTCGGCGAGCTTCTTGTAGGCGTCGATGGCGTCGCGGATGAGGCGGAGGTCGCGCCGGAGCTCGACCTCATGCTCGCGCTGGATGACGATCTTCGTCAGGGGGAGGGCCGACCAGGCGAGGATGGAGAGGATGGTCAGGGTCACGACCATCTCGACGAGGGTGAAGCCCCTCGTCCGGGCTCCCGGTGCCGTCATCGCGCCGGCCTCCTTGCGGAGACGTTCAATATCTATTTCGTCGGTCCTTGGGGTGTCCCGTTGAATGGTCGCGGTCCCGGTGCGGCCGCCTGTGCTCCTGCGGAGCGCCCTCGGCGGGGCCGGTGGCCCCCCCCGGCTCGAGGGCCTTGCGGCTCAGCCGGATCTTGTTGTCGACGGGGTCGATGCTGACGACCTTGACCGTGACCGTGTCGCCGAGCTTGAGGACGTCCCGGATGCTGTCGATCCGGTACGGCGCGACCTCGGAGATGTGGAGGAGGCCGACGAGGTTCGGCATGATCTCGACGAAGGCCCCGTACTCCTCGAGCCGGACGACCTTCCCGGTGTACGTCTGCCCGAGCTCGGCCTCGGCCGTGAGGTCGAGGATCATCTGCTTGGCCCTCTCGGCGGCGCTCATGTCCGTCGAGGCGATGACGATCCGGCCGTCGTCCTCGATGTCGATCTTGGCCCCGGTCTGGCTGATGATCTTCTTGACGATCTTGCCGGCCGGGCCGATGACCTCGCTGATCTTCTCCGGGTTGATCATTAGGGTCAGGATGCGTGGCGCGTAGACCGAAATCTCGGGCCGCGGCGCCGGCATGGCCGCCTTCATCAAGCCCAGGACCTTGAGCCGGGCGGCCTTCGACTTGGCCACGATCTCGCGGAGCATGGGCAGCGTCACGCAGGGGATCTTGAGGTCAAGCTGGATGGCCGTGACGCCCTTCTCCGTGCCGGCCATCTTGAAGTCCATGTCGCCGTGATGGTCCTCGAGGCCGGCGATGTCGGTCAGGATGGCGTAGGCGTCGCCTTCCTTGACCAGGCCCATGGCGATCCCGGCCACGACCATCTTCAGCGGCACGCCGGCGTCCATGAGGGCCAGGACGCCGCCGCAGACGGTGGCCATCGACGACGAGCCGTTGGACTCGAGGATGTCGGAGACGATGCGGATCGTGTAGGGGAACTTGTCGTCGTCCGGCACGGCCGGCAGGATGGATTTCTCGGCCAGGGCGCCGTGCCCGATCTCGCGGCGGCCGGGGGCGCGGAGGAAGCCGACCTCGCCGACGGAGAACGGCGGGAAGTTGTAATGGAGCATGAACTTCTTGCGCGCCTCTTCGCCGAGCGTGTCGAGACGCTGGGCGTCCTCGACGGTGCCCAGGGTGACCGTGGCCAGCGCCTGCGTTTCGCCCCGGGTGAAGAGGGCCGAGCCGTGGGTCCGGGGCAGCATACCGACCTCGATCGAGATCGGCCGGATGTCGTCGAACGACCGGCCGTCGGTCCGCTTGCGGCCCTTGATGATGAGCTCCCGGAAGAGCTTCTCCTCGATCCTGTAGATGAGGGCCTTGGCCTGGAGCCTCTCCTCGGCCTTCTCCTCGGGGATGGCCGCCACGTACGCGTCGCGGACGGCGGCCACGGCGGCCTCGCTGGCGAGTTTGCCCTTGACCTGCATCGCCTCGCGCAGCGCCGGGCCGACCTCGGCCTCGATCCGGGCGAGGGCCTCGGTGTCGACGGCCGGGGGTGTGAACTCCCGCTTCTTGATGCCGAGCTGGGCGTAGAGCTCCTTCTGGGCCTGGATGATCCTCAGGTTGGCCTCGTGGGCCACAGCCAGGCCCTCGAGGATTTTCTCCTCGTCGGCCTCCTTGGCCCCGCACTCGATCATGATGATGCCGTCCTCGTTGCTGACGACGGTCAGCGCGATCGGGCTCGCCTCGAGCTCCTTGGCCGTGGGGTTGACGACGAAGGCGCCGTTGACTAGGCCGACCTTGACCGCGCCGAGGGGCGTCGTGAAGGGGATGTCGGAGAAATAGAGGGCGGCCGAGGCGCCGATGACGCCGAGGGTGTCGGGCTCGTTCTCGAGGTCGGCCGAGAGGAGCAGGCCGACGACCTGCGTGTCGAAGAAGTAGCCCTCGGGAAAGAGCGGCCGGACGGGCCGGTCGATGAGGCGGGCGACGAGGATCTCGCGCTCGGAGGGGCGGCCCTCCCGCTTGAAGAAGCCGCCCGGGATCTTGCCCGCGGCGTACGTGTTCTCCCGGTAGTCGACGATGAGCGGCAGGAAGTCCTTGGCGATCTTCATCTCCCGGCGGGAGGTGGCGGTGACGAGCATGATCGTGTCGCCGTAGCGGAGCAGGGCCGAGCCGTCGGCCTGCTTCGCGATCTTGCCGATCTCGATGGACAGGGTTCTCTTGTTGATTTCTAGACGGATAGTGTCGGACATGGGTTTTCCCTTGGCGGGTCCGGCCTACTTCCGGAGCCCGAGCTTCTGGATGAGCTTCTCGTAACGGGGGGCGTCGTTCTTCTTGATGTAATCGAGCAGGCGCTTGCGCTGCCCGACCATCTTCATCAGGCCCGTCCGGGAGCCGAAGTCCTTCTGGTGGGTGGAAAAGTGCTTGACCAGGAGGTTGATGCGCTCGGTCAGGAGCGCGACCTGGATGTCAGGCGAGCCCGAATCGGAGGCGTGCGCCTGATTGTCCTTGATGATGCGCGTCTTGTCTTCCTTGCTTAACACGACTGATGTTTCTCCTACGTTCTTATTCTTTTTTGTTTTTTATCGGCGTCATTCTAGCAGAAGCGGCCGCAAATGTAAACATGTCAACGGAGTTACGGGCGGGCGGCGTCCCGAGGCCGGACCCGGGCGCCGGGGGACGGAGGGGCGGGGGCCGGGCCTCAGCGGGCCAGGGCCTTTTTCCGGGCCAGGAGCTGGCGGGCGTACTTCGAGGCCAGGCCGCCCTGCTTTTCCTGGCATTCGGCCAGATGGGCGTCGATTTCCGCCATGCTGAGCGTGTTGATCTTCTTCCTTTTCGGGCCGGCCGCGGCCTCGGCCGGGGCCTCCGGTTTCGTTTCGGCTTTTTTCTCGGCCATCGATCGTTCCTTCTTTCGTTTTCCCCGTCTTTTCCGAACGCGACCGGGGAAAGGCCAACCAATCTACCAGAAACGGCGGCCGAAAGCAACTTCGAGGCGGGTTTACAGCGGTCTCTTTTTTCTTTATAGTGGCCTTTCGGACCGCCCGCGAAAAGGAGGACCGATGAAGAAGATCGACCGGCGGACTTTCCTCAAGGGGGCCGTCCAGGGCACGGCGGCGCTGTCCGTCGTCGGGAGCGGCCTCCTCCTCAAGGGTTGCGCGACGGGCAAGGATTATGACCTCCTCATCTCGGGCGGCACCGTCTACGACGGGACGGGGGGGCCGCCGGCCCGGGCCGACGTCGGCGTTTCCGGCGGCTCCATCGCCCGCGTCGGGCGCATCCCGGCCGCGCGGGCCCGGACGATCATCCCGGCCGAGGGCCTGGCCGTCTCGCCCGGCTTCATCGACGTCCACGAGCACACCGTGGCCGAGCTCTTCGTCAACCCCAAGGCGGAGAGCGCCTTACGCCAGGGCGTGACGACGCTTGTCAGCGGCAATTGCGGCGAGTCGCCCTTCCCGCTCACGGAGGCCATGGCCGAGGAGACGCGGAAGGGCCTACGGGACGACTACGGTCTCGACCTCGGCTGGCGGGACGCCCGGGGCTTCTTCGACCGGCTGGCGGCGTCGGGAACGGCCATCAACTACACATCGTTCGTCGGCCAGGGCACGGTCCGGGCCGCCGTCGTCGGCTATGGCGACCGGCCGGCCGCGGCGGACGAAACGACGCGGATGGAAGCCCTCGTCCGGGAGTCCATGGCCGGAGGCGTCCTGGGCCTCTCGACGGGACTCGAATACTCGCCGGGGAGCTTCGCCTCGACCGAGGAGATCATCGCCCTCTGCCGCGTCGCCGCGGCGGGCGGCGGCGTCTACGCGACGCACATGCGGAACGAGCAGGAGGGGATCCTGGAGGCGGTCGACGAGGCCATTCGCATCGCCCGCGAAACGCCCATCCGGCTCGAGGTTTCGCACATCAAGATCGGCTACGAGAAGAACTGGCCGAAGTTCGACGCCCTCGTGGCACGCATCGACGCGGCGAACGCGGCGGGCGTGAAGCTCCACTGCGACCGCTATCCCTACATCGCTTGGAACACGGGGCTCGACATGTTCTTCCCGCTGTGGTCGCGGGAGGGGACGGGCCGGGACTTCGTCGGCCGGCTCCGGGACCCGTCGCTCCAGGACCGGCTCAAGGCCGCCGTCGAGGCCAAGGGCCGCGACGTCGGGTCATGGGACAAGGTCCTCATCTCCAACGTGGCCACGGAGAAGAACCGGCCGCTCGAGGGGAGGAACATCCTCGAGGCCTCCCGCGCGGCCGGGCTCGAACCGTACGAGTTCATGCGGCGCCTGCTTATCGAGGAGTCCGACCGGGTCGGCATGATCACCTTCGCCATGAGCGAGGACCACCTCAGGCGGCTCCTGGCGCACCCGCTGGTCGGGATCTGTTCGGACGGCTATGCCCTGGCGCCATACGGCCGCCTGGCGAAGGGCAAGCCCCATCCCCGCTGCTACGGGTCCTTCGCGCGGGCCCTGGGCAAGTACGTCCGGGAGGAGAGGGTCGTGAGCCTCGAGGAGATGGTACGGAAGACGACGTTCATGCCGGCCTCCCACCTCGGCTTCCTCAAGCGCGGCCTCGTCCGCGCCGGCTGGGCGGCCGACCTGGCCGTCTTCGACCCGGCCAAGATCATCGACCGGGCCACCTGGACCGACCCGGCCCGTTATCCCGAGGGCGTCGCCGCGGTCGTCGTCAACGGCCAGGTCGTCGTCCAGGGGAACGAGCACACCGGGCGTCTCGCGGGACGAGTCCTCAGGCGGAACGCCGGCGGGGAGGTCGCGTGAGGCGGAAGCTCCTGGCCGCGCTCCTCGTCCTCGCCGCGCCCGCGGCGCTCGCGGCCATGACGCGCGAGCCCTTACGCACGGCCTCCGGCCTGACCATCGAAATGGACTACGAGGCGCTGGAGCCGGGCCAGCCCATCCTCCTCGTCCTGAAAAGCCCGGAGATCGCGGCGGCCATCGTCCACTTCCGCGGCCAGACGGTCGTCCTCAAGTCCGGGAGCGAGCCGATGGCTTTCCTCGGCATCGACCTCGACACGAAGCCCGGGAGCTATCCGGTCGACGTCCAGTTCGAGCGGGCCGGCGGCGGCATCGAGGCCTTTCGGAGCCGCGTCCTCGTGAAGGAGAAGAAGTTCCCGTCGATCAGGCTCAGGGTCCCCCAGGAGTTCGTCACCCCGCCCAAAGCGGTCGAGGAGAGGATCCGCCGGGAGTCCGAGATGGTCGCCCTGGTCTTCAGCCTGACGACGCCGGAGTGGCTGGGGGACGGCGCCTTCATCGCCCCGCACCCCGTCGCGCCCTGGCCGAACTTTGGCCAGCGGCGGGTGACGAACGGCGTCCTGTCCTCGGTCCACGGCGGCATCGACCTGCCCGTGCCCTTCGGCGAGCCGATCAAGGCCGTCAACCGCGGCCGGGTCGTCCTGGCCAGCCCGCTCTATCTTTCGGGCGGGACGGTCATCATCGACCACGGCCTGGGCGTCTTCAGCTATTATTGCCACCTTTCGGCCATCCTGGTCAGGCGCGGTGACGTCGTCGGCAAGGGGATGGCCATCGGCCGCTGCGGCAGCACCGGCCGGTCGACGGGGCCTCACCTTCATTGGTCGATGCGCGTCGGGCCGAGCCGGGTCGACCCGTATGTCTTCCTGGCATTGCCGGTCGCAGAGGCGGGCGCGGCCCCGGGCGGCGGCCCCTCCGGCGCGAACGGGAAGGGGAAGGGCCGGCCATGAACCTGGTCGGGCCGGGACTCCCGCTTTCCGAGGCCGTCCGCCGCGCTTACGAGGCCGGCGAGGAGGACGAGCGGCTCGAGCCCATCGTCCGCGCGGACGCCTCCGGCCGCCCCGACTGCCGCATCGGCCCGGGCGATTCGGTCATCTTCTACGACGTCCGAGGCGAGCGCGAAGCGACCATCACGCGCAGTCTGACCGAGCCCGGGCGGAGCCTCTTCCCGGCCGTGCGCCTGGACCTGAATTTCGTGACGCTTATCGAGTACGCCCCGTCGCTCCGCGCCAGGGCCGCCTTCCCGCCTGAGACGCGGCTCCGCCGGACGCTGACGGAAGTCCTGGGCGCGGCCGGGTTCCGGGTCCGGAAGATCGCCGAGTCGGAGAAAGCGACCCACGTCGGCTTCTTCTTCAACGGCAAGTCGGACGATGTCTTCCCGGGCGAGGAGCGGTGCATCATCCCGTCGGTCCGGGTCGGGCAATACGCCGACTGTCCGGAGATGTGCGCCGCCGAGGTCGGCCGGGAGATCACGGTGCGCCTCGCCGAACCCGGACCGCAGGTCATCGTGGCCAATTTGGCCAACGTCGACGAGGTCGGCCACCTCGAGGACCGCGGGGCCGTCATCAAGGCCGTGCGGACGGTCGACGGCGTTTTGGGCACGGTCCTCGAAGCGGCCCGGGCCGCCCGGGCCGTTGTCCTGGTGACGGCCGACCACGGCACGGCCGAGCAGTGGCTCTACCCCGACGGCACGGTCGACACCGGCCACACCAGGAACCCCGTCCCGTTCGTCCTGGCCGACTTCGCTTCGGGGGAGACCGCGGGCTGGGCCCTGCGCGGGCGGGGCGGCCTGGCCGACGTCGGGCCGACCCTGCTCGAGGTCGCTGGGGTCGCCGCGCCGCCGGAGATGACCGGCCGGTCCCTCGTCGAGCGGAGGCCGGGCTCGTTCCGGCCGGCGCGGACGGTGCTGCTCCTCATCCTCGACGGCTGGGGGCATCGGGAGGAGGATTATGGCAACCTCATCCGCGAGGCCGGGCCGGCCGCCTTCGACGGCCTCTGGCGGACCTTCCCGCACGCCGTCCTCGACGCCGCGGGCGAGTCTGTCGGCATGCCGGCCGGCACGGTCGGCAATTCCGAGGCCGGACACCTCCATCTCGGCGCCGGGCGGCCCGTCTTCCTCGACCGGGTCCGGGTCGACCGGGCCATCGAGGACGGGAGCTTCTTCCGGAACGAGGCCCTGCTCTGGGCGATGAACGAGGCCAAGGCCGCGGGCCGGGCCGTGCACCTCATGGGCATCGTCTCCTTCTACAGCTCGCACGGGACGATCCGCCACCTCTTCGCGCTCATGCGGCTGGCGCGGCAAGCCGGAGTGCCGCGGCTCTTCATCCATTCCTTCATCGGCCGGCGGAACGACATGCCCGAGACCGGCGCCGTCTATGTCGAAAAGGTCGAGGAGACGGCCCGCGAGCTCGGCCTGGGCGAGGTCGCGACCGTCATGGGCCGCTACTGGCCTCTGGCCCGGGAAAACACTCCCGAGCGGGTCGAAAGGGCCTATAAGATCCTCGTCCACGGCCACGAATAATAAAGATGGACAGTCCCGAGGGGAATGTCCCCTCGGGGCAGTCCCTCTTAACAATCGAGGGGAACTTTTTTGCTTGAAACCCGTATCTCCTAGAGATTAAACTGGACGCCGACGATGAGCATCGAGGTCTCGAACCTGAGCTTCCGCTACGGGGACATCCGGGCCCTCGACGGCGTCAGCTTCAAGCTCGGCGAGGGGGCGGTCGGGCTGCTCGGGCCGAACGGCGCCGGGAAGAGCACGCTCCTGCGCATCCTCCTCGGCTTCCTCTCACCCGAAAAAGGGGAGGGGACCGTCCTCGGCTACGACATCCGCCGGGAACAGGCGGCCATCCGCCGGGCGATCGGCTACATGCCCGAGGACGACTGCTTCATCGCCGGCATGGACGCCGTGACGTACACCGCTTATTTCGGCGAGCTGTCCGGCATGCCGCGGCAGGAGGCCATGAAGCGGGCCCACGAGGTCCTCTTCTACGTCGGGCTGGAGGAATCGCGCTACCGCCTCCTCGACACCTACTCGGCCGGCATGAAGCAGCGGCTCAAGATGGCCCAGGCCCTCGTCCACGACCCCAAGCTCCTCTTCCTCGACGAGCCGACCGCGAACCTCGACCCCCAAGGCCGGGTGGAGGTCCTGGAGCTCATCGGCGACGTCGCCTCGCACAAGGACATTCAGGTCCTCCTCTCCTCCCACATCCTGGCCGACATCGAGACCCTCTGCGCCTCCGTCGTTATCCTGAACAAGGGCAAGCTCGCTGCCGAGGGGCGGCTCGAGGACCTGCGGACGGTCGACTACAGCCTCTTCGAGGTCCGGGTCAAGGGCGAGGACGGAGCGTTCCGCCGTGACCTCGAGGCCCTCAAGTGTCGGGTCGAGGAGACCGAGGACCGGCTCATCAAGGTCTACATGCCGGCCGGGATGGACCGCGGCGAGATCTTCCGGGCCGCCTCCCGGACCGGGGTCCAGGTCAGGCAGTTCGTCAAGAGCCAGACCAAGCTCGAGGACCTCTTCGCCCAGGTCGTGGGGGTCGACTGATGGCCACGATCCGCGAGAAGGGCTATTACCACTGGGACGGCCGGCTCGAGGCGCGGCGGTTCCCCTGGTGGCCCATCACCCGGACCGGCATCCAGCTGGCTTTCAAGAAGAAGTGGTTCAAATTCGTCTTCGCCGCCGGCTTTGCCCCCGCCGTCGTCACGCTCGTCCTCATCTACATCTCCGAGCGGCTGGAGGACTTCAAGTCCATGTTCGGCGGCAAGGGCCAGCTGATCACCGTCAACCCCAAGTTCTTCATGGATTTCCTGACCAACGGCGGCCTCGTTTTCATCATCGTCATGGTCCTCGTCTTCGCAGGCGCCGGCCTCATCGCCGACGACCTCAAGCACAACTCGCTCCAGGTCTATTTCGCCCGGCCCCTGCGGAAGAACGATTACCTCCTCGGCAAGATGGCCGTCATCTTCTTCTTCGTCCTCCTCCTGACCCTCGTTCCGGCCATCGTCCTGTACATCTTCAAGCTCATCTTCGCCGGGAGCTTCCGCTTCGTCGTCGACTATCCCTGGCTCCTCCTCTCGGTCGCCGGCTTCTCGGCCGTCCTGACCGTCTTTTTCGCCTTCTACACGCTCCTCCTCTCGGCCCTGAGCAAGAACAGCCGTTACGTCATGATCATCGTCTTCACCGTCTATCTCTTCTCGCAGATCCTCTACGGCATCATCAACAGTATCCGCGGCCTGCACGGGCCCGGCACGGCCCTCGTCTCGATTTACGAGAACCTCCTCCAGGTCGCCGCCTTTCTCTTCGGCCAGAAGCCGCCCCACGCCGTCCACCCCGGCTGGTCCTTCCTCATCCTGGCTGCCGTTTGCGTGGCCTCGGCCGTCGTCCTCAACAGGAAGATCCGGGGCGTCGAGGTCATCCGGTGAGCGCCGTCATCGAGGCGAAAAGCCTTTCCAAGTGGTATGGCAACGTCCTCGGCCTGAATGACGTTTCCCTCGAGATCGAGAGCGGCATCACGGGCCTCCTCGGCCCGAACGGCGCCGGCAAGTCGACCTTCATGAAGCTCATCACCGGCCAGATGAAGCCGAACATCGGTTCCGTCGCGATCAACGGGGAGCGGGTCTGGAATCATTTTCGGCTCTTCGCGCGGCTCGGCTTCTGCCCGGAGCCGGACGCGTTCTACGAGGACATTTCCGGCTGGGAATTCCTGACCGGGCTGCTCCGCCTCCAGGGCTTCGGACGCGCCGAGGCGGCGGAGAGGGCGGCCATGGCCCTGACCATCGTCGAGCTCACAGGCGACAAGGACCGCAAGATCCGGGGATACAGCCGGGGGATGCGCCAGAGGGTCAAGTTCGCCCAGGCCATCGCCCACGATCCCGAAGTCATCATCCTCGACGAGCCCTTCAGCGGCCTCGATCCGCTGGGCAAACGCCGCCTCATCCGGCTCATCAAGGACTACGAGGGCGCCGGTAAGACGATCCTCGTCTCGAGCCATGTCCTGCCCGAGATCGAGGCCGTGACGTCGCGGATCGTCATG
Organism: Candidatus Aminicenantota bacterium; assembly: GCA_037441295.1. GTDB lineage: Bacteria > Acidobacteriota > Aminicenantia > Aminicenantales > Saccharicenantaceae > DATKJS01. Next base: position 3,170 of record JBBISK010000028.1, on the reverse strand, counting down.
ATCCACCAGGGCAAGATCCTGGCCCAAGGCGACATCCACATGGTCCGGGACCTCATCGAGTCTCATCCGCACATGATCTCGGTCCGCTCGCCCCAGGCCCGGGCGCTGGCCGCCGCCCTGGTCGACGACGCCTCGGTCCTGAAGATGACGTTCGGCGCGGACGGCCGGTCCCTGGTCGTCGAGACCCCCAATCGCGACGGCGTCTTCGGCCGCCTGCAGTCCGTCATCGTCGCCAAGGGCCTCGAGGTCGAGGAGATCACCTCGCCGGACGACAACCTCCAGGCCGTTTTCGACTATCTCGTGGGGAAGTGACATGGAAACGAAAGGGAGAACGCCGGCCGTCTCGCTCGCGGCCTCGGTCCGCGAGGTCTTCGGCTTTTTCTTCTTCCTCGGCCGGAGGACCGGGAAGACGCGCGTCTTCGTCCTCCTCGGCGGGATCCCCGTCGTCATCGCCGTCCTCGTCCGCATCCTTGCCGCCGGACGCGCCGACGACCTGGCCGCCGTCTTCAGCGAGATCCTGATGGTCTTCTTCGTGACCTTCTACATCGTCATCCTATCTCTATTCTACGGGACCTCGATCGTGGCCGAGGAGCTCGAGGGCCGGACGCTGCCCTATCTCACCTCGCGTCCCCTCTCCAAGGCCGGGATCTTCCTCGGCAAGTACGCGGCCTACACGTCGCTGATGTTCTTGATGGTGACGGCGAGCCTCGCCCTGTCCTACTTCATCATGAACGGCCACCGCCTGGCGGACGCCGGCCTCTACCTGACGTTCCTGAAATACGCCGCCGTGCTGGGCCTGGGCCTGCTCGCCTACACGGCCTTCTTCGCGTTCCTCGGCACATTCCTCAAGCGGGCCATCCTGCTCGGGCTCATGTTCGGCTTCGGGTGGGAGAACGTCATCCAGTATTTCCCCGGCTCGACGCAAAAATTCTCCCTCGTCCACTATCTGAAATCGCTGCTGCCGCGTCAGCCGGCGGCGGGGGGGAAGTTCTCGCTGCTCCTGTTCCGGCTGGAGCCGACAGGGCCGGTCGCGGCCGTCGTCTCGCTCGCCCTGATCGCCGTGGTTTTCGTCGCCCTGGGCTGCTGGGTCTTCCGGACGAAAGAGTATCTCTTCGAGGAATAAGCCCGGGGCCGCCCGGGCCGTCGCCTCCCGACTACTTCTTGACTTCGGCCCCTTCCTTCTTTTCCGGCTTCTTCTCTTCCTGGGGGGCCATCGGGTTGATCTGGACCATGCCGCCGAGCTTTTCCTGGGCCATTTTCTGGACCTTGTCCAGGAGCTCCTGAGGCAGGCTGGCGTAGATCTTGACATTGTCGGGGCCCGAGCTGATCTCGACCTTGTTGAGGATGTCGCCGAGGAGCGGCTGCTTGGCGGCGGCCAGGCCGCCCATCCCCTTGAGCCCGGTCAGCATATCGGCCAGGGCCTTGTTCTGGTCCTTGCTCCCGCCCAGGCCCTGGACCTCGATGACGAGGTTCGTCGCGGCGTAGTCGAAGGACAGGGTCAGGCCGGTGAGCCCGACGAGGTTCTTGAGCATAGGGTTCTTCTCGGCCGCCATCTTGACCATCTCTTGAGGGATGGCGACGGCGCCCCAGAAATTCGCCGCCATATTGACGGCTTTGAGGAGCGGCTTCATCTCGGGGCTCTTGCCGACGGAGTCGGCTCTCTTTTGGTAGACGTCGATGACCGCCCGGACGAACTTGTCGCTCCCGATGACGATGTTCGAATCGTCGAGAAAGGCCCCGACCGGAGACATCCCCTTACTCTCGGGCCTTCCGGGACCTTTGTAGATCGTGACGCCGTTATAGACCTCTTCCTTGAGGTCCGTGGCTATTCCCTTGATCCTGGCCAGGAGGGCGGCCTTGTCGTAGCGCAGGTTGACGACGGCGGCCCCGTCGCGCTTCCCATCCGGTTGGGCCGGGGAGAGGGCCAAGGCCAGGAGATAGACGTCCTTCGCCGGATCGATCCCGACCATCTTAACGAACTCGTCGTATTTCCCCTTTGCCTTCGGGTCCTTCAGAGCGTTCTGGGCGGCCTCGGCCGTGAGCGACCTGTGGACGTCGACCATAATAACGCCGCGCGCCGACGCGGGGATGACCTGGAGCAGGGACTTCGCCGTCGCCGACCCGGCCTTCAGGCTGCCCTGCTGGGCGCAGGAAACGAGGGAAAGGGCTAGGAGAATCGCGATTCCGGTCTTCTGGGGGGTTTTCATCTCGGAACCTCCTTTTCAGGGTATACGGAAAATCCCGTCATAAGTTCCCGCCAGGATAATACCAGAAACGGCGCCGCCTGCGCAATTCACGAAAAAGAGGGACTGTCCCCCCAGCGGACAATCCCTCCTATTCATAAGGTTGTCCCCGGCCCCGGTTTTTTGATATAGAGATAGGCATTCCGACGGCGCCGCTGCGAGCGGCGGGGAAGGAGAGGACGATGCGGAAGTTTCTGGCGGGCGTGGCGGTCGGGCTCTCTCTCTGGCTCGTCACCCCGGCCATCGGCCAGGCCGGCGGCGACATGTTCCGGGTCCTGGGGCTCAAGGAGCAGGCGGCCGTCTACGATGGCTGGCTCGAGGCCAGGCTGGACAGGATCCTGCCCGAGGTCATGAGGCGGGAGAGGATCGACCTCTGGCTCGTCCTCTGCAAGGAATACGACGAGGACCCGGTCTACCTGTCCCTCGTCCCCTGGAAGAGCCTCTCTGCTCGCCGGCTGACCATGGTTGTCTTCTTCGACAGGGGGGAGGGGAAGGGGGTCGAGAAATTCTCCGTCGGCCGCTACGGCATCGGCCGTCTCTATCCCACGATCTGGAAGCCCGAGAAAGAAGACCAGTGGCAGGCCCTGGCGAACGCGATCAAGGAACGGAATCCAAAGCGGATCGGCATCGACGAGGGCGAGCTCGAGGCCTTCGGCGACGGCCTGACGGCCACGCTCAAGAAGCGGCTCGTCCAGGCTCTCGGTCCCGAGCTGGCCAAGCGGCTCGTTCCGGCGGAACGCCTGGCCATCGGCTGGCTCGAGCGGCGCCTGCCCGAGGAGCTCGAGGTCTATCCCCACATCGTCGCCATCGCCCACGCCATCATCGCCGAGGCCTTTTCGGCCAAGGTCATCACGCCCGGCGTGACCACGACGGACGACGTCGAATGGTGGTTGTGGGAGCGGGTGCGCGGACTCGGGCTCCAGACGT
>JBBISK010000027.1:10169-15507 GCA_037441295.1 Candidatus Aminicenantota bacterium | reverse complement strand
GACGTCGAGACGCCCGTCGACATCATCGTCGAGGTCGAGCAGCATATCGGCGAGGACCGCGTCCGCTGCGTGTCCATGCACCCGACCGACGGGCTGGCCCGGGGGATGAGGGCGGAGAACCTCGGCGGCCCGATCCAGGTCCCGGTCGGGGAGGGCACGCTGGGGCGGGTCATGAACGTCATCGGCGAGCCGGTCGACAAGCTCGGCCCGATCAAGACGGACAAGAAGTACCCCATCCACCGGGAGCCGCCGCCGCTCGCGGACCAGAGCACGAAGCTCGAGATGTTCGAGACCGGCATCAAGGTCATCGACCTCATCCAGCCGTTCCTCAAGGGCGGCAAGATCGGCCTCTTCGGCGGCGCCGGCGTCGGCAAGACCGTCATCATCCAGGAGCTCATCCACAACGTGGCCATGAAGCACGGCGGCTACTCCGTCTTCGCCGGCGTCGGCGAGCGGACGCGCGAGGGCAACGACCTCTGGCTCGAGATGAAGGGCTCGGGCGTCATCGCCAAGACCGCCCTGATCTACGGCCAGATGACCGAGCCGCCCGGGGCGCGGCTGCGGGTCGGCCTCTCGGCCCTGTCGGTCGCGGAGTACTTCCGCGACGAGCTCGGCCAGGACATCCTCCTCTTCATCGACAACATCTTCCGCTTCGTCCAGGCGGGCTCCGAGGTCTCGGCCCTGCTCGGCCGCATGCCCTCGGCGGTCGGCTACCAGCCGAACCTGGCCACCGAGCTCGGCGAGCTCGAGGAGCGCATCACTTCGACCACGAAGGGGTCGATTACCTCGGTCCAGGCCGTCTACGTCCCGGCCGACGACTTCACCGACCCCGCGCCGGCGACGACGTTCTCGCACCTGGACGCGACGACGAACCTGTCGCGCGGCCTGACGGACATGGGCATCTATCCGGCCGTCGACCCGCTGGCGTCGTTCTCCCGCATCCTCGACCCGCGGGTCGTCGGCGAGGACCACTACGCCGTGGCGCGGCGGGTCAAGGAGATCCTCCAGCGCTACCGCGACCTCCAGGACATCATCGCCATCCTGGGCATCGAGGAGCTCTCGGACGAGGATAAGGTCATCGTCGCCCGGGCCCGCAAGATCCAGCGCTTCATGTCCCAGCCGTTCCACGTGGCCGAGGAGTTCACGGGCCGGCCCGGGCGCTACGTCACGGTCGAGGAGAGTGTCCGCGGCTTCCGGGAGATCGCCGAGGGCCTCCACGACGACAAGCCCGAGCAGGCGTTCTACATGGTCGGCCCGATCGAGGACGTCGTCAAGCGGACCGAGGAGCTGCGGTCGACATGAGCGGCGGCATCCCGGACACACTCCACCTCAAGGTCATCACGCCGGAACGGCTGCTCGTCGAGGCCGACGTGGAGTCGGTCTTCCTGCCGAGCCTCGAAGGGGAGATCGGCGTCCTGCCCGGCCACCGGCCGCTCTTCGTCGGCATCGGGACGGGGCGGGTCAGGTACCGGAGCGGCGGCGACGAGGAGTCGTTCGCCGTGCGGGGGGGCTACGCCCAGGTCCAGCCGGAGAAGGTCCTGGTCATGACGGACGTCGGCGAGGACGATGAGGACGGCGGGGTCGCGGCCGCGTAGCGGCGAAACGCTCGACACGTTCTGCCACGGGCGGGTCCTCGTCCTCCAGAAGAAGCGCGGCTACCGGTTTTCCGTCGACGCGCCGCTGCTCGCCGACTTCGTCCGGACGAAGCGCGCGGACGAAGTCCTCGAGGTGGGCACGGGCAGCGGCATCATCGCCCTTCTCCTCGGCCGCAGACCCTTTCGGCGGCTGACGGCGCTCGAGGTGCAACCGGGGCTCGCGGCCCTGGCCAGGCGGAACGTCGCGCTGAACGGGCTCGAGGACCGGATCAAGGTCGTCCGCGCGGACTACCGGAAGTTCCGCCCGCGGAGGAAGTTCGACGTCGTTCTCTCCAATCCTCCTTATATCCCGAAGGCCGGGGGGTTCTTGAGCCGGGTCGATGAGAGGTCGATCGCCAGGCACGAGCTCCGGGGCGCGATCGGCGACCTGATGCGTATGACCGCGGAGTGGCTCGCGCCGCGGGGCCGGGCCTGCTTCGTCTTCCCGGAGAGGCGGCGGGCGGACTTCCTCGCGGCTGTCGAGGCGAGCGGGCTACGGGTGCGGCGCTGGCGGTCGGTGCGGCCCAGGGCGGGCGAACCGCCCAACCTCTTCCTGGCGGAACTCGGGTTCTCGGAAAGCCGCGACGTCGAAGTCATGCCCCCGCTCGTCCTCTTCAGGCGCGGCGGGCGCTACACGGCCGAAGCCGAGGCTATCTTCTCCGGCCGCTAGTTCGGGGACACAATACTCATTTCCGAATTTCGCCCGGGGCCGGGCGCGGGGACCAGGCCGGCGCGAAGGGGGACAGAGCATTGTGTCCCCCTATGACTTTTTAAGGGCCGTTTTGATGTCCGCCAGGCCGACGCCGAGGACAGCGCGGGCGATTCCGTCCAGGGCCTTTTCCGGCCCCTGGATGTGGATCGTGGTGTGGACGTGCGAGATCGACTGGGCCGGCTTGAGCGCGGCGGCCGGCGACGAGGACTCGAGCTCGTAGAACGGCCCCAGCGGCTTGGCCCCGGGCGAGGCCGGCCCGTCGTTGTAGCTGTTGATGACGTCTCCGGCGAACGGGTCATCCTGGATCTTCCACATCGAGTTGACATAATCCGTCGCCCCCTCGGGCACGGTCGCGTGGATGATCGTCAGGACCCCGTGGGCGGCGTCGTAGCTCCCGGCGAACGGCTTGACGCGCCGAGGCGGGATGCCGATCTTGCTGCGGAACTTCCCGTCGCCGCTGAAGAAGAGGACACCGTCCTTGTCCCTGACGACCAGCCGGCCGGCCGGGACCTTGCCGAAGTAGGCGTCGTTGACGACCGGCCCGAGCTCCGCCTCCGGGCCCGGCTTGAACGGAATGACGATGGTCGTCGCGGGCGAGGGATTGAACATGCCCAGGATCCAGACCGAGAGAAGGCCCGTCGCCTTTGCCCACTCCCTGGCGCCGGAGTTGGTGACCTTGTTATCCGACGCGAAGGCGACCATCTTGACTCCGGCCGGGACGGGCACGCCGAGCGACCTGACCTCGGCGGCCTTGAGGATCCTGACCTCGCGGTTGAGCTCGACGTCGAACTCCGTCTTCGAGTAGTTGACGAGATGCATGACCTTGCGGAAGTGGATCCGGTCGGCCTTCCGCGAGACGACGTCGTAGGCCCCCTCGTTGATCGGCGGCGGGGTGAACCAGTGGTCGAGGTCGAACGGATCGTGCTCCTTGAAGAAGATCGAGAACTGGCCGCCCTCGGGGCCGAGCCAGAAGCGGTCCTCGCCGCCGAAGGCGTTCATGTGGAGGTTCGTCTGCCCGGAGGCGAGGAGGTCGCGGTTGATCCAGCCGAAACTCAGCCCTTCCGGGCCGTCGGCCGTGCTGGTCATGACCCGGCCCTGGAGGTCGGGGTTGACGGCGACCTGGGCGCGGTTGTCGCGGGCGGTCAGGATGAAGGCCTTGGTGTGGGCCTTGAGGAACATTGCGTCGTCCTTGAACAGGACGCCCTCGGGCGCCGGCGCCTTGGCCGGCCGCGAGCAGGCCGCGGCCAGGACGGCGACGAAAAGGACCATGCCGATTCCGTACCTCATGGGGCCTCCTTTATCGAGAGGGACAGCGCCGAGGGGACAATCCCTTCGGGGCAGCCCCTTATTTCCCGTGGCTCGCCGCGAGCCGCCCGGCGAACCACTTCCAGATCCCCTTGTTGAACTCGAGGCTCGGCGGCGTGCCGGCCAGGATGGCGTTGTAGCTCGTCAGGGGATCGTCCGGCTTCTGGCGGAACTGAGGTTTCGTGTCCCAGAGCATCGGGTGCTCGGGATGGAACTGGACGCCGAGGACGTTCGGGTACTTCATGTGCTCGACGGCCTCGACGATCTTCCCGTCTCGGGACGTGGCGACGGCGACTAGACCCTTGCCGAGCCCGTCGGCGGCCTGGTGGTGGGAGCTCAGGATGCGCGGATGGTCCGTGACTTTGAAGCCCATGACCTTGACGAACTTGCTCCGGTCGCCGAGCTGGAGGGTGTGGAAGTTGTAGCCCATGAGCTTGTCCAGGGGGTAGAGCTTGCGATAGGGGTTGTTGTGCCACTGCTCGGGGCCGAGGGCGATGACATCCTCGACGGTCGTCTTGCCGTAGAGCTCGGACCAGATGTCCTGGATGAGCGTCCCGCCGGTGCCGACGTTGAGGGTCTGGAAGCCGAGGCAGATGCCCAGGATGGGGAAGCCGGGCCGCGTCTCGAGGAGGGGCTTGACCGTCGCGTCCTGGGAGCCGCCGAGGAAATGGAAGACGGCCGAGAGCTCGAGCCAGTGGCGGTAGGGGTCCTCGATCTCGGTCAGGAGGTTGGTCTTCCGGCCGAAGACCGACGGCGGGATGTCCGGCCCGCCGAAGAAAATGACGCCGTCGGACTTGCGGACGATCGTTTCGAGGTCCGGGACACAGGCGTTCGCCCTGTAGACGTCGGCCTCGCCGATCTCGGCGGTGACGACGTGGAACTTGAACCAGTCGAGCCCTTGCTCGGCGACGAACTTGCGCGAGGCGGCGAAGTCGCCCGTCTGCTTGGCGTGGTAGACGCCGACGACGACGAGGTTCGGGATGTCGATGATGCCGTTCTTCCTGAGGGCGGCGAGGGCCCGGATGTTGAACGGCTCGGGATTGAAGACGACGAGGCGGACGTGCCCATCGGACGCCGCGACATGGTCGAGATACCGGTCCGCGTTCGGGACGGGCTGGGCCGCGAGCGGCACGGCCGCGACCAGGGCCAGGACCAGGATGCCGAGCGAAAGGAGCTTCAGGGCGCCGCGATCTTTCATGCCGTCCTCCTCGACGAGAGCTTGGGCCAGCGGTCATTATAATGACAACGCGGCCGGTTTCGCAACCACCTGAGGGAGGGGGCGCGGCGGCGGGGAAGGTGGTATAATAGATTGCGGGAAAGGGCATTTGAGTTCATTCATTTCGGACCGGACGGCCGGCCGCTTCCGGTGGGAGGCGGCCACGGTCGAATGCTACTCGGGCTATCGGGGCGAGGAGACGCCCCGCGCGGTCACCCTGTGCGGCGTCCGTTTCCCGGTCTCGGGCATCCTCTCCCGCAAGCGATTCCTCGACGCAGGGACAGGCCGGACCGTGGAGATGTTCGAGTGCCGGCTCGAGGCCGGCTGGACGATCTCTCTCGAGCGCTCGGACGACAACTCCTGGCGCGTCCGCAAGAACATCTTCGTCCCCCGCGTCGACCTCAACTAATAAGAATTAAGAAGGGGTCAGGTCTACTTTCTTGCAGTTTTTCTGCAAGAAAGTAGACCTGA
>JBBISK010000027.1:7309-10159 GCA_037441295.1 Candidatus Aminicenantota bacterium | reverse complement strand
TTCTTGTTTGGACGGGGCGGCGGGCGCGCCGTATAATAGCCGGGTGAGTCTCGACTTTCTTTTCCGTACGGAGGAGTTCCAGGGCCTCGTCCGGGCCGCTGCCGCCGGCGAGAAGTCCCTCTCCGTCCGGGGCGTCATCGACCCGGCCCGGCCTTATCTCCTGGCCTGCCTGGCGACTCGGTTGGAGAAACCGGTCGTCTTCATCCGGCCCGCCTCTTCCCCCCTCGCCGCGCTCGAGTCCGAATGCCGCTTCTTCCTCGACCGGCTGTCGTCGCCGCTCCGCCTCGCCTCTCTCCCGCCGCTCGCCGACAACCCCTATTTCGACGTCCAGCCCTCCCTCGACGCCGTCTCGTCGCGGATGCGCTTCTTCCGCGAGCTCGGCCGCCGGCCGCCGGCCGTCGTCTTCACCAGCCTGCCCGGCCTCCTGAAGCCGTTCCCCGCGCCCGACGACCTTCGCCGCTCGTTCCTCGAGCTCGAGCGCGGCGCCCCAGCGAACCGCGACGCGATCCTCGAGACGCTGGCCCGCTTCGGCTACACGCGCGAGGACCTCATCGCCTCGCCCGGCGAGTACGCTTGGCGCGGCGGCATCGTCGACGTCTTCTCGCCCTGGGAGGCCAACCCCTTCCGCATCGAGCTCGGCGGCGCCGAGGTCGCCTCGCTCCGGGAATTCGATATCTCGAGCCAGCGCTCGCTCCGCAAGCTCGACCGGCTGACTGTGCCCGGGCTCCGGGAGTTCCCGGCCGGGCCGGAGTTCCTCGAGGCGTGGAAGGCGGCCGCCCGCCGCCGCGCAAAGGGCGCCGGCCGGGACCTCGACGCCAAGATCACCGCCCTCGACCGCGGCGAATTCGCCCCGAGCTTCTCCTCGCTCGCCCTCCTCGTCAAGGACCGCTTCGTCCCGTTCACCGATCACCTCCCGGACGCGCTCTTCGTCGTCGACCGGCCGGAAGAGGTCGAGGCATCCTGGGACGAGACGCTCAAGGAACTCCAGGACCAGTACGCGGAGCTCCTCGTCGGCGGGACGTTCGCCCTTCCCCCCGACGAGATCTTCCCGTCCCGGCTCTGGACCGCCCTCCGGCGCGACGCCGTGCGCTTCGAGGAGCTGGCGGCGCCGCCGTCGAAGAAGAGCTTCTCCTTCGCCTTCCAGTCGGTGCCGCGCTTCGACAACCGCATCCCGTTCTTCCTCGAGTACCTGAAGAAGCTCCAGGCCGGGGGCGAACTCTGCTCCGTCTACCTCTCGAATACCGGGACACTCCACCGCCTGGCGGCCCTGCTCCGGGAGAGCGATATCCCGGCCGTCGAGCCCGCCTCCGCCACGGCCGTCCCGCCGCGCTCCGAGGTCGCCCTGCTCATCGGCGCCCTCGAACGCGGCTTCGCCTACCCACCCCAGCGGGTCGACCTGTTCGCCGAGAAGGACATCTTCACCGAGGAGAAGGTCATCGTCAGCCGCGCCTCGCGCAAGTCCTTCTTCTCCCAGTTCCAGGACCTCAAGGCCGGCGATTACGTCGTCCACACGGACTACGGCATCGGCGTCTTCCGCGGCCTCCAGCGCGTCGAGATCGAGGCGAAGGGCCGCGAGTTCATCGAGATCGACTATCGCGACGGCGACAAGCTCCTCGTGCCGGTCGAGGACCTCAACCTCGTCCAGAAGTTCTCCAAGGTCGGGGCCGACCTCCCGCCGCTCGACAAGCTGGGGACGGCGACCTGGGAGAAGACGAAGACGCGTGCCAAGAAGGCCGTCGAGGCCGTGGCCAAGGAGCTCGTCGAGCTCTACGCCCGCCGCCGCGCCCAGCGGGGCCACTCCTTTTCCCCGGGCGGGGAGTGGGAGGACGAGTTCGAGCAGATGTTCGAGTACGACGAGACCGAGGACCAGCTCCGCTCGATCCGGGAGATCTTCGGCGACATGGAGGGCGGAGCGCCCATGGACCGACTCCTCTGCGGCGACGTCGGCTACGGCAAGACCGAAGTGGCCATGCGGGCCGCCTTCAAGGCGGTCATGGACGGCAAGCAGGTCGCCGTCCTCTGCCCGACGACCGTCCTGGCCAGCCAGCACCTCAAGACCTTCCGGATGCGCATGTCACTCTTCCCCGTCCGGGTCGAGGCCCTGACCCGTCTGCAGTCCGCGGCCGAGCAGAAGGCCGTCGTCGCCGACGTCCGGAACGGCTTCGTCGACGTCGTCATCGGCACCCACCGGCTCCTGTCGAAGGACATCGCCTTCAAGGACCTCGGCCTGCTCGTCGTCGACGAGGAGCAGCGCTTCGGCGTCGCCCACAAGGAGCGGATCAAGCAGCTCAAGACGACGATCGACGTTCTGACCCTGACCGCGACGCCCATCCCGCGGACGCTGAACATGTCGCTCTCGGGCCTGCGGGACATCAGCCTCATCGAGACGCCGCCCCGGGACCGGCTGGCCGTCCACACCGTCGTCACGCCCTTCAACGCCAAGCTCATCGCCGCGGCCATCCGCCAGGAGCTCAGCCGGGGCGGCCAGGTCTACTACATCCACAACCGCATCGAGGACATCGACCGCGTCGCCGACCTCGTCGTCAAGCTCGTCCCCCAGGCCCGCGTCGTCACCGTCCACGGCCAGATGACCGGGGCCGTCCTCGAGAAGCGGATGCTCGACTTCATCGCCCACCGCCAGGACCTCATCCACAATCAGGATTTCCGGATTCAGGTGGGCGGCTACGGCAAACGCCAAACGCACATACATGCCGCTGCTGTAGCGTTTTACCGGGGTATCCAGAAACTGCTCGACTTCGGCGAAGTCCACAATCGCCTCGAATTGCCGCTCGATCTCCCGTCGTTTCATACCCAGTATCGCGCCATTCAGAAAAATATTTTCCCGTCCCG
>JBBISK010000027.1:0-7299 GCA_037441295.1 Candidatus Aminicenantota bacterium | reverse complement strand
CGACTTCATCGCCTACCGGGCCGACGTCCTCGTCTCGACGACGATCGTCGAGAACGGCATCGACATCCCCCTCGTCAACACCCTCATCGTCGACCGGGCCGACCTCTACGGGCTGGCCCAGCTCTACCAGCTCCGCGGCCGCGTCGGCCGCTCCTCCCGACAGGCCTTCGCCTACTTCCTCGTGCCGCCCTACATGGAGCTGACTCCGCTCGCCCGGGAGCGGCTCAAGGCCCTCAAGGAGTTCAGTGAGCTCGGCTCGGGCTTCCGCCTGGCCGCCAAGGACCTCGAGATCCGCGGCGCCGGGAACCTTCTCGGCCACCGCCAGCACGGCTCGATGGAGGCCGTCGGGTTCGATTACTACATGCAGCTGCTCGACCAGGCCATCCGGGGACTGAAGGGGGAGCGGCTCGAGGAAGCGAACGCCGAGATCAACCTCAAGGTCGACATCCGCATCCCCGAGGAGTACCTGCCCCAGACGAACCTTCGGCTCAACCTCTACAAGCGCCTGGCCTCGGTCGACGATCCGGCCGAGATCGAGCGGATCCGGGCCGAGGTCACCGACCGCTTCGGCCCCGTGCCGGGGACGGTCGAGAACCTCTTCCGCTACGGGACGATCAAGCACCTCGCCCGCCGCCTCCGCATCGGCTCGATCGACCGGAGCGACGGCCGGGTCGTCTTCCGGTTCCTGCCGGGCACCCCGGTCGATTGGGGCCGGGTCCCGCCGCTCCTAAAGAGGCACGCGGGGTCGCTCTCCCCCGAGGGCGTCATGTCCCTGGGCCTCCGGGCCGAGGGGGAGCGCGAGCTCCTCGACGAAACGGTCCGGGTCTTGATGGAGTTGTCGGGATAGAATATACTGAATTGATATTAAAAAAGATGTGCGGAAAGAGAATCGCCCGGCTCGCCGTCCTCCCGGCCCTCGCCTCGGCTCTGCTCATCGCCGCCTGCAAGCGCGATGAGAAGGCCCCGAACCCGGTCTCCCGCGCCGTCACTCTCGTCCAGGGGAAGCTCAAGGGCGGCCCGGTCCTCCGGGTCGAGTCCCGGGAGTTCACGAACGACGACCTCGCCGACTACGTCCGGTCGACCGGCGGGAGCGACGCGAGGAAGCTCTCGACCGACTCCCTCAGCCGGCTCTTCGACAGGTTCGTCGACGAGAAGATCCTGCTCGAGGCGGCCCACCGCCGGAACATGACCCTGACCTGGGAGGAGAAGAAGGCCTACCTCGCCAAGATCGCCGCCGAATCGGACCCCGACAAGCCCGCCCAGGTCCCAGATCCCTCGGCGCCGGACAGCGTCTTTGACGGGCTCCTTATCGAGAAGTACGACTATCAGGTCGTCAAGGACATCAAGGTCGAGGAGGCCGACGTCCAGGCGTACTACGAGGAGCACAAGAAGGACTTCCTGCTCCCCGAGCGCGTCCAGGTCAGCCAGATCCTCGTCGCGACGGAGCAACGGGCCGTGGCCGTCCTGCGCCGGGTCGGGGACGCGCCCGAGGCCGAGTTCCGCAAGGCGGCCCGCGAGGAATCCTCCGGGCCCGAGGCCTTCAAGGGCGGGGTCATGGGCGTCTACCGGCAGGGCGACCTGCCCTACGACATGGAGAAGGTCATCTTCGCCATGGACGTCGGGACGGTCAGCCGGGTCGTGGAGTCGTCTTACGGCTATCACATCTTCCGGCTGGACGCCAAGTTCCCGCCCCAGCTCCAGTCCCTGGCCGAGGCGGCCCCGGCCGTCCGGGTCCGCGTCCTCGAGCGGAAGATCGGCGAGGCGCTGGCCGCGCACCTGGCGGGGCTGAAGGACACCCTGAGCTGGCAGGTCTTCCCCGAGAATCTCTTCTTCGCCTATCAAAGGATCACGCCATGAAGAAAGCCGTCACCCTCATCGTCCTGGCCGCGGCCGCCGGGGCGGCGCTCCTGGCCGCCTCGCCGGACGTCGTCGAGGAGATCGTGGCCATCGTCAACGACGACATCATCACGCTCTCCCAGTACCGGCAGCAGTTCGACCTCGAGATCCAGCAGCTCAAGGCCCAGAAGCTGTCGAAGGACGACTACGACAAGGCCTACCTGCAGATCAAAGGGGAGCTCCTCAACAAGATGATCACCGACCTCCTGCTCCTCCAGCAGGCTCGTGAGAAGAACCTCAACGTCAACGAGGAGATCAAGAACAACATCGCCGGCATCAAGAAGGAAAATAACCTGGCCACCGACGAGGACCTGCGCCGGGCCATCGAGCAGCAGGGGATGTCCTTCGACCTGTGGAAGAAGCAGTACGAGGAAATGATGCTCATGCAGCTCGTCATGGTCCAGGAGGGCTACCGGTCCATCGCCCTGGACGAGTCCGAGGTCGTGCGCTACTACAAACAGCATCCCAAGGAATTCACCGTCCCGGCCGAGTACAAGCTCCACGCCATCTACCTCTCCGGGGAGGGCCGCACGGCCGAGGCCCTCGAGGCCCTCAAGGCGGAGATCGGCGACAAGCTCAAGGCCGGGCAGGCCTTCCCCGAGGTGGCCGCCGCCCTGTCCGACCCGCCCCTAAAGGCCGCCAAGGGCGACCTCGGGACGCTCAAGAAAGGCGAGCTCGACCCCACCCTCGAGGCGGCCGCGGACAAGCTCAAGGCGAACGAGACCGGCCCATGGCTCCAGGCGAAGACCGGCTGGTACCTCCTCCGGCTCGACGACAAGAGGGAATCCTACCTCAAGACCTTCGACGAGGCCCGCAACGACGTCCAGGAACGGCTGACGGGGGAGAAGCGCCAGAAGAAGCAGGAGGAGTACCTCAACACCCTGCGGCAGCAGAGTTACATCAAGATCCTGAAGCCGAACCCGCTCGATTACTGAGCGTCAGGCGATGAGGACGGCCGCCGCGAGCGCCGTCGTCCACAGCCCGGCCTCTCCGGTCGAGACCTGTGACACGCTGCGCGTGTCGAGGCTCATCCCGTTCGACATCCTGTAGGCGGCGTGGCCGGGGCCCTTGCCGGGCTCGACGAGCCGCTCACACAGCTTCGTCGCCAGCATCTCGGCCGCGAGGTACTCCGTGTGGAGCCCGGCCTCCTTCTCCGTCGGCCCCCCGCCCTCGTGCTCGGCCAGGTAGCCGTAGCAGGTGGGATCGTCGGGGACGGCCATGCCGATCGAGGCCGAGACGAGCCGGCCGGGCTTGTCCGTGACGCTTTCGCTCAGGACGACGAACAGGATCTGGCCCGGCTGGAGCAGCTTCAGCCCCTCCCTTTTCGTGACGACCTGGCAGTGCGGGGGGTAGATGCTCGAGACCCGGACGAGGTTGAAGGGGGCGATGCCGGCCTCCCGCAGGGCCTGCTCGAAGCTGACCAGCTTTTCCTTGTGCCGTCCGAGGCCGCGGGTCAGGAAGACCTTGGAGGGGACGATGAGGCTCATTTCTTCGGCTCGCCCGGCGCGGCGTCCTCCTTGAAATCGATGAAGCGGGAGACGTCGAAGACGCCGATGAGGACGGGCTGGGTGCCGCGGGACTGGGCGAAGAGCCGGACCTCGGCCTGCTTCCAGCCGGGGCTCGTCTGGATCGTCTTGAGGTCCCGGCCGTCGACGCCGAAGTTGCTCTTCATGACGATGAGGTCGCTTTTCTCGCCGGGCGGCACGGCCTTGCCCCGGATGGCGGCCAGGAAGCAGTCGCCGAAGTTCTCGCGGTCGCCCTTGAAGTTGAAGACGGCGTTGAAGTTGACGTAGGTCAGGGGCTTGGCGGTCAGGTTCTTGACCCGGAAGGCGAGCTGGGGGACGAGGATCAGGCGGGGCGGCCAGGGCTGGTAGAGCTTGGACACCCACTTCGTCTCGACGTCCGCGATCTCGATGGAGGCCTTGAGCTCCTGGGGGGTCATGCGCGTACACCCGGAATGGATGAGCGGCGAAACCGCCCCAAGAACGACGACGAGGACCAGGAGTTTCTTCATCGGGATCCTCCTCTCAGACCAACCCCACTATAGCGGACGGGAGCGGCGAATTCAACCGGGCTATTTCTGCGGCTTCTCCTTCTCGACGGAGAAGGTCCCGGTATAGCCCGCCTGCCCGAAGTCGCCGGAGATCTTCGCGGCCGTCGCGTCCAGGGTCCCCTTGAAGGTCGCGTTGCCGGGGACGGTGGCCGGGTCGAGGCCGAACGAGATCGTCTTCCCCTCGACCGCGATCGAGGTCAGCTTGAGGCCGGTCGCGCCCTGGCTGGGGGAATCGAACGTGCCGGCGAGCTTCTTCGCCTCGTCGACCGTGAAATTGAGGCGGATCTCGAGCGACTGGCCCATGATGCTAATGGCGCCTTTCCAGGAGCCGAGGAACGGTTTCTCGGCCGCGGTCTGGGCCGCGGCCGCCATGGCCAGGAGGACGGTCAGGCCGGCGATCGCGACCAGCCGGCGGGTCGGGAGATGGCACTTCATGGATGACTCCTTAGCGGCGTATTGACGCGCCCCATCATAATCCGGGCGGGCGGCCCAGCGCAAGAGCCGGGCCGCCGGCCAGGGGAAACGGGGACACCGGTTGGAGAACGAAACGAAAGACGGGGACTCGGAGGCCCGGGTCCCCTCTTCACTTCACGAGGCGCGAGACGGGCACGACCTCGAGGTCGTAGTCGACGAACTGGCGGAAACCCGTCCGCAGGGCCTCGAGGGTCTCGGGGTAGGGGTGGCAGATGCCCAGGGCTCGCCCCTTTTTGCGGGCCAGCTTGAAGAGCTCGACGAGCCGGCCCCGGATGCGGCCGCGGTCCGCGTCGGCGTCGAGGAAGACGTTCCGTTCGAGGGCCGGGACGCCCATCCGCTGGGCCTCGGCGTAGGCCACGGTCTGGGCCGATGTCCGGCTGTCGACGAAGAGGAGGCCCTTCTCCTTGATCGGGGCGAGGAGCGTCCGCATCAGGTCCGCGTCCGCCGTGAACTTCGACCCCATGTGGTTGTTGACGCCGTCGGCGTAGGGGACCCGGGCCAGGCACGTCTCGAAGGCCTGGACGATCTCCTCCGGGCTCATCGAGCCCGTGATCATGCCGTCTGTGTCCGTGGCCGTCTCGTGGTTGTTCAGGGACTCGAGCGGCAGGTGGAGGAGCACCTCGAGGCCGTTCGCGTGTGCCCTCCCGGCGATCTCCTGGGCGTAGGTGCTGTAGGGGAGGACCGAGACGGTGACGGGCTGGCCGAGGCCGAGGATGACGTCGAGGGCCTCGCGGCTGTTGCCCATGTCATCGATGATGAGCGCCACGCGGCCGCGGATGCGCTTCGCGGCCCGGGCGGGCGCCTCCTTGGGAGCGGGTTCCGGGGCCGGCGTCCCCTTCTCCTTGGCGGCGGGGGCCGCCTCGCGCCCGGCCTCGCCGGCCGCGGGAGGGGAGACGGGCTTCGCCGCCGCCTTCTCCGGGGCCATGACCTCGGCCGACGGCGGCCGGAAGAGGAACGAGGGTTCGCCGCGGCGGGAGTTGATGAAGTCCAGGGCCGCGGCGGCGACGAGCGCCGTGGCGACCATGATCGCGGTGACGAGGTTGAAGGCCGGCCAAGGCTCCTGGCCTCTCTTCCGCGGCAGCTTGGTGGTCATCCGCTAGAGCTTGGCGAGCAGGGGCAGGGTCTTTTCGAAATACGCCTTGTCGGTCTGGTCGGCGGCCTGGACGCTGATGTCGGGGACGAGGCCCTCCCCCCAGAGCGAGCGGCCGGACGGGAGGGAGTACACGCCGGAGACGAGGATGACCAGGCTCCCGTCTGAAAGCGGGAACCTCTGCGTCACCGCGACCGCCCCGAGCGTGGGCAGCCCGAGGATCTTGGCCTTGCGGACCTCCCGGAGGACGCCCGCGACGAGCTCGGCAGGGCCGATCGTGGCCGGGCCGGCCCAGACGATGACCGGCAGGCCGCCGATCTCGGGGGGGCCGGGGCAGGCCACGGTCTTCTTCACTCCCCCCCTCTCTTCGAACGCGCCGGCCGCGTCCGTCCTGAGGAAGAGGTTCAGGAAGAGCCGGGCCTCCTCGATGTCCCCGCCGGGACAATTCCGGAGGTCGAGGACGAACGGCTTCTTGCGGGCCTTGAGGGACGGCAAGACGTTCTTGCGGACCTCGGCCACGAGCGACGGGGCGAAGCCGTGGACGGCCAGGACGTCGGGGCGCCCCGCCTCCGTCGTCAGCGTGTAGGGCCGCGCGAAAAGGCGGGCCCGGGCGACGGAGACCAGGTGCGAGTCGTTGCCGCGGAGGACCTTGAGCTCGACCGGTTTCGTGTCCGGGCCGCCGAGGAGGAGGTTGACCTCGGCCAGGCTCATGCTCAGGGTGCCGCGGCGGTCGACGGCGCTGACGAGGTCCCCCAGCCGGATCTCCGCCTTGTCGGCGGGCGAGCCGGGGACGATGCCGACGACCTGGGGGAAGCTGCCGTATCTCTTGAACACGGTGAGGCCGGGGCCCATGGGGGCCGGCCGGCCGGACGCGTCCCGGGCCGCCACGTCCTTGCTCAGATAGCAGGAGACGGGGTCGAGGGAATTGACGACGCCGCGGTAGGCACCCTCGGCCGTCTGGACCGGGTCGCGCTCCTCGAGGTAATCGTTCCGGATGAGATACATGAGGCCGTCGAGGAGCTGGAATCCCTTGGGCACGGGTCCCCGCTGGGACGTCCCCGGCAGGATGCGCATCTCGAAGAGGAAGAAGAGGAGCGAGGCGAAGCACAGGCCCAGGAGGATGACGCGGTATCTCGGTATCTTCATCTTGGAACGGGCATCCATTCTATCATCTCCGTTTCAGCCATTGCAAGGGATCGAGGGCCTTGGTCTTGTACCGGACCTCGAAATAGAGGCACTCGCCGTTGAGGGAGCCGGAGTCGCCGACGAGGGCGATGGGCTGCCCGGCCCGGACCATGTCCCCGACTCCGGCCAGGAACTGAGAGCAGTGGCCGTAGAGGGTGAAGTAAGTCATGCCGTGGTCCAGGATGAGGAGGTTGCCGTAGCCCTGGAAATAATCCGCATAGACGACCTTGCCGGAGTGGACGGCGGTGATGAGGGCCTTGTCCTTGGCCGGCGCGATCTCGATGCCGTTGTTCATGATGATCGTGTTGAAGCGGGGGTGCTTCTGGAGGCCGAAGGAGGTGACGACCCGCCCCTCGATCGGCCAGCCCAGCCGCCCCCGGAGCTCGTAGAGCGGGACGAAGGCCGAGGGCAGGGCCCATTCCCGGCTGGCGATCTTGGCCATCATGACCTGCAACTCCTCCGCGCTGTCCTTGAGCTCGCGGAGGGTCTGCTCGTAGGTCGCCCGGTTCCGGCGGATCTGCTGGACGAGGTCCGCCGTCTTGGCCCGCTCCGCCTCGAGCTCCTGCTTCTTGAGGTTAGTCGCGCGGAGGATCTCGGCGAC
>JBBISK010000026.1:0-17402 GCA_037441295.1 Candidatus Aminicenantota bacterium | reverse complement strand
CGGGGAAGGGGGCCTTTCATTTGACACGGGCTTTTAGCCGTGTTACATTTTGCTTAGAGGGGTCAAGTGAGCGAAGCCGGGAAGGGCGGTGCCTTCTTCGAAACGCCCGCCTCGCGGAAGCTGGTCGACCTCATCGAGAGCAACGCCGCCGAGCTGACGACGAATTACGTCCTGGCCATCCAGCGCGACCACCGCATGCCCCGCTACCAGGGCTTCGACCGGAAAGAGATCTACAACCGGGCCTACCGGGTCTACAGCCAGCTCGGCCGCTGGGTCTCACGGGAGACGACAAAAGACGAAATGAGGGATTACTGGACGGCCCTGGGCCGGCAGCGGAAAAGGGAAGACTTCCCTTTTTCGGAGATCGTCCTCGCGCTCTGCCACATCCGCCGCGTGCTCTGGGAGAAGGTCCAGGCCGAGGGGGTGCTCGACACGGCCCTCGACCTCTACCAGGCCATGGACCTTCACCAGCGGGTCGTCCTGTTCTTCGACCGGGCGATGTATTTCGCCGCGGCCGGCTACGAAGAGAAGGGCTGAGTGCGGGCGGGCCTCTACGTCCATTTCCCGTTCTGCCGGGCCAAGTGCCCGTACTGCCATTTCTACAGCATCGAGCCCCGCGGCAGGCTTGTCGCCGAATGGTGGGAGGGGCTGAAGCGGGAGGCGGAGCGGCACGTCAAGACGAACGTATCGGTCGAGACCGTCTATCTCGGCGGCGGCACCCCGTCGCTCCTCCCGCCGGAGGACATCCGGGCGCTCCGGACGCTGCTCGACGAGCGTTTCTGGCTCAAGGCTTGCGAGTTCACCCTCGAAGCCAACCCGCAGGTCGAGGACGAGTCCTTCCTCCGCGGCTGGCGCGAGGCCGGCGTCACGCGCCTGAGCGTCGGCGTCCAGTCCTTCGACGACGCCGTCCTGGCCGTGCTCGGCCGCGGCTATTGGGCCGCCGCGGCGGCGGACTTCTGCGGGCGCGCCCGCGGCGCCGGCTTCGAATCCCTCGGCCTCGACCTCATGATCGGCGTCCCCGGCGAGACCCGGGAGGGGGCGAGGAGGACCCTGGAGCAGGCCGTCCGCCTGGCCCCCGACCACGTCTCTCTCTATGTCCTCGAGAACGTGGAGGGGCTCCCGTTCGAGAGGGTCCTCGCCCGCCATCCTGTCGAGGACGACGCCGTGGCCGACACATACGGGATGTTCCAGAAGGGACTGGCCGCGGCCGGGCTCCGGCAGTACGAGATCTCCAACTTCGCCCGGCCGGGCAAGGAGTGCCTCCACAACCTGAAATACTGGCGCTACGAGCCGTTCCTCGGGCTCGGCCCGTCGGCCTCTTCGCACCTCGGAAACAAGCGATGGTCGAACGTGAGGCAGCTCGCGGCTTGGGCGGAGGCGCTCCGGCGCGGCCGGTCGCCCGTCGCCGAAACGATCGAGCTCACGGCGGAGGCCTCGGCGCGGGAGGCGCTCGTCTTCGGGCTGCGGCTGGTCGAAGGCGTCGACCTCGACGCCCTCGGCACGAGCTTCGGGCTCGACCTCGAGACGCTCTTCGCCCGGGAGGTGGCCGAGCTCGAAGGGGAGGGGTGGCTCGTCCGTGAGGGGTCGGCGGTCCGCATCCCGCCGAGCCGCTTTCTCGTCTCGAACCACGTTTTTTCCAAGTTCGTGTAGATAGAGAGGGACTGTCCCCGCAGGGGACTGTCCCTCTGGAGCTAACCCCTGAGGAAAGGAACGCAGGATGCCTCCCGGGAATATCCCGCCGCGGGCGCTGGCCGCGGAAGCCGTCGCCCGCCTCAAGGCCCTGGCCGACCCCGTCAGGGCCGAGGGGGTCCAGCGCTACTTCAAGGATACGGTCAAGGCCTTCGGCATACCGGCGCCCGCGATCCGGGCCCTCGCGGCCGAGCTCCACGGGTCGGTCAAGGGGACGTGGACCGTGGACGGGGCCATCGCCCTCTGCGATGTCCTCTTCTCCGAGCCCGAGATCGAGTCGAAGGCCGTCGGCTCGCTCATCCTGGGCCGGTTCACGAGGGACCTGCCCAAGTCCTTCCCGGCCAAGCTCGAGTCGTGGCTGGCCGCGGACCTCCTCGACAACTGGGCCTCCGTCGACGTCCTCTGCCCCGCCGCCATGGGGGCATTCCTCGCGGCGCATCCGGAGAGCGTCGCGGTGGTCCGGCGCTGGGCCGTCCATCCCAACCGGTGGGTCAAGCGGGCCTCGGCCGTCTCCTTCATCAAGCTGGCCAAAAGGGAGGAGTTCCAGGATGCGGTATATGCCGTCTCGGCCTCGCTCTTCCCCGTCGCGGACGACCTCGTCCAGAAGGCGAACGGATGGCTGCTCCGGGAGGCGGGCAAGAAGGACCCGACGCGGCTCGAGGCGTTCCTCCTCAGGCACGGCCGGGCGGTGCCCAGGACGACCCTGCGCTACGCGATCGAGCGCTTTCCGGAGCCCAAGCGGAAGAAGCTCCTGGCGGCGACGCGGGGCCGGTGAGAGCGGCGCCGGAAACCCGTGGCCCGCCCCGCCCGTACTTAGGAATGGACGGTCGAGAACCGCCTATGCTATAAATGGGCCATCGCATCACGCGGCCGTCCTTTGAAAGGAGATCAGGTGAAAACACGCAGGCTCATCGTTCTGGAGTCTTTCCTTCTGGTCCTGGCGGCGCTGTCGTTCGCGGCGGGCGACGCCCGCGTCCTCCGTTTCCCGGCGGTCTCGCGCGACGCCATCGTTTTCAGCTCCGGAGGGGACCTCTATTCGGTGCCGATCGCGGGCGGCACGGCCCGCAAGCTCACCGCCTACTACGAGGGCTACGAGGCTTTTGCCCGCTTCTCGCCGGACGGCAAGAGCATCGCCTTCACCGGCGAATACGACGGCAACCGCGAGGTCTACGTCATCCCGGCCGAGGGCGGCGCCCCGAAGCGCCTGACGCACACGCCCTCCCTGTCCCGGGACGACATCTCCGACCGGATGGGGCCCAACAACCTGGTCATGGGCTGGACGCCGGACGGCCAGAAGATCGTCTTCCGCTCCCGCATGCGCGAATGGAACGATTTCAACGGCCAGCTCTACCTCGTCCCCGCGGCCGGCGGCCCTCCCGAGGAGCTGCCGCTGCCCCGAGGAGGGTTCTGCTCCTTCTCGCCCGACGGGACGAAGCTCGCCTACAACCGCATCTTCCGCGAGTTCCGGACCTGGAAGCGCTACCGGGGCGGGATGGCCGATGATATCTGGATCTACGACTTCGCCACCAAGAAGGTCGAGGACATCACGAACAACCCCGCCCTGGACATCATCCCCATGTGGAGCGGGGACCGGATCTACTTCGTCTCCGACCGCGACGACGCCAAGCGCGTGAACCTCTATGTCTATGACCTCAAGACGAAGGCGACGCGGAAGCTGACGGACTTCGCCGAATACGACATCAAGTTCCCGTCCCTCGGACCGACGGCCATCGTCTTCGAGAACGGCGGATATGTCTATAAGTTCGACCTGGCCACGGAGAAGACGGAGAAGGTCCCCGTCACGATCGCCGACGACGCCGTCGGGGCGCGTCCGCGGCTCGTCAAGGTCGGGAACCAGGTCACGAACTTCGAGATCTCGCCCGACGGCAAGCGGGCCCTGTTCGGCGCCCGGGGCGACATCTTCACCGTCCCCGCCCAGTACGGAAACGTCCGGAACCTGACCCGGACGACGGGAATCCACGAGCGGGCCTCCAAGTGGTCCCCTGACGGGAAGTGGATCGCCTTCATCTCCGACAAGAGCGGCGAGGACGAGGTCTACATCATGGCCCAGGACGGGACCGGCGAGCCCCAGCAGCTGACGAAGAACGCCGACACCTACAAGTACGGGCTGGCCTGGTCGCCCGACGGCCGCAAGATCCTCTGGAACGACAAGCTCCTGCGCGTGTGCTACGTCGATATCGCGACCAAGGAGGTCGTCACCGTCATCAAGGCCGACAGCTGGGAGATCCAGCAGTTCGCCTGGTCCCCCGACAGCCGCTGGGTCGCCTACGCCAAGCCCGAGATCGAGACGATGGCGAAGGTCTATCTCTACTCCCTCGATGCGAAGAAGACCTACGAGGTCACCGACGGCTGGTACAATTCGGGCGACCCGTCCTTCAGCTCGGACGGGAAATACCTCTTCTTCGTCTCGGACCGGGACTTCCGGCCCGTCTTCAGCTCGGTCGAGTACGACTCCGCCTATCTCTCGACGTCCCGGGTCTTCTTCGTGACCCTGGCCAAGGACACGAAGTCGCCCTTCGAGCCGAAGAGCGACGAGGTCGCCGTGAAGAAGGAGGAGGAGAAGCCCGCGGCGGCGCCTCCGGCCAAGCCGACCGCCAAACCCGAGGCCGCCAAGCCCGCCGGCCCGCCTCCTGTCAAGGTCGACCCCGACGGCCTCAAGGCGCGCATCGTCGCCCTGCCCGTCGAGACGGCCAACTACGGGAACATCGTGGCCATCGGCAATTCCGTCTACTACCTCCGGCTCAAGGACATGGAGGACCAGCCCTCCCTCATGCTCTACGACCTCGGGGAGCTCAAGGAAAAGGACCTGGGCAAGATCGCCGGCTACGAGGTCTCGGCCGACGCGAAGAAAATGCTCGTGGCCAAGGACCGCGCCTTCGGCATCATCGACCTGCCCAAGGGGCCGGTCAGCCTCGACTCCCGGCTCGACCTCAGCGGCATGGAATGCACGGTCGACCCGCGCCAGGAGTGGGACCAGATCTACGACGAGTGCTGGCGCCAGATGAAGTACTTCTTCTACGCCCCCAACATGCACGGCGTCGACTGGGCCGCCGTCCGGGCCAAGTACCGTCCCCTGGCCGAGGCCGTCAATCACCGGGCCGACCTGACCTATGTCATCGGCGAGATGATCGGCGAGCTCAGCTCCGGGCACACCTACGTCGGCGGCGGCGACATGCCCCATCCGCCGAAGCTCAAGGTCGGCATGCTCGGCGCGCAGTTCGAGCGGGACGGGAAGTCCGGCTTCTTCAGGATCGCGAAGATCCTGAAGGGCCAGAACTGGGACCCGGCCCGGCGCTCGCCCCTGACCGAGGTCGGCGTCAACGTCAAGGAAGGGGAGTACGTCATCGCCGTCAACGGCCGGCTTCTCAACACGGTCGCCGACATCTATGAAACGCTCGACAACACCGCCGGCCGGCAGGTGACGCTCCGGGTCAACGGCACGCTCGAGGAGAAGGGGAGCCGCGAGGTCGTCGTCGTCCCCGTCGAGACCGAGAACCAGCTCTACTATTACAACTGGGTCGAGGGGAACATCGCCAAGGTCGCCAAGGCCACGGACGGCCGCGTCGGCTACATCCATATCCCGGACATGGGTGTCGAAGGGCTGAACGAGTTCGTCAAGCATTTCTATCCTCAGCTCCGGAAGAAGGCCCTCATCATCGACGTCCGCGGCAACGGCGGCGGCAGCGTCTCGCCCATCATCATCGACCGGCTCGTCCGGGAGATGGTCATGGTCGAGGTCGGCCGCAACGGCGCGCCCGGGCCCGACCCCGGGGCCGCCTTCCTCGGGCCCAAGGTCGCCCTCTGCGACGAGTTCTCGGCCTCCGACGGGGACATCTTCCCCTACCGGTTCAAGACGCTCGGCGTCGGCAAGGTCATCGGCAAGAGGACCTGGGGCGGCGTCGTCGGCATCCGCAATTCCCTGCCGCTCCTCGACGGCGGCTCCCTCTTCAAGCCCGAGTTCGCGCCGTACGGCAAGGACGGCCAGGGCTGGATCATCGAGGGCCACGGCGTCGACCCGGACATCGTCGTCGACAACGACCCGGCCCGCGAGTTCGCCGGCATCGACGACCAGCTCAACAAGGCCATCGAGGTCATCCTCGAGGAGCTCAAGACCAAGGGCAAGGACATCCCGCCCATCCCGCCGTTCCCGATCAAGAAGTGAAGATGACCGGCGAGAAGGTCAAGGCCGTCTGCCCCGAGTGCGGGGCGACGAATCTCTATCCGCGCGCGGCCGAGGGGAAAAAGGTCGTCTGCGGGCGATGCAAGTCCGTGCTGCCGTTCCCCGGGACGGTGCTCGAGCCGACCCGCGCCCAGGCCGGCACGCTCTTCCGGAACTCGGGCCTGCCGGTCCTCGTGGATTTCTTTTCGCCGACCTGCGGCCCCTGCCACGTGATGCACCCCGTCATCGAGCGGCTGGCGCAGCGGCGGGCGGGCGAGGTCGTCGTCGTCAAGGTCAACGTCGAGCGGGACCCGGACCTGGCGCGGGATTTCGGCATCCAGGGCGTGCCGACCTTCGTCGTCATCAGCAAGGGGATCGAGCGGGACCGGATGTCCGGCGCGGTGCCGGAGGAGGATTTCGCCTTCTGGGTGGCGAGCCGGGCCTGACGCGGCGCGAGGGCCACGTCGCGCCGGCGGAACGGCCGGCAGGGAGGGACGATTGGCGCGCATCTTCCAGGCCATGACCTTGCTGGCCCTTGCCATGGCCGTTGTCCAGCCGCTTCCGGGCGCGGAGAGGCCCGCCATCGACGCCGTGGTGCTCGTGTCCGCCGACGCGGAATGGGCCGCGACGAAAGGGCTCTTTCCAGGCGTCCGGCCGGAACGCTCGCCCTTCGGCGAGTACTGGCTCGAGGACCTCTCGCTGCCCGACGGGACCAGCCATCGCGTCGTCGTCTTCCAAGGGGGATGGGGGAAGGTCGCCGCGGCGGCCTCGGCCCAGTTCGTTATCGACCGCTGGCGCCCGGCGGTCGTCATCAACTTGGGCACGTGCGGAGGCTTCCAGGGGGTGGTCGAGCGCGGGGACGTCATCCTGGCGACCCGGACCGTCATCTACGACATCGTCGAGCGGATGGGCAACGCCCAGGAGGCCGTGGACGCCTATGTCACGACCCTGGACCTCGGCTGGCTCGCGGGGCCCGACCCCCGGGGCGTCCGGAGGATGACCCTGGTTTCGGCCGACCAGGACGTCGACCCGGCGGCCCTCCTCGCCCTCCGCTCGAGATACGGAGCCGCGGCCGCCGACTGGGAATCGGGGGCGATCGCCTACACGGCGCGGAAGAACGGCACGCGCGTCCTCATCCTGCGGGGAGTGACGGACATCGTCGGTCCGCGGGGCGGCGAGGCCTACGGCGACATCGGACTCTTCCGGCGCAACACGCAGAAGGTGATGAAGCGGCTATTCGCCGGGCTGCCGTCCTGGCTGGCCCGGGTCCGCTGAGGAAGGGGAATGCCGAAGAGGGGACTCGAACCCCTACTCCCGGATTAATGGGAACTAGCCCCTCAAGCTAGCGTGTCTGCCAATTCCACCACTTCGGCATGTCGGCTTGGGAGGTTTTGAGGTCACTTCTTTTTTTCCGGCGCGGCCGGCTTCTGCTCGGCGGGCTTCTGGGCCTCGGCCTTCGCCGGGGGCGCCTTGGCCTCGTCCTGCTTCTTCGTCTCGGGCTTCGTCGTCTCGGCGGCCGCCGGGGCGCTCGTCTGAGCGGGCGCCTTGATGCCGCCGACGACGGAGCTCGTACCCTTGGCCGACAGGATGTAGAGGCCGAGCGAGGTGATCATGAAGACGATGGCCGAGATCGTCGTGATCTTGGACAGGAGCGTCGCCTGGCCGCGGCCGCCGAATTCCGTCTGGCTGCCCGTGCCGCCGAAGGCTCCGGCCAGGTCGGCCGACTTGCCGGACTGGAGCAGGACGACCAGGATGAGGATCAGGCACACGATGACGTGGACGATGACGAACAATGTGTTCACTGCACTTCCCTGTCAGCGCGGAAGGCCTCCCGGACGATGCCGACGAACGACGCGGCATCGAGGGACGCGCCCCCGACGAGAAATCCGTCGATATCCTTTTCTCTGAAAAGGGCGTAAGTCGTGGCCGGCTTCACCGAGCCGCCGTAGAGGATTATAGCACAGGAGGCGGCCCGATTTCCATATTTTTCTTCAAGGCGCCGGCGGATGTGGGTCTGGACCTCCCCGGCCTGGGACGGGGTTGCCGTCTGGCCCGTGCCGATGGCCCAGACCGGCTCGTAGGCCAGGACGACTCGCCCCATATCCGCGGCCGAAAGCCCCTCCAGGCCGGCCGTGAGCTGGCCGTCGACCCGGGCCTCGGTCTGGCTGGCCAGGCGTTCCTCGAGCGTTTCGCCGACGCAGAGGATGGGCGTCAGCCCCGACCTCAGGGCCGCCCGGGCCTTGCGATTGACCGCCTCGTCCGTCTCGCCGAAGAGCTGCCGTCTTTCGGAGTGGCCGACGAGGACGTAGCCGCAACCGGCCTCCCTCAGCATGGGTCCCGAGACCTCCCCGGTGAAAGCGCCCCGGTCCTCCCAGAAGAGGTCCTGCCCGCCGAGCCCGACCTTCGAACCCTCGAGCAGCCGGGCGACCAAGGCCAGGGAGGTGAAGGGGGGGATGAGGACGACCGTCGCCCCCCCGAGCTCGGCCCCGGCGCCGAGGACCCCCGAGACGAGGTCCCGGGCTTCGGGCAGGGTCAGGTTCATCTTCCAGTTGCCGGCGACGAAAGGGCGCTCGTTCGAGGCGGCCATCTAATTTTCCAGGGCGTCGATGCCGGGGAGCGAGTCGTAGGCGATGTACTCGAGAGAGGCGCCGCCGCCTGTCGAGATGTGGCTGATCTTGTCCCTGACGCCGGCCTTTTTCACGGCCGCGGCGGAATCCCCGCCCCCGACGATGGATACGGCCTTCGAGGCCGCGACGGCCTTGGCGATGGCGACCGTGCCCGCGGCGAACGGCTCGACCTCGAAGATCCCCATCGGGCCGTTCCAGAAGATCGTGCGGGCCCCGGCGATGACGCGGGAATAGGCCTCGACCGTCTTCGGCCCGATGTCGACGCCCATCATGTCCTCGGGGAAGGGGAGACTCGAGACCGTCATCGTCGCGACGCCGGCCTCGGGCGCGGCGGCGAGGACGTGGTCGAGCGGCAGCTCGAAGTCGACCTTCCGCTCGACGGCCTTCTTCAGGATCCGCAGGGCCGTCTCCTTCTGGTCGTCCTCGGCCAGCGACTTGCCGACGCCGAGGCCCTGGGCCTTGAAGAACGTGTAGGCCATGGCCCCGCCGACGAGAATGTGGTCGGCCTTGGCGAGGAGGCTGTCGATGATCTCGATCTTGTCCGAGACCTTGGCCCCGCCGAGGATGGCGACGTAGGGCTTCTCGGGCGAGTGCACGGCCTTGCTCAGGAAGTCGACCTCCTTCTTCATCAAGTCGCCGGCGGCCTTGACCTTGACGAAGCCGGCGATGCCGACGACCGAGGCGTGGGCCCGGTGGCTCGAGCCGAACGCGTCGTTGACGAAGATGTCGACGCCGTCGGCGAGCCTCCGGGCGAAGCCCGGGTCGTTCGCCTCCTCCTCCTTGTAGAAGCGGACGTTCTCGAGGACGAGGGCCTCGCCGTCGGCCAGCCCCCGCTTGAGCCGGTCGACCTCTTCACCGACGACGTCCGGGGCCATGACGACTTTGTTCGGGATGAGCTCGCCGAGCCGCCGGGCGGCCGGCGCCAAGCTCAACTTCGGGTCGCGCTTGCCCTTCGGCCGGCCCAGGTGCGAGGCGATGACGAGCCGGGCCCCGTGGTCGAGGAGGTAGCGGATGGTGGGCAGGGAGGCGCGGATGCGGTTGTCGTCCCTGATCCCTCCCTGGTCGTCCAGGGGAACGTTGAAGTCCACGCGGAGGAAGACGAGCTTGCCCTTGACGTCGAGGTCGGTGACGAACTTCATGGCCGCCTCAGCCCGCGATGTATTTGACGAGGTCGGCGAGCCGGCAGGAATAGCCCCATTCGTTGTCGTACCAGGCCATGACCTTGACCAGGGTCCCGTCGATGACCTTGGTCGAGAGCCCGTCGACGATCCCCGAGCGGCGGTCGTGCATGAAGTCGACAGATACCAGCGGCTCGTCCGTATAGCCGAGGATGCCCTTGAGGGGGCCCGCGGCGGCCTTGACGAAAGCGGCGTTGACCTCTTCGGCCTTGGCCGGCTTCTTGAGGACGGCGACGAGGTCGACGAGGGAGACGTTGGGGGTCGGGACGCGGATGGAGACGCCGTCGATCTTCCCCTTGAGCTCGGGCATGACCAGGCCGACGGCCTTGGCCGCTCCGGTCGTCGTCGGGATCTGGGAGATGGCCGCGGCCCGGGCCCGGCGGAGGTCCTTGTGCGGCTGGTCGAGGATCTTCTGGTCGTTCGTGTAGGAGTGGATAGTGGTCATGAAGCCCTTCTCGATGCCGTACTCGTCGTGGAGGACCTTGACGACCGGCGCCAGGCAGTTCGTGGTGCAGGACGCGTTCGAGAGGATGTGATGCTTGGCGGGGTCGTAGCTCTTCTCGTTGACGCCGAGGACCACGGTGATGTCGGGGTCGGTGGCCGGGGCGGAGACGATGACCTTCGAGGCGCCGCCCTTCTCGATATGCTGGATGACGTCGGGGCGCTTCGTGTACTTGCCGGTCGACTCGATGACGATGGACACGCCCAGGTCCTTCCAGGGGAGCTTGCCGACCTCCTTTTCCGCGAGGACGCGGATCTTCCGGCCGTTGACGATGATCGAGTCCTCGGTCGCGGACACCTCCTCCGGGAACTTCCCCAGGACGGAGTCGTACTTGAGCAGGTGGGCCAGCGTCTTGGCGTCCGTGATGTCGTTGACGGCGACGTACTCGATCGCGGGGTCGCCCCACGACGCGCGGAGCATGTTCCGGCCGATCCGCCCGAAACCGTTTATACCTATCCGGATAGCCATGCGGTACCTCCTGTAATGGGTGAAAGAGTGCAAATCACGATAGCATAATCGGCCGGATTCTTCAAGGCGGCCGGAGGGCGGCCGGGACGGTCGCGGCGGCGCGGGGACCTACCTCTTTTTCTGCCGCTTCTGCTCGTACATCAGGGCGTCGGCCCGGCTCGTAAGCTCGTCGATCGTCGAGGGCAGCTCGGGCTCGAACGTGCTGACGCCCGTGCTCAGGCCAAGGCGGACGCGCCCCTTGTGCTCGGGGCGGGAATTGTAGATGTCGAGCTTCTCGTCGAGCCGCCGGGTGAAGATCTCGGCGCTGACCCTCGCCGCCTCCATGGCCAGGACGACGAACTCGTCGCCGCCGACGCGGGCGACGATGTCCGAGTCACGGAAGCTCGTCCTGAGGATGGTGGCCACGTCGGCCAGGACGCGGTCGCCCCCGTCGTGGCCGTAGGCGTCGTTGACGCTTTTTAGGTCGTCGACGTCCGCGTAGAGGAGGAGGACTCTCTTGCCGAGGCGCAGGGCGATCTTGAGCTGCTGTTCGCCGAGGTGGTGGAGGCCCCGGCGGTTGAAGAGCCCGGTCAGCGGGTCCGTCAGGGACAGGGCCCGGATCTCCTCCTCCATGCGCTTCCGGTCGGAGATGTCGGTCAGGACGGCCATCGTCCCGCCGTACTGGACGCCGGCGAAGCGAGGCCCGCCGCTGACGAGCATCGTCCGGCGGCTGCCGTCCTTGTGGAGGAAGTCGAGCTCGTAACGGTCGGCGATGCCCTTGGCCCGCCGTTCGTCGGCGCCGCGGACGATGGCCCACTGGTCCGACGGGACGAACGAGGCGACGTCCCGCTCGATCATTTCGCCCGGCGTGTAGCCCAGGATGGCCGCCGCGGCCGGGTTGACGAACGTGAAGCGCCCCTCCAAGTCCGTCAGGACGAGGCCCTCGGACATGGTCTGGATGATGCCGTCGCTGAACTTCTTGATCTGCTGGAGCTCTTCCTCGGACCGCTTGCGCTGGGTGATGTCGATGAGGGTGCACATGAGCCCGCCCGTGCGGCCGTCGGGCCGGGCGAAGGTCGACTTGATGTAGATGATGTGGTGCTCGATCCCGTCCCCGGCCTTGAGCGGGGATTCGTAGACCTGGACGCCGGGTTTCTCGAGAAGCACGCGGTCGGTCTGCCGCTCCTTCTCAGCCGCCTCCGGGGAGGCGAATTCGGCGAAGGTCCGGCCGACGACCTTGTCCATGGACCGGCCCAGGAGCTTCTCGAAGGCCGCGTTGCAGGCCGTGAACCGGCCTTCGGCGTCCTTGATGTAGGCGGCGTTGGGCATGACGTCGATCATGACGCGGAGGAAGTCGTTCTGGTTCCTGACGGCGAGGTCCCATTTCGCGCGCTCGTCGGCGACCAAGGAGGTCTTCTGCCGACGCCAGAAGTGGGCGAGGCTCGCCCCCGCGGCCAGGACGAGGAGCGCGATGACGACCGAGAGCAGGCTCGTCCACTTGGTCCAGCCCGCGGTGATCTCGCTCGCGTCCATCTTGGCCTCGATGAACCAGGGCGAATCCGGGACCGACTTGACGTAACCGACGACATGGTTCCCGCGGTAGTCGGTGCCTTCGATCAGGCCCTCCTCACCGATGGGCGTCTCGAATCCCGGCCGGCGGAAACGGCTGATCGGCAGACGGAGGTCGAGGGCGACACCGGTCCTATAGCGCGGCTCGTTGAGGTAACGGAAGTCGTTCCCCGCCCGCTCGATGAGCAGGACCTCCGCCGTCACGCTGGGCGACGGCCATTGCGTGACCAGCGGATAGAGCGTTCGTGCGGGGTCGATCTCGAAGGCCATGAGGGCGACCGGCTCGCTGCCGCCGGCGCCGGAGGCGACGAGGGGGAAGACGACCGGGAGCGTGATCCGGCCGTTGCCGGGGTCGCGGGTAAGGTCCCCGAACTGGAGCTTCCCGGAACTCAAGGCCTCCATGCCCAACCGTGCCGATTCGGGGTTCTGGACGTACTGGGCGGAGTCGGGGAGCGCATAGAGGACCTTGCCGCCGGGTAGGAGAATGGACACGCGGGGATATTCGTCGGGAAAGTTCTTGCTGAGGTGACTGAGCCCGTCCGTGATCGCCTGCCGGACCTTATTGGAGGCCGGGTCCTTGACCAAGGCCTGGGCGAGGGGGACGAAATAGCGACTGTCGAAGATATTCTTGATCGTCGCGTAGTGCTCCGCCCTCCACGTGGCAACCTGGAGGACCTTGAGGTCGGCGATGGACTCCATTTCGTTCTCGCGGGAGCCCCTGGCGAAGGCCCGGAACCTGGTCGTATAGACGTAGGATAGGGACAGGAGCCCCGCCATGAGGAGCCCGAAGACGATGACCGGTTGCCAGGGGAAGTTCCTGCGTTCCGACGGGTCGGGCACGTCCATACCTTTCACCCCGACCGCTTCCCGCCGCGGGCGGCCGCCGGGGACCAGCTCGATTGGACATGGTATTAGCACAGCCCCGCCGCAATTGTCAATGAAAGGGCCGGCGGGACGGCCGGTAACGGGGGGCCGGCGTTTTGTGCTAGAATCGCTTCAGCAGCGGGCGGCCGGACCGCCCGGAGGAGTGGTCATGAGGATCTTGACGGCGCGGCAAATGAGGGACATCGACCGGGAGACGATCGAGGGCATCGGCATCCCCGGGCCGGTGCTCATGGAGAACGCCGGGCAGGAGGTCACGAAGGCCCTCAGGACCCGCTTCCCGCGTCTGCGCGAGGAGCGGGTCGTCATCGTCGCCGGCAAGGGCAACAACGGGGGCGACGGCCTGGTCGTGGCCCGCCACCTCGAGGCCGCCGGCGTCGCGCCCAAGGTCCTCCTCCTGGCCGCGAAGGAAGAGGTCAAGGGCGACGCCGCCCTCAACCTGGCCGTCGCGGCAAACCTCGGCATCCCGGTCGTCGAGGTCCGCCGGCCCGAGGACTGGAGGCGCTGCCGGACGGACCTCCTTAACGCTACCGTCATCGTCGACGCTCTTTTCGGGACGGGCCTCGTGAAGCCGCTCGAGGGCCTCCATGCGCGTGCGGTCGAGGACATCAACCGGGCCCGGGCCTTCAAGCTCGCCGTGGACATCCCGTCCGGCCTCTCCTCCGATACCTTCGACCTCATCGGCCCCTGCGTCCGGGCGGACCTGACGGTCTGCCTGGCGGCGCCGAAGATCGCCCACCTCTTCCCGCCGGCCGAAGCATGCGTCGGCGAGCTCGTCGTGGCCGCGATCGGCATTCCGCCCGCGCTCCTCGAAGCCCCCGAGCTCAAGCTCGAGCTCGTCGAGAAGGGGAGGGTCAGGCCCTTCTTCTGGAAGCGGAGGAAGGACAGCCACAAGGGGAGCTATGGCCATCTCCTCGTCGTCGCCGGCTCGCTCGGAAAGGCGGGCGCGGCGGCCCTGGCAGGCCGGGCCGCCCTCAGGATGGGGGCCGGGCTGGTGACCGTGGCCACGGCCGCCGGCGCGCTCCCCGGAGTCGCCCGGTC
Organism: Candidatus Aminicenantota bacterium; assembly: GCA_037441295.1. Lineage (GTDB taxonomy): Bacteria > Acidobacteriota > Aminicenantia > Aminicenantales > Saccharicenantaceae > DATKJS01. The sequence goes on along the minus strand of JBBISK010000026.1, from coordinate 3,287 downwards.
GATGATGGAACTCATGACCGAGCCGCTGGCCGAGACGCTTGAGGGGACCGTGGCCGCCGCGGGCCTGCCGCGGGCGTTCGAGCTCCTCGAGGGCAAGGACGGAGTCCTCGTCGGCCCGGGGCTCTCGACCCGGCCGTCGACCGCCGAGTTCGTCCTCTCGCTGCTGCCGAAGATCAAGGTCCCGGCCGTCATCGACGCCGACGCGCTGAACATCCTGGCCGGCGACGTCGGGCGGCTGCGCGGGCTGCGGGCCCCGGCCGTGCTCACGCCCCATCCGGGCGAGTTCGCCCGGCTCACGGGCCGGTCGACGGCCGATGTCCTGCGCTACCGGCTCGAGATGGCCCCGGAGTTCGCCCGCAAATACGGCGTCCACCTCGTGCTCAAGGGCTATCGGACCCTGACCGCCGCCCCCGACGGCCGCGTCTTCGTCAACCCCACCGGGAACCCCGGCATGGCCACGGGCGGGTCGGGCGACGTCCTCGGCGGCATGATCGCCTCCGAGATCGTCCAGGAGAAGGACATGGCCGGCGCGGTCCTCTCGGCCGTCTACGCTCACGGCCTCGCCGGGGACCTCGGGGCGGAGAAGCTCGGGGAGAAGGCCCTGACGGCGGGGGACATCATCCGCTTCCTCCCCGCGGCCCTGAGATCGCTCGAAGGGGATTGAGGACCGTGCCCCGGAAAGAGCCGTCCCCGCCCGGGGAATCGAGGACGGTCGTCACCCGCTCCGAGGCGGAGACCTTCCGCCTGGCCGAGGAGCTGGCGTCTGCCTTCTCGGGGACGGAGGTCGTCCTGCTCGAGGGCGAGCTCGGCGCCGGCAAGACCGTCTTCGCCAAGGGCCTGGCTTCGGGGGCTGGCGTCCGGAACGTCGATGAGGTCCGCAGCCCCTCTTTCACCCTCGTCAACATCCACGAGGGCCGACACACGGTCTTCCACATCGACCTCTACCGGCTCGACCGGGAGGACGACATTCTTGACCTGGGCTGGGAGGACTATCTCGGCGCCGGGATCGTCATCGTCGAGTGGGCCGACAAGCTCGTCTTTCCCCTCGAGGGCATCTCCGTGCGGATCCAGACGGGGACCGGCGACGAGCGCCGCATCACGATCCGCCGGCCCTGACCGGCGCGGGCCCTACTTCGCGGCCGAAAACGCTGCCAACGCCTGGCGGAGCTTCGCCGCGGCCCCCGGGACGCCGGAGACCTTTCCGTCGAAGACCGTGCCGGGAACGATCCCCTTCACGCCGTAGAAGCTCTCGTTGGCCTTCGCGTCGACATAGAGCGACGCGCCGTCGAGCGAGAGCCCGACATAGAGGCCGCGGCTCCGCGAGTAGGAGAGGATCTCGGCCTTGAGTTCGGCGTCGGTGCTGGCCTCGGCCGACCGGCCCAGCGGCCCGGCCGCTATGCCCACGTCCGCACCGAGGGTGAACTTGCCCCTGGTGAAGTTCTCGATGCTCCGCTCCGTCCGGAAGACGAGGATGATGTCGGCCGATTGGACGCCGACCTGCCAGCCGAGGCTCCCGCCGGTGATCCCGATGAACGCGGGGTCGCTCCATGAGCCGTCCGGGCGGCGCACGCAAACGAGTCCGTTGCCGTGGCGGCCGCCGATGACGAAGGCGGCCTTGAGGACGTCGGGAATGATGGCGATGCCGGCGCTCCTCTTGAGGAGGCTCACCGGGATGCTCTTGTCGGTTTCCTTCATCATCTCCTGGAGGACGCGGACGGAGTCGTCGACCTTCTTGACCTCATTGGCCGGGGACGCGCCCGCGCCCGTCCCGGCCGCGAAGGCGAACGGCCAGACGAGCGTCAGGGCGAGCACGACGGCATAGGCCGCCGAGCGCTTTTTCCAAGTCGTCATGCTGACCTCCTGGCGGACGAAGAGATGGCGTCCCTCCGTCTGATGGCGAGATTCATGGCCCGCTTCAGGCCGCGGGCGGCCTCTTGGGGATCGTCGGCCCCGAGCAGGGCCGAGACGACGGCGATCCCGTCGGCGCCGGCCTCCAGGACCGACCTCGCGTTCTCGCCCGTGATGCCGCCGATGGCCACGACGGGGATGAGGACGCTCTCCTTGATGCGGCGGAAGGCCTGCGGCCCGAGGACGGGCAGGTCTGTGGCCTTCGTCGCCGTGGCGAAGACCGGGCCGGCGCCGACGTAATCGGCGCCGCGGCGCTCGGCCTCCCGCGCCTCTTCGGGCGTGTTGACCGAGACGCCGATGATCATGTCGTCGGCCAGGATCTTGCGGGCGACGGCGAGGGGCAGGTCATCCTGGCCGAGATGGAGGCCGGCCGCGCCGCAGGACAAGGCGATCTCGGCCATGTCGTTGATGATGAGCGGGACGCGGTGGCGCTTGAGCACGGGGACGATGCGGCGGGCGAGGGCGAGGAAGTCTGCGTGAAGCAGGCTCTTCCCGCGCAGCTGGACGACCGTGACGCCGCCCCGGACGGCCGCCTCGACGAGCGGCACGAGGTCGCGGTCGGCGGCGTAATCGGCGTCGGCCACGAGATAGAGCGAATAGTCGACCATCGTCCCCTCAGGCGTCCATTATAATCCATCGGGACCGGCGCGACAAATGAGCGGAGACGCCGGCCCGAGCCAAGAGCCGGAGGGGCTGTCCCCGCCGGGGGACAGTCCCTCTTTTGTTGACAACGCCGGGGTGTTTAATCTTAAATGGGTTGACCGCTTGCCGCGGCCGGCGACGAAAGGACGGTCCCATGGCCATCGACCTTAAGTCTTTCATCCGGGACGTGCCCGATTTCCCCAAGCCGGGGATCATCTTTAAGGACATCACGCCCGTCCTCCAAAGCGCCCAGGCCTACAACTTCGCCATCGACCAGCTGGCCGCATGGGCGCGGCCGAAACGTCCCGGCGTCATCGCCGGCATCGAATCCCGGGGCTTCCTCTTCGCGGCCGGCCTGGCCCGGGACCTCCGACTGGGGTTGACCATCATCCGAAAGCAGGGCAAGCTGCCGCGCAAGGCCGTGAGCGTCCTGGCACCGAACGAATACGCCGTCGAGCATTTCGAAATGCATGAGGACGCCGTCGCGGCCGGCGAGCGCGTCATCATCATTGACGACCTCATCGCCACGGGATCGTCCTCGGTCAGCGCGATCGACCTCGTCCGGCTCCTCCGGGGCGAGGTCATCGGCTTCGGGGCGGTCGTTGACCTGGGCTGCCTCAACGGGGTCGAGAGGATCCGCGAGGCCCACCCGGAGGTCGACGTCCGCTGCCTCGTCCGGTTCTGAGTCGGGAGTGGCTGCGGGAGGCCGGAAAGGAAGGAAGGCCATGACCAAGAAC
>JBBISK010000025.1:12327-17426 GCA_037441295.1 Candidatus Aminicenantota bacterium | reverse complement strand
CCATGATCAGGACGAGCAGGACGCTCGTGATGCCGGCGATGGCCCCGACGCTGATGATGGCGGACGCTACGGGCATTTTCAAGGTGTTGAGGACCAGGGCGATCGGGTCGGCGACGCCCAGCTCCCGGTAAGGGACGACCCCGGTCATGATCGCGGCCACGGCCACGTAGAGGACCGTGGCGACGATGAGCGAGGCCATGATGCCGATGGGCAGGTCCCGCTGCGGGTTCTTGGCTTCCTCGGCCGTCGTCGAGACGGCATCGAATCCGACGTAGGCCAGGAAAACGATGGCGGCGGCCGTCATCACGCCCTTGAAGCCGAAGGGCAGGAACGGCTGCCACTTGGCCGGGTCGACGTGGCCGACGGCCACGATGCGCCCGTCCTTCACCGCCACATCCGCCACGACGGCGAGCTTGACGATGACGATGGTCAGGTTGACGCGCGAGCTCTCCTTGATGCCGCGGACGAGGAGCCAGCTGATGAGCAGGACGATGGCCACGGCGGGGAGGTTCAGGACGCCGGGGTTCTTGTCGAAGGGCGAGGCGGAGATGGCCTGGGGAACGTGGATGCCGAGGCCGCTCCGGAGAAGGTTGACGAAGTAGGCCGACCAGCCTGTGGAGACGAGGATGGCCGCGACCATGTATTCGAGGATGAGGTCCCAGCCGATGATCCAGCCGAAGATCTCGCCCAGAGTGGCGTAGCCGTAGGTGTAGGCGCTGCCGGAGACGGGGATCATCGCCGCGAGCTCCGCGTAGCAGAGGGCGCTCGCGGCGCAGGCGATGGAGGCGATGGCGAAGGAGAGGATGATGCCGGGGCCGGCGTGTTGAGCCGCCTCGACGCCGGGCAAGACGAAGATGCCGACGCCGATGATGCAGCCGATGCCGATGGCCGTCAGGTCCCAGGCCGTCAGGGCCCGCCGGAGCCTGTGGCCCTCAACCTGGGTGTCGGCCATGATCCGGGTCACGGGCTTGGTGCGCAGAAGCGGGCTTCTCATTCGCTCTCCTTGTCTTCGAGGCTTATACCATAGCGGGTCGGGGTCGTCAAACCTCGGGCGCGGGGGGGCCCGGCGTTGACAGCCCCGCGGAAATGTATGACAATCCGCGCGGTGGTCACCTTTCCGCCGCACGACTTGGCCGTGGCCCTCGATTGGGAGTATGACTGGGATTTCGTCCGCCTCGTCGAGGCCGAGGCGGCCGGCCGGGGATTGCGGACCATCGTCGTCTCTCCGGCCGACGTCGTCGCCCGCCTGGACGACGTCCGCTCGGGCCGGCTCGACTTCCGTATCCTCCTCGACCGCGCCTCGCCCTCCTCGCCCGACTTCCTGGCCTTTCAGGCCGCCGCCCTCGAGCGCGGTTGCGAGGTCATCGACGCCGCGGACCGGCTCCGCTGGGCCTCGGACAAGGCGACGATGCACCTCGAGTTCATCGCCCACGGCATCCGCACGCCTCACACGGTCATCCTGGCGCCGGCCGAGGCCGAGGGGACGCCGCCGCTCGGTCCGGCCGAGCTCCTGCCCCTCGGCTCGCCCTTCGTCGTCAAGCCGGCCAACACGACGGGCGGCGCCCTCGGCGTCGTCGAGGACGCCAGCTGTCTCGGGGACGTCCTGGCCGCGCGCCGGGCCTATCCCTCCGACAAGTACCTCCTCCAGGAAAGGATCGTGCCCGAGGAGCGGGACGGCCGGCGATTCTGGTTCCGCTGCTTTTTCGTCCTGGGCGACGTCCACTGCGCCTGGTGGGACCCGAAGACCCACGTCTACGCCGCGATCGGGGAGGGGGAGGCCGCGCTCTACGGGCTCGAGCCGCTCGCCGGTGTCGTCCGGGCCGTGGCCGAGGTCTCGGGCCTGCGGTTCTTCTCGACGGAGATCGTGTGCGACGGCCGCGGACGGCTTGTCGCCGTCGATTACGTCAACGAGACCTGCGACATGCGCCTGCAGTCGAAGCACGCCGACGGCGTTCCGGACGCGATCGTCGGCAGGATCGCCGCCCGGATCGCAACGTATGCGGAGGAGAGAAAACTATGAAGACCCGCGGCCTGCTCATCGCCGTCCTCCTCGCCGCCGTCGTCGTCTACTTCCTCTATTTCTCCAAGACGGCCGGTGACAAGGGGATCCTCCAGACCGAGATCGACCAGCTGGCCAAGTCCAAGATCGCGCTGACCGAGGCCAACATGGCCGGGGTGGCCCGGGAGATCGTATCCTATGCGGCGGGCGCCGAGGGCCTGCCCGAGGACCTCAAGCCGCTCGAGAGGTCCAGGCCGGGCTTCGGCCTGGGGCTTCAGGACGGCTGGGGAAGAGCCATCCGCTACGAGCGGCTCTCGGACACGGTTTTTCGGCTCCGCTCGGCCGGGCCCGACGGGGTCTTCGACACGGCCGACGACATCGTCAAGGATTTCTAGTCCAGACCGATCATCCGCTTCCGCCGCGAGAATACGCGGCGGAGCTTTTGCCAGAAGCCCCGCTTGGGCGGGGCCTCCTCGATCTCGAGCTTGCCGACCGTCCTGCGGAAGGGGGCCTTGGGCGAGTAGTAGTAGGACCGCTTGAGGAGAGACAGGTCGTAGGCCTGCCTCCGCTCGGGGTCGCAAAGCGTCTGGCAGGCTTCTTCGATCCGGCCGACGATCTGGCGGCGCTCGTCGTCCGTGACCAGGCTGTAGGCGGCCAGGGAGCCGGGGGCGTAGGTGGCCAGGGCGGCCTGGTAACCCTCCCGGATCTCCTCCTGGGACGCGGTCCTCTCCACGTTGAGGAGCTCGTAATAGGTCCAGTCCTCGATCCGCTTGATCATCGGGGGTTCGGGAAGCCGATCTCGGGCGGCGTCCTTCGGGAATGCTCGACGGCGTAGATGAGCTCCTCGGCCGCCGAGCGGATGGCCCGGGCCGCGGCCGAGTCCGGATGGGCCGCGGTGAAGGGCTGGAGGGCCTTGAGCGAGGAGTGGACGCGGGCGTCGTAGGGGACGGCGCCGAGGAAGTGGAGGTCGATGAGGAGGTAGCGGCGGGCCACGTCGGCGACCGACCGGCCGAGCTCCGCGTCCGCCTGGTCGCGGGCCTTGTTCATGATCAGGCACGGCCGGAAGTTCCGCAGGGCCCGGTAGAGGATGGTGCCGTAAGAGCGGTCGGATTCGATCAGGGACTTGAAGAAGGAGTAGAGGGACTGGGAGTTCTTCTCGATCTGCTCGAGCATCTTCTGGTGGAGGTCCGGGATCTTGTAGTGGTCCATGTAGAGCTTGAGGACCCGCATGATGCAGGACTTGAGGAAGAGGTACGAGTTCTCGAGCGAGGTCGGCTCGGGCGTGGCCACGATGATGCCCGGGTCGGCGCTGAGGAAGAAGTCGAGGGTGTTGTAGCTGCTGCCCGTGCCCAGGTCGAGGATGACGTCCTGGGCGGCGAGCTGGCGGACCTGGCGCAGGAGCCGGAGCTTCTTGTAGTGGTTGAGGTTGGCGATGAAGAGGATGTTCTCGGTGCCGCGGACGATGCGGAGCCCGTCGTAGGGCGTCTCGACCGCCGCTTCCTCGAGGCTTCCGACCCGGTTCGTCAGGAAATCGCCGAGGTCGGGGTGGCCGTTCCGCATGCCGAGGAAGGTGTGGAGGTTCGGCCCGCCGAGGTCGGCGTCGACCAGCGTAACGTCGTGCCCCAGGGAGGCGAGGTGGAGTCCGAAACCGCTCGAGACGAAGCTCTTGCCCGTGCCTCCCTTGCCGCCGCCGATGGCCCAGATCCGCTTTTCCATTTCCTTAGCGCAGAAAGCTACGATAGCACAGTCGGGGGACGCATTTCAAATTGACTTGGGCCGCCGATTTCTTTAGAATTCGGCCCTCGAACGATGGACGCCCCAACCCGCCCCGCCCGCAGACCCGCCCGCGGCAAGAGCCCGTTCGCCCTGCCCGTCCTGGCCGGGGTCACGGTTCTCGCCGTCCTCATCGCCCTGCGCGGCCTGGGCCTCGCGGCCGTGCCGGCCGCGGCCGTCCTCGCCGTCCGCTGGCTCACGACCGCCATCTTCGTCGCCCACGCCGTCCACCGGCGCTCGCTGACGACTTGGATCGTCGCCAGCATGGTCATCGGCGCCCAGGTCGGCTACGACCTGCCGTCCGTCGCCGTCGGCCTGCGGCTCTTCAGCCTGATCTTCCTGCGGATGATCAAGACGATCATCGCCCCCTTGATCTTCGCGACCCTCGTCGTCGGCATCGCCGGCCACTCCGACCTCAAGCAGGTCGGCCGGATGGGCGTCAAGTCCCTGGTCTACTTCGAGGCCGTGACGACCCTGGCCCTGTTCATCGGGCTGGCGGCCATCAACATCTCCCGGGCGGGCGTGGGCATCCATCTGCCGGCCGCGGTCCAGGCCGAGGGCATGGCCGCGGCCAAGCAATCGGCCTCCGACATCGTCCTCCACATCTTCCCCGAGAACATCGCCAAGGCCGTGGCCGACGGGCAGATCCTCCAGGTCGTCATCTTCGCCATCGTCTTCGGCATCGCCCTGGCCCTCATCTCCGAGGCCAAGAGGCGGCCGATCCTGACCGTGACCGAGAGCTTGGCCGAGCTGATGTTTAAGTTCACCAATATCGTCATGCTCTTCGCCCCCGTCGGCGTCGGCTGCGCCATGGCCTACACGGTCGGACACATGGGGCTGGGGGTCCTTGTCCATCTGGTCAAGCTGCTGGCCACGTTCTACGTCGCCATCCTCGTCTTCCTCCTCGTCGTCCTCCTGCCCGTGGCCCTGCTCATTCGGGCGCCGATCAGGAAGTTCCTCGCCGCCATGGTCGACCCGGTGACCCTGGCCTTCGCCACGACCAGCAGTGAGGCGGCCCTGCCCCGGGCCATGGAAGCCATGGAGGCCATCGGGGTCCCCCGCAAGGTCGTCGCCTTCGTCATGCCCACCGGCTACAGCTTCAACCTCGACGGCTCCAGCCTCTACCTGTCGCTCGCGGCCATCTTCGTCGCCCAGTCGGCCGGGGTCCGGATGAGCCTGGGCCAGCAGCTCCTCCTCGTCTTCACCCTGATGTTGACGAGCAAGGGGGTGGCCGGGGTGCCGCGGGCCTCGCTCGTTATCCTCCTGGGCACGGTCGCCCAATTCAACCTGCCGACGGAGCCCGTCTTCATCATCCTGGGCATCGACG
>JBBISK010000025.1:0-12317 GCA_037441295.1 Candidatus Aminicenantota bacterium | reverse complement strand
CTCTGGTGGTACCCGAACACGACGAATCTCCCGGCGACCATGGTCGTGGCCAAGTGGGAAGGCGAGTTCGGCCGGGAGCGGCCGTCCGCCGTCGTCCGGGAGGCCGCCGGCGACCGCCCCTGAGGGGCTTGCTTTTTTCCGCGTTTTCTGGTATTTATATGCGACCATTCCCGAATCCCGGCGAGGAGTCTGAGGACGTTGGACAATATCGGCAATATCGACAGCAAATACAGGTTCGTCATCGTGGCCTCGAAGCGCGCCAAGCAGCTTCTCAAGGGCGCCAAGCCCAAGCTCAAGGCCAAGTCGCGGAACTTGATCCGCATCGCCCAGTCCGAGGTCAAGGCGGGGCTCGTCGAGTACGAGGTCATCCCGGCCGGAAAAGAGGACATCCCGGACCGTGAAGAGCGGATCTTCGTCGGCGCCGACATGGGCGTCGAGGAGGCCGCCGAGCCCGAGGTCATCGCCCCCAAGGACGTCGTCGATGTGGAGAGCGGCAAGGCGGTCGCGGAAGAGGCCGAAGTCGAGGAAGAAGAGTCCGAGGACGAGAACGAGGACCTCGAGGGCGAGCCGAAGGAAGACAAGGACGAGTGAAGCCGGCCCGGCCGGCTATCCCTGCTGCGGCGGCCGCGCGGCCGCTTTCTCCCTTTCCTGAAGGATAAGATCGACGTAATTCGCACGGATGAAGTCCGCCCGCCCGTAGCCCAGCCGCCGGGCGAACCGGGTGATCTCGTGGCGCTTCCCCTCGAGCTCGAGGAAGTTCCCGGCCGGGGTCTCGTCGAGCGTGATCTTCAGCCGCCCCTGTCGCAGGACGGTCCGGTGCTTCGCATACGCGAAGGCCGGCTGGAGGCCGAGGGCCTTGAGGATCTTGCGCGCCTGCCCGGCGTCCGAGACCGCCGTTTCGAACTCCTCCCTGACCTTGAACGACCGTGATTTCTGGGGAGTCCCCTTGAAGGTCAGGGCGGCCCGCCGCCCGGCCCGGCGCAGCCGGAGCGCCCGCCGCGCCTCGCGGAGCCGGCCGTCGGGAAAGTCGTAAAGAGTGTCCTCCTCGAGGACGCGGTCGCGGCAGACGACGGCGCCCAGGGCCAGGAGCTTCACCCTCACGGGCCGGGGGTCGCCGATCTTGATCTTGACCTCGGTCTCGATCATGGCCGGCCGCTCACCGTCTCCGTTCGAGGACGAAGCCGGTCAGGGCGGCCAGGGCCCGCCGGGGCAGGGCGTCGGGGAAGCGGCCGAGGGCAGCGAGGGCCCGGTTCGCGTAGCCAGCGGCCCGGCCCGAGGCGTACTCCAGAGACCCGGCCGCCTCGAGCCATCCGACGAGCTCTTTCCGTTCGCCGGGGATGATGTCCCGCCGGCCGAGGAGGGCCGCGATCCGCTCCCGGCCCGCCCGGCCGTCGGTCCGGAGGGCGTGGATGAGCGGGAGGGTCACCCGGCCCTCGGCCAGGTCCGAGAGGACCGGCTTGCCCATGGAGCGCTCGTCGCCCGTGATGTCCAGGAGGTCGTCGACGATCTGGAAGCACAGGCCGAAGTTGAGCCCGAACTCCGTCGCGTCCCGCTCGGCCGCCTCGGAGGCCCGGCCGAGGACGGCGCCGATGCGGGCGCAGGCGTCGAACAGGACGGCCGTCTTGTTCTCGATGATGCCGAGGTAGGCCTCCTCGGACAGGTCCATGTCGCCGCCCCGGGCGCATTCGTCGAGCTCGCCCTGGATCATGCGGGCCGAGACGTCGGCCATGATGCGGATGACGCGGTCGTGCCGCGACTCGAGGGAAAGGCCGATCGACTTGATGTAAAGGTAGTCGCCGAGGAGGACGGTGATATTGGCCCCCCACTTCGCGTGGACGGATTCCTCCCCCCGGCGGACCTCGGCCTTGTCGATGATGTCGTCATGGATCAGGCTCGCCGTGTGGATGAGCTCAACGAGCGAAGCCAGGTAAACGGTCTCTTCGTCCGCGGCGTCGAACAGGCGCGCGGTCAGGAGGACGAGGGCCGGGCGCAGGCGTTTCCCTCTTTTCCGGAGGACGTAGCGGCTGACCTCCGCCGTGAGGGGGTTCCGGTCCTGCGACCAGGCCTCGAGCTGGGCTTCGACCCGGTCGAGGTCGGGCTTGATCTCCCTGGTGACGGCGGCCATGTCGCGGCCACGGGCGTCGGACGGCCACCGGCTGGGCTGCGGGAAGGGCAGGCTCATCGGTAGTTCACGAACTGCATGTGGATGCCCAGGTCCTGGGTCTTGAGGTGGGTGATGACCTCCTGGAGGACGTCGATCTTGGGCGACGAGACGCGGACTTCGTCCCCCTGGATGGCGACTTGGGCCCTGAACTTGGCCGCTTTGACGAGCTTGACGATCTCGCGGGCCTTCTCGACCGGGATGCCGGCCTGGAAGACGGCCTCCTGCTTGACCGTCCGGTTGGCGCCGTCGGCGATCCTGCCGAAGGTGATGGCCCGGAGGGGGACCTTCCTCTTGACCAGCTTCTCCTCGAGGGCCGTGCGCAGGGCCTTGATCTTGAAGTCGTCGTCGGCGACGAGGACCAGGCGGTCCTTCTCGAGGAGGACGTCGGCCCGGCTGTTCTTGAAGTCGAAGCGGTTGCGGACCTCCTTGAGGGTGGTCTGGACGGCGTTGGCCACCTCCTGGTGGTCGATGCGCGAGACGATGTCGAAGGAGTGGTCCTGGCCCATGGCGACCCTATCTTAGCATCAGCCCGCCGTTTTTTCAAAGGGGAAGAGGCGGCTGAAATTGGCTGTCGTCACGGCGGCCAGCCCGGCCAGGCCCAGGCTCTTCAGCCCGGCCAGGGCCCTGGCCGTCTCGACGACGAAGGCCGGCTCGTTGCGCCGCCCCGCCCCCCGGTAGGGGACGGGCGCGAGGAAGGGGGAATCGGTCTCGACGAGGAGGCGGTCGAGGGGGACCTTGCCAGCCACGTCGCGGAGGTCAGCGGCCTTGGGAAAGGTCAGAATGCCGGAAAAGGAGATGAGGAAGCCGCGGTCGAGCATGGCCCGGGCGACGTCCCACGACTCCGTGAAGCAGTGGAGAATGCCCCCGGCGGTGAAGCGCTCGCCGTCGACGGCCTCGACGACCTCGGGGCCGGACAGGCGGCTGTGGACGATCGCGGGCAGGCCGAGCTCGCCGGCCGCCCGGAGCTGGGCCCTCAGGGCCTCGCGCTGGGCGTCGCGCGGCGATAGGTCGTAGTGAAAGTCCAGCCCGATCTCGCCGACGGCCCGGATCGTTCCGGCGGCGGCCAGTTCGCGGAGACGGGCGAGGTGAGTGTCCGTGAGGTCCTTGGCCTGGTGGGGGTGGACGCCCGCCGCGGCCAGGACCGTCGGGAACATCCGCTGGAGCCCCAGGATTGCCGGCAGGCTCGCCGGGGAACTGAGCTCCGCCGGGCAGAGCACGGCGACCACGCCGGCGTCCAAGGCCCGGCGGACGACCGCCTCCCGGTCGGCGTCGAACTCCGGCATGTCGAGGTGGGCGTGGGAGTCCACGAGGCGCGGCGGTGGGAGGACCTCGGTCATGATCGCTCTTTAAAAAAAGTCCCCGCCGGCCCGCGGGCCGGCGGGGAGCTTGTCCGACGTTCCGATATCCGTTCCGTCCGGGCTACTGGGCCAGCTTCGTCTTCAGCGTCCGGAACGAGACGGCGCCGGAGCCGAGGACCTTCTGGAGGAATTCCTTCTTGGTAAAGGCATTCCCCTTGAGGGTGCGGTAGTCCTTCTCGAGCTCCAGGAGCTCCTGGTAGCCGATGTAGGCCAGGGACCCTTTCCCGGGGTTGGTGACGATCTGGTTCCAGCGCGCCTCAGCCTCGGCCGGCGTCATGAAACCGCCGCGGGTCATATAGCCGATGACCTGCTCCTTGTTGAACGTCCCCTCGTGGATATTCATGTCCATCTGGAAGTCGATGACGGTCTTGAGCAGGAGCTTGAGCTGGTTGAGCCGCATGCGCAGGTCGAAGTTGCCGAAGCCGCCCTCAATGAACATCTCCTCGGTGTAGATCGGCCAGCCCCTGAGCAGGGCTTGGTTGGCGGCCATCCTCTTGACCACGGAGGGGTCCTTGCGGGTGAAGCAGGTCGGCACGAAGCTGCCGGGGAAGACCCGCTGGACCGTCATGAAGTCGACGTAATAGTTATTGTGCTCCTCGAGGAAGCCCGTGACCTGTTCGGGCGACCAGTCGGCGGGGATGGGATGGACGTAAAGGGTGTAGGGCCCGGCCGCCTCGAAGGCGCCCGGCCCGCTCAGCAGGAACCAGCCGTCGCCCTGCAGGGCCGCCGGCATGGGCTCGACCTGGAGGTTGTCCTCGGGCAGGTCGAAGAGCTTGGATTGCTGGAGGAAGCTCTTGACGCTGGCCGCGGACTGGACGATCCGGCCGACGAACTCGTCCTTGCCGACGTGGTCGCCCTTGATCTTGTCGAGCACGCCCTGGATGATGACCCGTCGGACCTGCTCGTCGCGGGTGCCCTTGTCCGCGATGTTCGCGCCGAGCTGTTCGATGTTCACGTCCGGATACATGATCTTATAGAACGGCGCACAGACGACCAGCATCTCGCGGCGGATGTTGTTGGCGTCGGCCTTGGCGCGGCCCCCGATATCCTGCTCGATCGACAGGTTGCCTTGGGTCGCGAATTGGATCCACTTGTGGTGCCCGTCCGGATTGCGGAAACTGCCTGTCGACTTGGGCAGGAGAGCGTTCTGGAGGAACCTCTGGTAGTCGTCGAGGGCTAGCAGGATCTTCTGGGTTTCCGCCAGGAGGGCGGCGTTCGACCCGGCCAGCTTGGGGACGTCGGTCTTGTAGAAATCGATGATCCCCGGCAGCTGCCGGATGGCCGCCTGGGTGTATTCCTGAGGGGGCGTCTTCAGGTTTTCCTTGGCCCTCTTGATGAGCCCCGGCAGGAGCTTGGCCCGGGCCGCCGCCGCGGGGCCGTTGGCGTTTCGGGCGATGAGGGACTGGATGGAATCGACGAACAGGCCGTTGTAGTAGATGGGGTTGTCGATGATGAAGAGGGAATCCTCGAGCTTGAGCTGGGTGAGCTCCATGAAATCGCGCATGATCTCATGCTCGAGCTGCAGGTCGGGCGAGAGCTTGAACTTGTCGATCTTGGCGATGAGCTCCTGTTTGAAGGCGTCGAGGCCGTCCAGGAACTTCTCGATCGTGCCCTGGTTAAGGTCCTCGAGCTTGTCGTTGTACTTCGTGTAGCCCTGCTGGGTCCCGGCCGTCGGGAAGAGCTTGAAGTAGGAGTCCCAGAACGTGTCCTTGAGCTTGTTGAACTTGCCGTCCTCCCCGTTCTGGGCCAGGGCCGTTCCCGCGGTGAAGGCGAGGAAGGCCAGCACGGTGAGAGTCACGACCGTCTTCTTCATTCGAACCTCCTCCGGGCAATGCGCTCGGTCATTGCCGCAAATCCTAGCATATCTCTCCCTTTCCTGACAATCCCTTTCGTCACCCTCGGATCTATGTGAATGAAGGCCGGCTTACCAGCGGACGAGAGCCGAGGCCCAGGTGTAGCCCGAGCCGAAGGCGGTCAGCGCGACGAGGTGCCCGCGCCGGATACGGCCGTCCCTGACCGCCTCGTCGAGGGCGATGGGGATCGAGGCCGCGGTCGTGTTGCCGAGCCGCTCGATGTTGCGCACGACCTTCTCCGCCGGGATCTTGAGCCCCTTGGCCACCATTAGGGAGATGCGTTCGTTGGCTTGGTGGGGGATGAGGGCGTCGATGTCCTCGACGGCCAGGCCGTTGTGGGCCAGGGCCGCGCGGACGGACTCGGGCATCCGCTCGCAGGCGTTGATGAAGACGTGGCGGCCGTCCATTCGGGGGAAGAACTTGCCCTCGTCGAAGAACGACTTCTGGAAGGTCGGGTTATCGGCGGGACAGGGCTTCTCCATCCACAGTTTGGAGGCGAAGCTCCCGTCGGAGAACAGGTGCGTCGAGAGGACGCCGCGCCCGTTGCCGGTCTCGTTGGGCTCGAGGATGACCGCCCCGGCGCCGTCGCCGAAGAGGACGGCCATGTCCCGGCCCTCGTCCGAGAAGTCGAGGTTCGCCGACTGGACCTCGGCGGCGACGAGGAGGATGCGGCGATAGGTCCCGGCCCGGATGAACTGGTCGGCCGCGGCCAGGGCATAGATGAAGCCGCTGCACTGGTTCCGGACGTCGAGGGCGCCGATCGTGCCCAGGCCGAGTTTCGCCTGGACGAGGACGCCGATGCCCGGGAAATAGTGGTCCGGCGAGAGGGTCGCGGCGACGATGAAATCGATCGTCGAAGCGTCGACCCCTGCCGCCTCGATGGCCCGCCGGGCCGCCTCGCAGGCCAGGTCGGAGGTGTTGACGCCGGGGTCGACGTGATGGCGCGTGACGATGCCGCTCCTCTGGCGGATCCAGTCGTCGGACGTGACCATCAGCTTTTCGAGGTCCTGGTTGGTGACGACGCGCGGCGGGACGTAGTGGCCCGTCCCCGTGATAACGCTTCTTAAATCCATTGGCACCTGCCATTATAAATGAGGAGCGGCCGAAAATAAAGGAACAATCCGCAAGAGCTTCTAAAGCCGCCCGTTCCGGACGTACCAGCCGAGGGTCTCCTGCAGGCCCTCCTCGAGGGGGACGCGAGCCTCGAAGCCGAGCCCCCGGCGGGCCTTGGTCACGTCGGCCTCCCAAGCGTCCGGGAGCATGTCCCGGTACTTGCTGAGGTTGAGCGCCGTCGGCCGGCCGCTCAGCCGGCCGATCCCGCCCGACACGGCGCTGGCCAGGAAGGCCGCCCAGGGCGGGACCCGGACGCGGACGACCTTTCGGCCGAGGATCCGGGCCGCGGCGCCGCCCAGCTCCTCCCACGTCGCCGGCTCCGGATGAGCGACGTTGAAGAGCTCGCCGCTCTCGCCGCCGGCCCCGGCCGCGAGGACCATGGCCGTCACGGTGTCCCGGGCGGCGCAGAGGCTGAGGGACTTCCTCCGGCGGCCGTAGAGGGGAAGAATGCCGCGCCTGACGAGGCGGAAGAACTCGAGGAAATCCTCGTCCCCGGGCCCGTAGACCGCGGCCAGCCGGAGGATGACGAGCGGGAAGCGGCCCTTCCAGGCCAGGGCCTCGGCCTCCGCGAGGAGTTTGCTCCGGCCGTACGGCGAAACGGGCCGGGGCGGGTCGTCCTCGCGGCCCGGCCGGCCGGCGAGGGAAGGCCCGGCCGCGGCCATGCTGCTGACGTGGACGACCCGGGGAGATGCGTCGCCGCGGGCCAGGGCCCGGAAAAGACTTGCCGTCCCGTCGCGGTTTACGGTATAATAATCGCTTGATTTAGTAGCCTTGGTTAAGCCGGCGAGGTGGTAGACGAGCCCGAGGCCGGCCGGCAGCGGCGGAAGGTCGAGCAAACTGCCCTGGAGGAACCGGATATCCCCCCGGCCCTCGAGGCGGCGCGCCCGCTCCGGATTCCGGACCAGGGCGTGAACCTCGGTGTCCGGGGTCTCGAGAAGCCGGTCGATGAGGTGGCTCCCCAGGAAGCCAGTCCCTCCGGTGACCAGGACCTTCATGATGCCGATTCTATGAGATTCGGCGGCGGCGGTCAACGCCGCGGCCGGACGGACGGGGGACTCCGGCGGGCCGCCCGCCGATCCTAGGACAGGAGACAAAGGAGGCCGGAATGGATCTCTTCGATAAGTGCCAGGAGTTCACGCGGGCCGAAGAGTACCAGGCCCAGGACCTCTACCCGTACTTCACCCCGATCCAGGAGGCCCACGGCAACGAGATCAAGGTCAAGGGCCGGCCGATGATCATGGTCGGCTCCAACAACTACCTCGGGCTGGCCGACCATCCCGCGGCCAAGGAGGCGGCCAAGAAGGCCGTCGACCGCTACGGGGTCGGGACGTGCGGCTCCCGGTTCCTGACCGGCACCATCGACCTCCATGAGGAGCTCGAGAGCCGGCTGGCCAAGTTCATGAAGCGGGAAGCCGCGGTGACCTTCAGCACGGGCATGCAGACGAACTTCGGCATCATCACGACGATCGCCGGCAAGGGCGACGCCATCATCGGCGACCGGATGAACCACGCCAGCATCATCGACGCCTGCCGGCTGTCCTTCGCCGACGCCCACAAGTACAAGCACAACGACATGAAGGACCTCGAGCGGGTCCTGGCCTCGCTCAGCCCCGATATCGGCAAGCTCATCGTCGTCGACGGGGTCTTCAGCATGGAGGGCGATATCGCGGACCTGCCGGGAATCGTCCCGCTGGCCAAGAAGTACGGCGCCCGGATCATGGTCGACGACGCCCACGCCATCGGCGTCCTGGGCGAGCACGGCCGCGGCACGGCCGAGCACTTCGGGCTCGAGAGCGAGGTCGACATCGTCATGGGCACGTTCAGCAAGACCTTCGCCTCGATCGGCGGCGTCGCCGTCGGCGAGGCCAAGGTCATCTCCTACATCAAGCATCACGCCCGGTCGCTCATCTTCAGCGCCGCCGCGACGCCAGCCTCGGTCGCCTCGGTCCTGGCCATCCTCGACATCCTCGAGAGCCAGCCGGAGCTCCGGACGCGCCTGTGGGCGATCACGACCCGGATGAGGACGAGCTTCCAGGCCATGGGCTACAACACCGGCCCCTCCCAGACGCCCATCATCCCGATCGTGATCGGGGACGACGAGAAGGGCTTCATGCTCTGGAAGCTCCTCCGCGACGAGGGGATCTTCACGACGCCCATCATCTACCCGGCCGTGGCGCACGGCCAGGCGCTCATCCGGACGAGCTATGGGGCCAGCCACACGGACCAGGAGCTCGACGCGATCCTCGCGGCCTTCGAGAAATGCGGCAAGATGCTCGGCATCATCTGACGCGCGGCTTGGCGCGGCGCTCCCTGGCCCGCCTCGTCGTCGCGGTCCTTCTCTGCGGCGTCGCCGGCGCGGCTTCGCCCATTATGCCCCTGGCCCAGGTCAAGCCGGGCATGACGGGCAAGGGGCGGACGGTCTTCTCCGGGACACGGATCGATGAGTTCGACGTCGCCATCATCGGCGTCCTGGCCAACGTCCAGCCCAAGCGGAACGTCATCCTGGCCCGCCTCTCCGGCCGCGGGCTCGAGACGACCGGCATCATCTCCGGCATGAGCGGCAGCCCGGTCTATATCGAAGGAAAGATCATCGGCGCCGTCGCCTTCAGTTTCAATTACGCCAAGGAGGCCATCGCCGGCATCACGCCGATCGAGGAGATGCTGGCCCTCGACAAGGTCCTGCCCGGGCCCCGGCCGGGGCCCTCCGACCCCGTCCCGATCCGAAGCAGCATGAGCCTCGAGGACCTCTCGGCGGTCTACCGGACGTCGCTCGCCCCGCGGCCCGAGGCCTCGGCTGAGGGGCAGAGCCTGGCGCCGCTCGGCCTGCCCCTCGTCTTCAGCGGCTTCTCGCCCTGGGCCTTCGAGCGGGGCAAGGCCTTCTTTGCCGGCATGGGCTTCCGGCCGGTCCGGGGGGGCGCGGCCGGCCAGGCCGTGGCCGCCGAGGCGCCGCCGGAAGGACCGCTCGCCGAGGGCGACGCCGTCGGCGTTCAACTCATCGGGGGCGACCTCGACCTCTCCGCGGTCGGCACCGTCACCCGCGTCGACGGGACCAAGGTCCTGGCTTTCGGCCACCCTTTCTACAACCTCGGCGCCGTGGACTATGCCCTGACCCGGGCCAGCGTCCTGACGGTCGTGCCCAGCCTGGAGAGCTCCTTCAAGATGGCCGCGACCGGGCCGGTCATCGGGCGCATCACCCAGGACCGGACGGCCGGGGCCCTTGGCGAGACGGGCAAGATGCCCCAGCTCATCCCGCTCAACATCTCCCTGGCCGACGGGCCGCTCGACCGCCGGGATTTCAAGCTCAAGCTCGTCAATGACAAGTTCCTGACACCGGCCCTGGTCAACCTGGCCGTCTCCTCCCTTCTCACCGGCGAGGAGCGGGCCTACGGCTACCTGTCCCTCGAGTTCGACGGGGACATCTTCCTCGACCGGGGGACGTCCGTCCACCTCGAGGACCTGTTCTCGGGCAACTACGACACGTCGGCGACAAGCCTGTCCGGGCTGCTCGCCGCCGTCGTCTATTACCTGGGCAACAACGAGTTCAAGGACGTCGGCATCTTCCGCATCGACCTCAATGTCCGGGCCGTGGAAGAGTCGCGGCTGTGCTTCCTCGAGAAGGTCCTGCTCGACAAGTACGAGGTCTCGCCGGGCGAGAAGGTCCAGATCAAGGTCTATTACCGGACCCTGCGCGAGGAGGGCCGGGTCGATGAGGTCACGCTCCTCGCGCCGGCCCTGCCGCCCGGCTCGGAGTTCCAGATCGTCGTCGGCGACGCAGCCGCGATGCAGCAGGTCGAGCGCTCCCAGTACCGGGTCCCGGACTTCACGCCCCGCAGCCTCAGCCAGCTCGTCCGCATCTTGGGCAACCTCCGCAAGAACAACCGGATCTATTTCAAGATCCTCGCCCCCAAGCCGGGGATCTTCCTCAAGGGCGAGGAGATGCCGAACCTGCCGCCGACGCTGAAATCCATGTTCACGTCGCCCCGGGCCTCGGCCTCCGCGCCGCCCGACCTCGCCCGATCGACCCTGGGCGAATTCCAGCTGCCCGTCCCCTACGTCTTCCGGGGCGGGGCCGTCGTCCCCGTCAAAATCCGCAAGTAGGAGATCGCCCCATGAAAAAGCTGCCCCTGCTCGGCCTCCTGGGGATGGCGGTCCTCCGCCTCTCCCTCCTTGCCGTCACGCCCCAGAAGTGGGAGCTGCGGACCAGGGAGGATTTCCTGCGCGGCAAGTTCGACGGCGTCTCGGTCTCGAGCGACGGCGCCCTGGCCCTGGCGCCCAAGGAGGAGAAGATCGCCTCGCCGACCGAGGAGTTCTACCTCTCGGTCCTCCTGGCTGCGGACGGCGCGACCTTCCTCGGCACGGGGCACGGCGGGAAGGTCTATCGCATCGGGGCCGACGGCAAGGCCGAGGTCTGGTTCCAGGCTCCGGAGATGGACGTGACCTGCCTCGTCCAGGACAAGAAGGGAACGCTCTACGCGGCGACCTCGCCAAACGGAAAGATCTACCGGATCACCGCGAGGGGGAAGGCCGAAACGTTCTTCGACCCTGCCGAGAAATACATCTGGGACCTCGTCTTCATGGATTCCGGCCAGCTTTGGGCGGCCGTCGGCGAGACGGCCGGCATCTACGAGATCAGCCCTCAGGGAGAGGGCCGGATGATCTTCAAGGCCGCGGAGAACCACCTGCTGTGCTTAAAAAAGGCCGGCCGGGGCGATGTCCTGGCGGGGAGCGGCGGCAACGGCGTCGTCTACAGGATCTCGCCGGAGGGCCGCGCTTCGGTCGTCTTCGAGACGGCCTACGAGGAGGTCCGCAGTCTGGACGTCGACCGTGATGGCGTCATCTACGCCGCCGCCTCGGGCGCGCCGTCGAGGTCCCGCAAGGACGACCTGACACCGATGCCGGCCCGGACCGAGCCCGGCCTGAGCGCCGCGGCGGGCGGCGCCACGGTCACCGCGTCCGTGACCGCGATTAGCGTACCCGGCACCTCCGGGGCGGGAGTCGTCGAATCGCTGGCCGCCTCCACGGCCCAGTCCAGGGAGTCCGGAGCCCTTTACCGGATCTCGGCCGACGGCCTGGCCAAGGTCCTGTGGAGCTCGACCGAGGAGATGATCTACACTCTCCTCTGGCGTGCCGACGATCGCCGGGTCCTCTTCGGCACCGGGAGCAAGGGCCGGCTCTACGCCGTGGACAGGGACGAAAAGGTCTCCCTTCTCGCCCAGGAGAATTCCGAGCAGGTCTTCGAGCTCGTGCCGCTCGACTCGAAGGTCTATGTCCTCTCCAACAACCCGTGCTATCTCGGGCGACTGATGCCCGAACAGCGGCTCCAGGGCGAATACGTGGGCCCGGTCGTGGACGCCCGGACCCTGGCCACCTGGGGCCGGATCGCCTGGGAGGGCACGGCGGACGCGGGGTCGGCTCTCCAGCTCCAGACCCGGAGCGGTAACACCTACGAGCCGAACGCGACCTGGAGCGAATGGTCGCCGCCGTACCAGAAGAAAGAGGAGCAGGTCCTCAGCCCCAAGGCCAGATACCTCCAGGTCAAGGCGGTCCTCAGGACGCCGACCGGCAAGGTCTCCCCGGTCCTCGACACGTTGACCGTCTTCTATCTCCAGGCGAATATCGCCCCGGCCTTCACCCGGCTGGATTACCTAAAGCCGAACGACGTCTTCCTTAAGATGCCCGAGCAGGAGGACGTCATCCTGGGCCTCGAAAAGAACCCGGCCGAGGCGCCGGCGAAGAAGGACGACGGCTTCAGGATCGTCATTCCGCCCAAGAAGGCCGAGCGCAAGGGCTTCCAGACGATCATGTGGGAGGCGGCCGACGAGAACGGCG
>JBBISK010000024.1:0-17735 GCA_037441295.1 Candidatus Aminicenantota bacterium | reverse complement strand
AAGTCCCGGCCATGTCGGCGGCCGAGCTCGTGCACCACTTGCAGAGGAAGCACATGATTTGCGGTTCGAACATGGTCATTCCCTCAACATCGCCCGGAGCATGGAGAAGATCTGGTCGTCCGTCTGGTTCCGTTGCTGGGCCGCGCCGCTCGGGCAGGCGGCGGCACAGGCCCCGCAGCCCTCGCAGAGGATCTCGTTGACGACCGCGACGCCGCGCTCGGGGTCGAGGCTCCGGGCGCCGTAGGGGCAGACGGAGATGCAGATGCCGCATCCAGAGCATAGCTCGTCGTTCACGGGCACGACCGTGGGCTCGTGGCTGAGCTCCTTCTGGGCGAAGAGGTCCCCGACCTTGGCCGCCGCCGCCGAGGCCTGGGCGACGGCCTCGGGGATGTCCTTGGGACCGTGGGCGCAGCCGGCCAGGTAGAAGCCGGCGTTCAGGCTCTCGACGGGGCGGAGCTTCGGGTGGGCCTCGGCCAGGAAGCCGTGGATGTCGGTCGAAACCTTAAGCTTCCTCAGCAGGTCCATGACGCCGTCGGCCTTGATCATGGCCATGGCCAGGACGACGAGGTCGGCCTCGACCTCGACCTTCTTGCCGGTCAGCGTATCGACGCCCCAGACGATCAGTTTGTCCCCTTCCTTGAAGATCTTCGAGACCTTCCCCCGGATGTAGAGGACCTTGTCCTCTTCGACCGCCCTCTGGTAGAATTCGTCGAAGGACTTGCCGCCCGTGCGGACGTCGATGTAGAAGACGGTCGCCTGGCCGTCCGGGACGCGGTGCTTGTACAGCATGGCGTGCTTGGCCGTGTACATGCAGCAGATCTTCGAGCAATAAGGATTGTGCTTCTCGGTGTCGCGGGAGCCGCTGCACTGGACGAAGACGACGGACTTGGGGACCTTGCCGTCCGAAGGCCGGCGGACGGCGCCGCCGGTCGGCCCCGAAGCCGAGAGGATGCGCTCGAACTCCAGGCCGTTGATGACGTCCTCGTACTTCTCGCCGCCGTACTCCCCGAGGGCCTGCATGCTATAAAGGTCGTAGCCGGTGGCGACGACGATGGCCCCCACCTGCTCCTCGGTGACCGCCTCCTTCACGTCGTAGTCGATGGCCTTCTTCTCGCAGACGTCTTTGCACTTGCCGCAGCGCACGGGGTTCAGGCCGAGGCAGTGCTCGGCATCCAGGGTGTACGTCCCGGGGATGGCCTGGGGGAAGGGCATGTAGATGGCCTTGCGGAACGAAAGCCCCATGTTGAACTCGTCGGGGACGACCTGGGGGCAGACCTTCTCGCACTCGCCGCAGAGGTTGCACAGGGTCTCGTCGACGTAGCGGGGCTTCTTTCGGATCCGGACCTTGAAGTTGCCGATGAATCCCGACACGGAATCGACCTCATGATAGGTTAGGAGCCTGATCCGCGGATGGCGCGAGACCTCGACCATCTTGGGCGTCAGGATGCACTGGGAGCAGTCGAGGGTCGGGAACGTCTCCGAGAGCTGGATCATCTTGCCCCCGATCGAGGGGTTCTTCTCGACGAGGAGGACCTCGTAGCCGTGGTCGGCGATGTCGAGCGCGGCCTGGAGGCCGCTGATGCCTCCGCCGATGATCAAGGCCCGTTTGTTCACGTCCACCTTGATCGGCTCCAGGTTCTCGTTCTGCAGGGCCTTCTCCACATGGGACTTGACGATCTTGACGGCCTTCCGGGTCGCCTTGTCCTTGTCCGTATGGACCCAGCTGTCCTGTTCGCGAATGTTGGCGATTTCGATCTGGTAGGGATTCAGGCCCGCCAGGCGGGCCGCCTCCTGGAAGGTCTTCTCGTGGAGGGTCGGCGAGCAGGCGGCAACGATGATGCCGTCGAGGTGCTTCTCCTTGATCGAATCGATGATCATCTGCTGGCCGGGGTCGGAGCACATGTAGACATAGTTCGTGGAGAAGCTCACGCCCGGATAATCCTCCAGGACCCGGGCGACCTTCTCGACGTCGACGACGCTGGCGATGTTGACGCCGCAGTGGCAGACGAACAACCCGATCCGCTTGTCCTTGGCTTTCTTCCGGGTGGTCATGACCTCACCTCGGCGGCCGGACTCTCGACGAAAAGGCTATCGGCGGGGACGGCGTGCTCCTCGAGGCCCAGGAGCCCCTTATCGACCCCCAGGGCCCAGGCCAGGAGCTGGGTGAAGAACAGAACGGGCAGGCCGCGAAAGTCCAGGAAGGTCTCCTTGATGACCTCCTGGCGGTGGTCCAGGTTGTAGAAGCACAGGGGGCAGGTCACGGCGATGGCCCTGGCCTCGTTCATCCGGGCCGAGCGAAGGACCCGGTAGGAGGCCTCGGTGGCCGCGGCCGGGAGTGAAACGGAGAGATACGAGCCGCAGCACTCCTGCTTGAAGGGGTAATCGACGGCCGCGCAGCCGACGGCGGTCAGGAATTCCTCGAAGATGCGGGGGGAGTCGGGCTCGTCCATGCCCATCTCGTCGGCCGGCCGCAGCAGCCGGCAGCCGTAGTAAGGGGCGACGGGCAGGCCCTTGAGGTCGCGTTTCAGGCGGGAGGCGACCTTGGCGTAGCCCACCCGGTCGCGAAGGTATTCTAGGAAATGGAGGACCTTGACCTCGCCGTTGTAGTCCTCGAATCCCGTCGTTCGCTGCTTTGTCAACTCGTCGATTTTGATGTCGTCCTTGAGGTACGCGTTGACCCGCTTGCGCTTCAGGGGATCCTCCCGGATGGCCCTGTTGGCCCGCTTCAGGACGGCGTAGCAGAAAGAGCAGGAGGTTACGATGACGTCCCCGCCCTCGTCGCGGACCTGCCGCAAGACGCGGACGGGCGCGGCCAAGCCAATGATCTTCTCCTCCGTCAGCGGGTATTCCGCGCCGCAGCACGTCCAGCCTTCGGGCTCGACGAGCTCGACGTCGAGGCGCTTCATCGCTTCTCGGGTCGAGACGTCCAGGGCCCTCGACTTCTCCTTCAGCGTGCATCCCGGATAATAGTGGAGCTTCATCGGCCTCCCCTACTTGGCGAATTTTCGGAAGATGGCGACCATGACCTGCTGGGGCAGCTCCCGGGCCAGGTCCGGAGGGATCTCGTCCGGCCCGAAGGCGTCCTTGCCCTTGGGATCCAGGATATGGCGCACCGCCTCCATCACCCGGGCCAGGTCGATGCCCTTCGGACAACGGGACTGGCAGGTGAAACAGGAGGCGCAGAGGAACAGGGTCTTCGACCGGAGGACGTCCTCGGCCAGGCCCATCTGGACGAGGCGGATGATCTGGTTGGGAAGGATGTCCATCTCCGAGGCCATGGGACAGCCGGCGGAGCATCGGCCGCACTGATAGCACGCGTAGACATTCTCCCCGGAGAGGTCCTCGATCCGCTTGATGAACGCCCGCTCCTCGGGACCAGCCTTGAGCTTGACTCTCATGCTCCCACCTCCGCGAAGTCCGCAAAATGGATGATGATATAATAGCCGAAGATCAAGCCGAAACCGGCTTTCCCAACTTCCGAAGGGAGCCTTCGACTACGTCCTTAATATCTTTCCTCTCTCCTCGACGGGTGAAGATGGCGTTGAGCGCCGGGACCGCCTGGGGGTCCCCGATCTCTCCCAAGAGCCGCGCGGCTCGAAATCGTGTCGTCCACGATGGGCTCTTCAAGGCCTCGATGAGGGGGTCCACAGCCTCCCGGCCGAAATTCAGGAGGGCGTTCTCCGAGCTCTCCCGGACGCTCCAGTGGGGGTCGGCCATGGCCTTGAGCAGGGGCAAGATGGATTTGCGGTCCAGGACGCTCCCCAGGAGGCGGGCCGACTGGACGCGGACCTCCCGCGAGCGATCCTTCAGCCCCTTCAGGGCCACCTCCAGGACGCCCGGCTGCCCCTGACCGGCCGTCCGGAGGGCGCGCACGGCCTCTCGGCGGATGAAGTCGGCTGGGTCCTTCCCCGCCATCCGGACGAGGTTCCTGACCGCCTCGTCGCCGCCGACCTTGCCCAAGGCCCGGACGGCTTCGAAGCGGACGTTCTCGGAATGGTCGGAGAGCGCCGGCAGGATCTCGGGGACGATCGTCTCGTCCCCCACCTCGCTGATGACCTTCAGGGCGCCGCAGCGGCCCCAGGCCGCGCACCCGATCTGGAAGAGGGCCTGGGAGGCGGTTTCCTGGACATCGGGCAGCCCCGTCTCAACGATCTCCTTAAGAACGGGCACGGCCCGGTGGTCCTCGAGACCGCCCAGGGCCTTGATGGCCCGGCCCTGGAGTTCCGGATGCTCCTTGTCGCATGCGTCTTTCAGCAACAGCTCGATGTCCGAGTCATTGAACGACAGCGTCGGCGTGAGGAGCACGATAACGGCCGGGCCGAAGCGGATGAGAGAGGACAGGGCGGCCTGGCGGACGATGAAATAGCTGCTGCGGAGATAGTTGATCAGGGCCGGGACCGACTTAGGGTCGGCGATGCGCCCGAGGCACTTCAGGAACGCCCGCTGGACGAACTTGTCCTTCTCGCGGGATAGGGCGTTCAGGAGGGGAACCGTGGCCTGCTTACCGAAGCGAACAATGGCCGCCGAGGCCTGTTCCTGGACCTTCTCCACGTTGTCTTGGATCAGCAGGACCAGCGGCTCGATGCTGACCTTGTCGCCGATCCGGCCCAGAGCTTCGCTGGCGGCGGCCCGGACCTGAGCCTCCTCGTCCTGGAGAAGGTCCAGGAGATAGGGCGTCGAGTCGCGCGCCCTCACCCGACCCAGGGTCAGGGCCGCGTTCGCCCGGATGGTCGGGGACGGGTTCTGGAGGGCGTCGTGCAGCCAATGGAAGCTCTCGGGGCCCATCTCCTGGAAGCCGTCCATGGCCAGGTTGATGATCTCTTCGTTCTCCAGCGAGAACATGTGGATCAGAATCCGGGCCAGGCGGACGTCCCGGCGGGCGATGATGTCCCGGACCTTGCCCATGAGCTCGGTCACTGCCTGCGTCCGGACGATCAACTCAGTATCCTCGACGGCCTTGAGGAGACAGTCGATGACGCGGTGGTCCCCCAGACGCCCGACCGCGGTCACGGCCGCCCAGCGGACCTGGAAGTTCGCGGACTTGAAGATCTTCGGCTTGACCAGCTCGTCGATGGCCTGGGGCCGGCCGAAGCGGCCGAGGGAGATGACGGCCGCGTGCTGGACAGATGGGTTCGGGTCGCCGAGCTTATCGATCAGGACGGGGTAGACCTCGGGACCGCTCTCGTAGCCGAGCTGCATGATCGCCGAACGGACGGCCGCGGCGTCCTCGCTCTCGCGGGCGGCGCGGAGCAGGCTGTCGAGCGAAGGGGCGTCGGCCATCGGCACCTCAGGTCCTCTCGATGTATCCCTTGCAGTCACCGTCGATGTTGAAGGACGTCACCTGGTACTCGCAGTCGATGTTGGCCAGGGCCTTGACGGCCGCCCGGAAACAGCCGATCCGGGCGCAGGTCAGGTCGCGGACGGAGAACCCCTCATCGATCAGCGCCTGGCAGCTCTTGAGGTAAACGCAGTCGTGGACCGTGATCTCCAGGTGGAAGGGGTTGACCTCGACCAGGTCGAAGAAGCTGGCGTCCCGGAAAAGGCCGCCGGCGACGCCGATCTGGATGTAGTTCTCGACGGCCGCCCGGATGGAGTCGGACTTCTTGATCTGGATCCCGTACTCGTCCCCGAGCAAGTGGAGATAGTATTGGACGGAATGTTCATAGGCCCGGGCGCTGAAAACGGCCGGGCGCGTGCCGTGGAAATCGCGCGCCGTTTCCTCGAGCGCGCTCAGCCAGGCCAGGGCCACCAGCCAACCGGCTTCTTCGCGATCGATCTTGTCCATGGTGCCATCCTTTATTTCTTCGGAGCCGCCGGACGCGCCGCCGCGCGCGAGCCGGCGGTCAGGCTCAGGCGCTCGAGTTCCCGGGCCACGACTTCTGGGTCCACGGGCCGCCCCGTCTCGCGACCGAGCTTCGCCGCCAGGGCCGCCGGAGAGTCCGCGCGGTTCTTGGCCCAGAGGAGGACCAGGCGGGCCACGTCGTCGGGCCCCAGGGCGGCCGGGGACGGCGGCTCGGCGGGCGGCTCGGCGCGGGTCTCCCGCGGCCCCAGGGCCTGGAGGTTCCGCTGCGTATCCCTGGCAATGGCCAGTTCTTCGTTGGTCGGGACGACCAGGACCCAAACCCGCCCGGAGCTGATGACCCGCTCGTTGGCTTCGTTCTTCGCGGCGTCGAGGACGATCCCGAACGCCTCCAGCCCCTGGCAGGTCAGCCGGCGGACGAGCCGGGAGTTCTCCCCGACACCCCCGGTGAAGACGACCGCGTCCACTCCCCCCATCTCGGCCATGAAGGCCCCGATGTATTTTTTGACCGCGTGGCAGTAGATCTCGAGGGCCAGCGCGTGGCGTTCGCTGCCCCGGGCGGCTTCCTGCTCGATCTCGCGCATGTCGTGGGAGGTTTCGGTCAGCCCGAGCATGCCGCTGTTCTTGTTCATGATGGAGTCGACTTCCTTGGTCCCGAGCTTCTCCCGCTCCATGAGGTAGGGCACGAGGGCCGGGTCGATGCTGCCGCAGCGGGTCCCCATGACCAGCCCTTCCAGGGGGGTGAAGCCCATCGTCGTGTCCACGGACTTCCCTCCGTCGACGGCCGTGATGCTGGCCCCGTTGCCCAGATGGCAGGTGATGAGCTTGAGCTCTTCGATCGGCCGGCCGAGGGCATCGGCGGCCAGGTGGGCGACGAAGCTGTGGGAGGTCCCGTGGAAGCCGTACCGCCGGATGCTCAGCTTCTTATATAAAGTATAGGGCAGGCCGTAGATGTACGCCTTGGGCGGGATCGTCTGGTGGAAGGCCGTGTCGAAAACGGCGACCTGGGGGACGCCAGGCAGGAGCGACTCGCACGCCTCGATGCCCTTGAGGTTGTGCGGGTTGTGGAGCGGCGCGAACTGGATGCACTTCCGGATGGTCCCCTTGACCTTGTCCGTGATGAGGACGGACTCGGAGAAGTCCTCGCCGCCGTGGACGACGCGGTGCCCGATGCCGTCAATCTCCCGCTTGTCGCGGATGACCCCGTGCTGGGGATGGAGGAGAAGGCTGAGGACCAATTCGATGGCCACGCCGTGGTTGAGAACCTCGCGGATCTCCCGGATCCGGTTCCGTCCCTCGGGCTGGTAGGTGACGATGGCGTCGCTCGAGCCGATCTTCTCCACGATGCCCTTGGCCAGAAGGCCTTCGTCGTCCATGCGGATGAACTGGAACTTGACCGATGAACTGCCGCTGTTGAGCACGAGGACTTTCATGGGCTTGGTCATCTCCTCAGGTCATGGACGAGCCGTCCGCCGCGGTCGAAGACCCGGATGTGGAACGGGCCCTGCCCGGGCCAGGCGTGCGTGGCACAGCCGAAGCACGGGTCATAGGCCCGGAAGGCCATCTCGACGATATTCAGGAGGCCGTCGTTAACCTGGCCGTCCTTGATGAAGGCCATGGCCGCTTTCTTGACCGAGAGATTGATCGCGCCGTTGTTGTTGGTCGTCCCGACGATCAGGTTCGCCTCGCGGACAATCCCGCGCTCGTCGGTCTTGTAATGATGATAGAGCGTGCCCCGCGGGGCCTCGACGACGCCGACGCCTTCGTCCGGGGTCTTGTCGGGGACGACCCGGTATTGCGGGCCCGTGATCTCGGGCTCGGAGGCCAGCTCGACCCAGCGTTCGGCCGCATAGAGGAGTTCGACGAGCCGGGCCCAGTGCGTGGCCAGCGTCTGGTGGACGGGCTTCCCGCCCAGGGTCTGGTACATCCGGTCGTGCTCCTCGTTGGCCAGCGGGGTGGCCATCCCGTCCGAGACGTTGAGCCGGGAGAGGGGCGTCGCCTTGTAGATGCCGCTCGCCGGCCCATCGACGAGGCCCTTCCAGCCGATCTTGCGGAGGACCGGGAACTTGAGGTAGGTCCAGGGCTCGACGTGCTCGACGAGGTACTCGAGGTAGTCGGCGGGCTTGAACTTGGCATGTTCGCGGCCGTCGGGCCCGGTGACGCGGACCTCCCCGTCGTAGAAGTTGACGAGGTTCTTCTCGTCGACGAGCCCCATGTTGTAGGTGTGGTGGGTAAAGCTGTCGCTGAGGATCAGGTCGACGTACTGCTTGTTCGCCAGGACGATCTGGTTGAAGATGCCGATCGAGAACTTGCCGAACTCGACGGCCTCCTTCCCCGTCTTGAGGACGAGGTCGCGCTCCTCCTTGGTCATCCCCTTGCTCATGCCGCCGGGCAGCGCCCCGATCGGGTGGACCGACCTGCCGGCCATCATCTTGATGAGCTCGTGGCAGGCCCCGCGCATACCGATGACCTTCCGTCCGATCTCGAGGCCGACCTTATGGATGACGCCGAGGATGTTGCGCTCGGCCGCCGGCGCGTCCGGGCCCATGACGAAATCGGGACCTCCCAGGGCGTAGAAATGGGTGGCGTGGTCGGTGACGTAGAAGATCACGTAGAGAAGCTCGCGGAGCATCCGGGCGGTCCGCGGCAGGTCGACATGGTAGACTGCGTCGCAGGTCTTGGCCGAGGCCATCATGTGCGCCTCGGGACAGACGCCGCAGATGCGGGTCGTGATCCGCGGCATCTCCTCGACGGGACGCCCGACGCAGAACTTCTCGAAGCCGCGCAGCTCGGGGATCTGGACATAGGCATCGGCGACGTTGCCGGCGTCGTCGAGGACGATCGAGATCTTGCCGTGACCCTCGAGCCGGGTGATGGGATCGATGGTGATGGTCTTCATTTTAAGCGTCTCCCGACGAGCGACCCGGCCAAGCCGAAGCGGTAGAACGTCCCGACGGGGTCGAGGATCTCGCCGACGATCCTGTCGATCTCGGCCGGGTCGTCGCTGTCGATGATCGAGGCGATCGAGCCGGCCAGCTTGGCCCCCAGGTCCTGGACCCCTTCGGCCGGCCCGTAGCAGCCGCGGCACCCCAGATTGACCTGCGGGCAGAGGGCCCCGCAGCCCGCCCGCACGGCTGGCCCGTTGCAGATGATCCCCTGCTCGAGGAGGCATTTCACCGGGTCGATGTCCCTCGGGTCGACGAGGTGGGGGCGGTGGAAGGCCTTGATCTTCTTCTCCTCCTTCTTCCGCTTGCATTCGTCGCAGACCGTCTTGGGGTTGACCCCGACGACGGACCCCTTGGCCGGCAACTTGCCCGTCAGGGCGGCCTCGGCGACCGCCCAGATCTGATCCGCAACGGGGGGGCAGCCGGGCATGCGGTAGTCCACATCTACGACCTGGTCGAGCGGCCTCAGGACTTCGAATAGGGCCGGCAAGGTCAGAGGCCCGGTCGGGGTCTCGGTCCGAGTCTGGGGAAGGACCTGGTTGCCGGCGGCCACGGAGGGCGACTGGCGGTATACATAGTCCAGGATCTCTTCCTTGGTCGTCAGGTTGGCCAGTCCGGGAATGCATCCTTCGTAAGCGCACGAGCCGAAGGCGACGAGGACCTTGGATTTCTGCCGGAGGAGCTTGGCGATGTGGAGGTTCTCCTCGTTGCGGATCCCCCCGTTGAACAGGGTGACGTCGATCTCCCCATCGGCCATCCCCTCGACGTCCTTGTACTTCGCGTCCATGACGCAGGGGCAGAAGACGAGCTCCGCCGCGGCGTCGAAGTCGAGGAGCTTCTCGCGGATGTCGAGGAAGGCGATCTCGCACCCGCCGCAGCTGGCCGCCCAGTAGAGCGCGAATTTCGGCTTAGACATGGATCGTCCTTTCCCGGGCAGAGTGGAGGCGGACGGCCCGCCCCGTCCTCTGGATGCCACGGCTCATGAAAGCGGGCCGGACCAGCGGCGCGGGCGCGGGGATGAAGCCATGATTATAATGAAGATGACGTGTGTCATTGCCGACGTCGGGGCTCGCGCCGAGGACTGGCGTGTGTTCGTTGGCCCTCGGCAAAAAACTCATTCTCAATATCTGTCCAGGACGATCTTACGGCCGTGTAGACCAATCGTCATATAAAATTCCAAGCCGACTGTCAAGGTCTTTACTCGCCGGGCGCCTTCCCTGGCCGCCGGCCTCGGCGTTCCGCCGTCGTGTCTCATCGCTCGTTGGTCCTCGCAAGTAATTAAAAATATCAAATTCCCCGCGGGCCGTCAAATCGCCGCCGGGGACGTCGTTTGACAACCCCCGATTCCTTTGCTATAAACGGGAGGCCCGGAGCGCCCGGACGCTCTCCGAACGGCCGTGACATCGTTTTCGCGCTCCCGTTCCGCAGCGGACAGGCCTCATCATTCCCTATCGGAAGGAGCGGAGCGATGAAGATCCACGAGTATCAAGCCAAGCAGATCCTGGCGCGCCACGGCGTGCGGGTGCCGCGCGGGGAGCTGGCCGAGACGCCGGCCGAGGCCCGGGCCGCGGCCGCCAAGCTCGGGTCGCGCGTCGTGCTCAAGGCCCAGATCCACGCCGGGGGCCGCGGCAAGGGCGGAGGCATCAAGTTGGCCGCGTCGCCCGACGAGGCCGAGCGACTGGCCGGCCAGATGATCGGCATGACCCTCGTGACGCCCCAGACCGGTCCCGAGGGCAGGCGGGTCCAGCGGCTCCTCGTCGAGGAGGCCCTGGATATCGAGCGGGAGCTCTACCTGGGCCTGGTCATCGACCGGGCCGCGGAATCCGGAGTCGTCATGGCCTCGACCGAGGGCGGCGTCGAGATCGAGAAGGTCGCCGCCGAGCGCCCCGAGGCGATCTTCAAAGAGCACATCCACCCCGCGGTCGGGCTCCAGGCCTTCCAAGCCCGCTCGCTGGCCTTCCGCCTCGGGCTGGCCGGGGACACGCACAAGAAGGCCGTGGCCTTCATCCTGGGCCTGGCCGGAGCCTTCTCGGCCACGGACGCCTCCCTGGCCGAGATCAACCCTTTGCTCGTGACCCGGCAGGGCGACGTCCTGGCCCTCGACGCCAAGATGAACTTCGACGACAACGCCCTCGCCCGCCAGCCCGAGGTGCGGGCCATGCGCGACCTCGCCGAGGAGTCCCCGCTCGAGGTCGAGGCCTCGAAGTTCAACCTCAACTACATCAAGCTCGACGGCAACGTCGGCTGCATGGTCAACGGGGCCGGCCTGGCCATGGCCACGATGGACATCATCAAGTACGCCGGCGGGAGGCCCGCCAACTTCCTGGACGTGGGCGGCGGGGTCACCGAGGAGGCCGTGACCAACGCCTTCCGCATCCTCGTCTCCGACCCGGAGGTCAAGGGGGCCCTCATCAACATCTTCGGCGGCATCGTCCGCTGCGACCTCATCGCCAACGGCGTGGTCAAGGCGGCCCGGGCGCTCGGGACGAGCATCCCGGTCGTCATCCGCTTGGAGGGGACGAACGTCGACCAGGGCAAGGCCATCCTCCGGGAATCCGGACTGGCTTTCTACGCCGCGGACGGCATGAAGGACGCCGCGGCCAGGATCGTGTCCCTGGTCGGTTGAGATAGGAGCGAGGAGAGGGTCATGAGCATTCTTATCGATGAAAGAACGCGGGTCGTCGTTCAGGGCATCACCGGGAGCGAGGGGACCTTCCATGCGCAACGCATGAGGGAATACGGGACGCGCGTCGTGGCCGGCGTGACCCCGGGCAAGGGCGGAGAGACCCACCTCGGCGTGCCGGTCTTCAACACCGTGGCCGAGGCCGTCCGGTCTGAAGGCGCGGACACGGCGGCCATCTTCGTCCCCCCCTTCGCCGCCGCCGACGCGATCATGGAAGCGGCCGCGGCGGGCGTGCGGCTCGTCGTCTGCATCACGGAGGGGATCCCGACCCGGGACATGATCAAGGTCAAGGCCTTCCTGCGGGATTCGTCCACGGCCCTCATCGGGCCGAACACCCCGGGCATCATTTCCCCGGGGAAGTCCAAGGTCGGGATCATGCCCGGTCCCATCCACAGCCGCGGCTCCGTCGGCATCATCTCGCGGTCCGGGACCCTGACCTACGAGGCCGTCCAGCAGGTCAGCCGAGAGGGCTTGGGCCAGTCGACGGCCGTTGGGATCGGTGGCGACCCAATCGTCGGGCTAAAGTTCGTCGACCTCCTCCGCCTGTTCAAGGACGACCCCGAGACCGAGGCCGTCATCCTCATCGGGGAGATCGGCGGCACGGCCGAGGAGGAGGCGGCCGCCTATATCAGAAAGGAATTCCCCAAGCCCGTCGTCGGCTTCATCGCCGGGCAGACTGCCCCGCCCGGAAGGAGGATGGGGCACGCCGGGGCCATCATCGCCGGCGGCAAGGGCACGGCCAGGGAAAAGATGGATGCCCTCGAGGCCGCAGGGGCCAGCGTAGCCGTCAGCCCGGCCGAGATCGGGGCGGCGCTCCGGGAAGTCTTATCCCGGCGTTCCTGACCCATCCTTGTCCGAGCTTCGTGCGGCCAAGGCGCGGGCGACGAGATTGCGCAAGTCGTACGGCAGGAACGGCTTCGGCAAGAAGTCAAAGGCTCCCATCTGCAGGGCCTGGAGCGTGTTCTTCATCGTCGGATAGCCCGTGATCATGACGACCTGGACCTCGGGATTGGCGGCCTTGAGCGACTTGAGCAGGTCCATGCCGTCGAGACCGGGCATCATGAGGTCGACGACGATGACGTCGTAGTCTTTCGCGCCCTCCATCTTGAGGGCCTCTTCCCCGCTCAGGCTCATGTCGATCTCATAGTCATCGCGCATGAGCGCCTTGCGGATGCTCCGGCAGACCGTCTCTTCGTCGTCGACAACGAGGATCTTCTTCTTTTCCGTGTCCGTCATCTTTTGACCTCCCTTCCTGGAATCTCTCTTGCGGTGCCCGCGAGGGGGATTCGGACCGTGAAGGCCGACCCTCGCCCGAGCTCGCTCTGGACCTCGATCGTCCCGCCGCGATGCTGGACGATCCCATAGCTGATGGCCAGACCCAGTCCCGTGCCGAAGGACTTGGTCGTGAAGAACGGATCAAAGATCTTGGGGATATTCTCCTCGGGAATGCCGACGCCCGTATCGGCGAAGACGACCTCGATGGCCGTGCCGTCGCGGCTCATGCGGCTCGTGACGGCCAGCGTCCCCCCCTCGGGCATGGCCTCGCGGGCGTTCATGATCAGGTTCGCGAAAACCTGCTGGATCTTGTTCCGGTCGAGGTTGACCGGCGGCAGAGCCTGGTCGAGGTCCTTCTCGATGCGGACGTTCCGGATCGCGGCCTGCCGTTCCTGGAGCTGGATGGCGCGCTCGATGAGGCCGTTGATGTCGGCGCGGACCTCCTGGGCAGGCGTCTGTCGGGCGAAATCGAGCAGCCCGCTGACGATCTGCGCGGCGCGCGAGGCTTCGTCGGCGATGAGTGTTAGCGGCTCCCGCTCCCCGTCGCCCTCGTTGCGAGTCTCGAGCAGGAGGTGGGTGTTGAGGAGGATGGTCGTCAGGGGGTTGTTGATCTCGTGGGCGACGCCGGCCGCCATCTTGCCGAGCGAGCCCAGCTTCTCCGATTGGATGAGCTGGTCCTGCGCCTCGCGGAGCTGCCGCGTCCGCTCCTCGACCCTCCGTTCGAGCGTCCGGCCCCATTGGGTCAGGTCCTCGTGCGCGGCGTAGAGGTCCTGGGTCATCCGATTGAAGGAGTCGGCCAGCTGGCCGATCTCATCCCGCCCCTCGAGCGCGACGCGGTGGCCGAGGTCGCCCCGGGCGATCCTGTCCGTGGCCTCAACCATGGCGGCTAGGGGCCGGGTGATCTGCCGGGCGAGAAAGGCAAGCAGGCCGATCAGAAAGAGCGTGCACAGGCCGGCCAGACCGGCGAAGGTGGCCATGACCCGGTTGCGGAGGTCGATGTAGGGCTTTTCCAGCATGCCAACGTAGAGCATGCCGATCGTCCGCCCGCCGACGTCCCGGATGGGTTCGTAGGCGGTGATGTACTCGGCCGTGACAACGAAGGCCCGGCCGACATAGGCGTTGCCGCGGCCGAGCACGAGCTCTTTGACCTCGCGTGAGACGCGGGTCCCTATGGCCCGTTGGCCTTTGTCGTCCAGGACGTTCGTCGAGATCCGCAGGTCATCCTGGAACAGGGTCGCCGTGCCGATATCGTGGCCGTTGTATTTCTCGCCCTTGAAGACGATGTCCTTGACCTGATCGACGAGCTCGTAATTCCGATTGAAAAGGAGTCCGGCGTAGAGAACGCCGAGGAGCCCGCCGCTCCCGTCCTCGATGGGCGAGGCCGACTTCAGCATCATGCCTTTCTCCTCGTGATCCTCGGCGCGCTCGGCGGCCCTGGGCGTCGGGATGAACCGGAAAGAGGCGCGCTCGGCCAGGTCGGAGCCCTCCTTGAGGAGCTCGGCGCGGGAGACGATCGCAGTTCCGGACATGGCCCGCCGCTCCAGGGCTTGGGCGACGAACGGATCGCCGGACTCGTCGTCGCCCGAGACATCGGCGTGGCGGGTGCGAACAACGACGCGGCCGCGGCCGTCCGTAACGGTCAGGATGTCCAGGCCGAATTGACGCCGGGTGGCCTCGAGCTCGGCGGCAACGCCTTCGTAATGGCCGGACTGGAGAGCCGCGATGAGGAGCTTCCGATGAGCGCTGAGCCAGACGATATCGCGGATGCCGTTCAATTTCTCGTTATAGACCATCCAGGCCGAGGCCAGGTCGTGCCGGACTTTGTCCTCGGCCAGGGACATGATCGTCGCGTGCTCGAGCCTCGTCCCCAGGAAGAGGGAAACGATCCCTCCGATCGTGATCACGGCGAGGAAGCTCAGGATGAGCTTGAGGCGGAGGGACAGGTCGAGAAAACGTCGAAAAAGTCCCCGTGATGCCATGGGTCCCGCCGTTCTCAAAATAACACCCCTTGAGGAATGCTGTCAATCGCAGGTGCGGCGAGCGGCTGCGCCCATTCAGGCCCGCTCGGTCCGTGCGGGGCGCCGCGGCTTGACAATCGTTTTTCCGGTTCATATAGTGGTAACGGATGGAGGACGATTTTTCGCTCGAGGGGACGACGCCACACATGGACAAGAACGAAAAACTCAAGGACGGGACCGAGGTCGCCATCCGCCGGATCGGGCCGGCCGACATCGACCAGCTCATGGACTTCTATGCGGCGCTCCCGCTGGAGGACCGGACCTACCTCAAATTTGACGTCACCGACCGGAAGGTCGTGGCCAAGAGGCTCCGCCGGGTCGAGACCGGGGACGACATCCGCATCGCCGCCTCCCACGGCGGCGTCATCGTCGGCAGCGGCGCCCTCGAGCTCTCGGGCGAGGGCTGGAGCAAGCATCAAGGCGAGCTCCGGGTCATCATCGCCCGTCCCTTCCAGCACCGGGGTCTGGGCGCCATCATGATCCGCGAGCTCTATTTCGTCGCCGTCCAGAACGGCCTGGAGACCATCGTCGCCAAGATGATGCGGCCTCAGCTCGGGGCCCAGAAGATCTTCCGGCGCCTTGGCTTCCGCGAAGAGTCCTTCATCCCCGACTTCGTCAAGGACCTCCAGGGCGAGTCGCAGGACCTGATCGTCATGAGCTGCAACGTCAAGGACCTTTGGAAGGAGCTGGACCGCTTGTTCAGCGAGTCGGACTGGCAGCGCTGCCGCTGATCTTGAAATTGCCGCTGACAACGTTTTCGCCTTTTCTATATTTTATCCGCTGGATGCCGCACGAAAGGACCACGGCCGCCGGCGGGCCCGTCGCCGGAAAACTGAGAGGGAAGGGAGGGACCGTGACCATCGAAGAAGCCATCCAGACGGCCATCGCGTACGAGAAGCGGGTCGTCCAAGTCTACGAGGAGGCGGCCCGGGCGAGCGCCGACCCGTCCGGCCGCAAGATCTTCGGCACCCTGGTCAAGGAGGAGGAGCAGCATGTCGCCTACCTCGTGGCCAGGCTGGAGGAGTGGAGATCCACGGGCCGCGTGACAGCCGCGGCGCTCCGGACCGTCGTGCCCTCGCGCGACCGCATCGAGGAGGGCGTGCGGACCCTCAAGACCCGGGTCGCCTCCGCGGCCCCGGAGGCGGAGATGCGGCTTCTCAAGAGGGCCCTGGACGTCGAGGTCGAAACGAGCGCGTTCTACGCCAAGGTCGTCAAGGAACTCCCGCCCGAAGGGCGCCCCCTCTTCGAGCGGTTCGTCGAGATCGAGCAGGGCCACCAGGCCATCGTCCAGGCCGAGATGAACGCGGTCGCCGGCAACGGCTACTGGTTCGATATGCCCGAGATCACCATGGAAGGTTGACCGTCCCCTGCCCGGCCCTCGCCGGGGCGCTGCTCGCCTTGACAGCCGTGCGGGGCGGCGATATAGTCTTGGCGTTCTTCACGCAGCCCCAGGGAAAAAATGATTCTTGAGCCCAAGAGGAAGGCGGTTTCGACCTCCGCGGCCCAAGCCCGGCCCTCCATCGAGCCGGGGCTGTGGGCCGAGTTCTTCCAGGGCAGCCGGCGGGCCTGCGCCCGCCTGATCACGATCCTCGAGAACCACCCCGAACTTGTCCCCGACATCCGCGACAGGCTGTGCCCCCGTCAAAAGGGGGCCATCAGGATCGGCATCACGGGCCCTCCCGGCGTCGGCAAGAGTACGGTCACGGCCGCACTGGCCCGCCGGTCCGCCGACGCAGGACAGTCCGTCGGGATCATCGCCGTCGACCCGTCCAGCCCCTTCACCGGCGGGGCCTTCCTCGGGGACCGTGTCCGGATGCAGAGCCTGACCGGCGACCCGCGCATCTTCATTCGCTCGCTCGCCTCGCGCGACGGCCACGGCGGCTTGTCCCCATGCGCTCCCTACGCGGCCGACGTCTTCGACGCCTTCGGCATGGACCGGATCCTGATCGAGACCGTGGGCGTCGGCCAGGCCGAGCTGGACATCCTGGACTGCACGGACATCGTTCTCCTCGTTCTCCAGCCCGGGACCGGAGATGTCATCCAGGCCCTCAAGGCCGGCATCCTCGAGATCGCGGACGTCTTTCTCGTGAACAAGTCCGACCTGCCCGGGACCGAAGCCCTGGTGGAGTCCCTGAAGTTCCTCTTCGAGATCAGCACGCGGCAGGAAGCCCAGCCCGCGCCCTCCGTCCTGACGGCCTCGGCCCTCAAGGGCAAAGGCCTGGACGAGGTCCAAGCCGAACTCGAGAGGCAGGCCCTGAACCTCGTCGAATCGGGCCGGCATCGGGAAAACAGGCGCGCCAGGATGGAGCGGGAGATCCGGCAGGCCATCCAACAACACCTGTGGCAAGAATTCTCGGCCCTGGCGGAGGCCGACAGCGACATCCGGGCCGTCTCCGAACGGCTCGTCGGCGAAAACGGGTCGCCTTATCCCTATATCCGGGAGGTCAGCTCCTCCATCCGGATCAGCCTCGCCCGGAGAAAGGCCGGCCATGAATAGGACAGACAAGAACAAATGGGAAGCCAGCTACCGGGAATCCGAGTTGCGAGAGGCCGATTTCACTTCGCTCTCGGGTCGTCCCCTCCAGCCGCTCTATACGCCGGATGACCTGGCCCATCTCGACGTCGAGGCCTTGCTCGGCTATCCCGGCGAATACCCCTATACCCGGGGGATCCACCCGTCCATGTACCGGGGGAAGCTCTGGACGATGCGGCAGTTCTCCGGGATGGGCACGCCCGAACAGACGAACGAGCGCTACAAGTTCCTCCTGGCCCGGGGGCAAACGGGCCTGTCGGTGGCCTTTGACAACCCGACCCTCTACGGCCGGGATTCGGACCACCCCATTTCCGTCGGCGAGGTCGGGAAAACGGGAGTGGCCGTGGACACGGCCGACGACATGGAGCGACTGTTCCAGGGTATCCCCCTGGAGGACGTCTCGACTTCCATGACCATCAATGCTCCGGCGGCCTGGATCTTCGCCATGTTCCTGGCCAATGCCGAAAAGCGGGGCATTCCG